>NZSH01000003.1 GCA_002696705.1 Woeseiaceae bacterium | reverse complement strand
CACAAATCGTTCATCGGTCTCGAGGTTGATTTGTTTCGATGTCGTACCTGACCCGACTAGGCCATGAAACCCTGAGACTGCGCCACAGCCAACTGTTACAAACAAAAGTGGTAACAGGTCTGGTGTGTTGGCTGGCAGAGCCATATTGAATGCCGGGGCGACAATTGGCGGAGCTGCAATAAAGACTGTGGCATACACCAGAATTAAACCGACAAATAACTGGATCCCATTGATGTAAGCACGTGGTTGTAGTAATACCCAAATTGGCAGCAAAGAGGCGATGCTCGCATATGCAAAGAGGATTAAAATCCATTGTGCGCCAGGAGTCAGCCCCACAAGTGTTTGCGGTAGTTCAATTGGGGCAAGTTCTCCGAGTGGAATAACAAGGTACAAAATGACTGTACCAATTATTGTTGGCCAGAGAATCGGCACTTTCATTCGAAAAATTAACTGTCCAAGGCCTATGGCGACAATGGTTGCCGCCCATACAGGGATAACACTGCTTGGCGTTGCTTGGAGTGCCTGAGCAATCGAGACTGCGAACACTGCGTTAACCATCAAGAGCAGTAAAAAGATAACAATCATAAAAAGTGTACGAGCTCGTGCACCAACGATTTCTCCGGTTAGCGCACCTATTGATCGGGCACGATTGCGGGTGCTTGCCCAGACGGCTCCGAAATCATGTGCACCGGCAAAGAAAATCGTGCCAAATATTACCCAGATGGCTGCCGGGACCCAACCCCAGATGATCGCTATGGACGGACCGATAATCGGAGCCGCACCGGCGACGGCAGTAAAATGGTGTCCCCAGAGAATAATTTTTGGTGTGGGCACATAGTCGGTGTCGTCTCGCATCGTGTGTGCAGGCGTTTTAAACTCTGCATCAAGTTGATAGATGCGATCAGCAAGAAATTTCGAATAGAATCGGTAGCCTAGATAAAGCAGGATTATTCCGGCGGTTGCTAATTGGCTGGCAGTCATCTTGTGAAAAACATCATAACGTCTGATAATGAGTAGGTTCCATGGCTCACTTCGTTTTTTGTGTCACACGAGCCTTTTTTTTTGGACAACTTATCAAGCAATTAACTGTTTTGCATTTGGTGAGGGATGCAACTTGCGAGCTATTTGTACCTATGCTGAGTAAGATTGTGCCTCATTGACTGCTTGGAGTCTTTATTTTTATGCTATTAATCAGTCGCGTTCTTTTGTTGTTGCTTCTAGCAATCCCAGCAAATGGTTCTACAGAACCATTCAAATTGGGTACTTTTGAATACGACGGACGAGAGCTTTTGGGCGTCGTCTTGCGTGATCAGCATGTCATCGATCTAGTGATTGCCAATACTTCTATGGAGCGACATGAGCCACTGTGGGTCAAGTTGCCGATGCCGACCGACATGAAGGAGTTGATTGGTCGCTATGAGATAGGTTTACGGGACCGCATTCATGCGATCGTCGATGCGGTTGTTCCCACGATTGATTCTTCAAGAAAGTTGAGCTATGTGTACGACCTTTCGGAATTGCACATCTTTCCACCAGTCAAACCAAACGTTGTTCTGTCCGCAGCGCTTAACTATCGGGAACACATGACGGAGATGACGACTGGTTTAGCTGCTGAGATGTCTGATGCCAAAGCTGTGGATGGTGCTCCTCAGTCGATGGATCATTTCTGGAAGCGAGAAGCTAGCGATACACGACAGAATCCATATTTATTTAATAAGCCGGCTAGTATCGTGATTGGAGATGGCGATCCAATTCTATTGAAACCTAAGCGCGAGCAGATAGATTGGGAATGTGAATTTGCAATCGTCATCGGGCAACCGGCAAGCCATCTGCCTCTTGAAGAGGCTCGGCAACATATTTTTGGATACACGATGATGAACGATGTGGGCGATCGAGAAGGTCGTGGCGATAATCGCTATGGATCAGACTGGTTGGTGTGGAAAGGAAGTGACACGTTTGCACCGCTTGGACCATTTATTGTGCCAGCTGAGTTCGTAGAAAATCCACACTCTCTTGACATTCAGTTTCGCCTTTCTGGTGAACTAATGCAGGATGCGAATACTGAATTGATGCAGCATAGTGTCGACGAGTTAGTTCAATTTGTGTCGAACAATATTATTTTGCAACCCGGCGACGTGATCGCCACCGGCACCCCTGGTGGTGTCGGATATGCCAGAACACCACCGGTGTTTATGGAGCCAGGAGATGTGGCTGAATGTTCGGTTGAAGGAATAGGAACGCTGTCGAATCCAGTTATGCGCTGGGAAGATGTGATGCCTCGTTAGAAAGTGTAGGACTAACGTAGGTATGTCAAAAGTTATCTTTATGGGTTATGACGTTGCAAAGTAGCGGGCGCTAGGTAAGTATTTGTGTAATGACATTTCCCGCTACATCGGTCAGTCGAAAATCACGACCTTGGAAACGATAGGTCAATCGAGTGTGGTCGATTCCCAACAGATGAAGTGCTGTGGCATGAAGGTCGTGAACGTCAACTGGATCTTCAACAATATTGTACCCAAAGTCGTCTGTGCGACCAACGGTCGTGCCACCCTTGATTCCACCGCCTGCCATCCACATCGTGAAGGCTCTTGGATGATGGTCGCGGCCAATAAATTTTGATTGGTTACGTCCTTCATTCATTGCGGTACGACCGAATTCACCACCCCAAATCACAAGTGTTTCGTCTAGTAGGCCTCGTTGCTTGAGATCCCGTAGTAAGGCCGCCGAGGCTCGGTCGGTTTCTTTGCACAGTTTAGGCAAAGCTGTTGCGATATCGTTAGTGCTATCGTTGCCATGGTGATCCCAGCCCCAGTGGTACAGCTGCACAAACCGGACGCCACGTTCTATGAGGCGCCTTGCCAATAGACAATTATTGGCAAACGAGGACTGGCCAGGTTCGGTCCCATACATTTCGTGAATTGACGCTGGTTCTGCATCAATATCCATGAGCTCTGGAACACTAGTTTGCATCCGGTAAGCCATTTCGTAGGATGCAATTCTTGTATCGATTTCAGGGTCCGTTACAGTTTTTCGATGTAACTCATTCAATGTTTTGATGGTGTCGAGCGAATTGCGTCTCGCTGATCGAGTTACACCGTCTGGGTCCGTAAGAAACAGTACTGGGTCTCCCTGCGATCTAAATTGCACACCTTGGTACACGGAGGGTAAGAACCCGTTAGCCCAGCAGGACTTGCCTCCATCTGGATCATTTTCACCTGACAAAAGTACGACAAATCCTGGAAGATCCCTGTTTTCACTACCTAAACCGTAGGTCAGCCAAGAACCCATACTAGGTCGCCCAACAATTTGATGACCAGTATTCATAAAAATCTGAGCAGGCGCATGGTTGAACTGGGTAGTCTTTACCGACTTAATGAATGCTATATCGTCAACCACAGTGGAGAGATGAGGTAGGAGCTCTGATAGTTCTGCTCCTGACTGTCCGTAACGTTTGAAGTCATAAGGAGAACCAAGTAGTTTCGGCACTCCTTCAATAAAGGCAAATCGCTCACCTGAGAGGAGCTCTTCCGGACAATCCTGTCCGTTCATTTCCTGAAGGGTTGGTTTAAAATCGAAGAGGTCTAGATGCGATGGAGCACCAGCTTGAAAGAGATAGATAATGTTTTTGGCTTTGTTTGGAAAGTGAGATGCTTTCGCCCTCAATGGGTCTGTCACCGATTCACTAGCTTCTGTTTGAAGAGGATTGGCTGACAAGTCTAGGCCTAATAAATTCCACAACGCAGCTCCTCCTATTCCGAATCCCGTTTGTTCGAAGAAATGCCGACGGGTAATCGCCTGAAGCCGCTGAGAGTAGGACTTACGAGGATAATGGCTCACAGTTACTCTTTCGTGATTGTTTCGTCAAGATTTAACATTACATTACTGAGCATTGTCCAAGCGGCGAGTTCGGTGGTACTCAAGCCTGGATTCGGACCACCGCTTACTATGTGGCCAGCCGAAACCAAATTGGAATCTAATCGAGCCAGTTCTTGTCTGTAAAATTGTGTCAGCGCGTTTAGTTCATTGTGATTTGGCTCGCGTGAGAGTACGAGTCGAAAGGCATGCCTAATTCTTGCCGCAATAGTCGCGCGAGGATCAGTTTCTCGAAAAATCCGTGCTGCGAGATGTTGTGCTGCCTCAAAAAATACAGGGTCATTTAACGTTGTTAGTGCCTGCAATGGTGTATTTGTATTTATTCGTCTGGCTTGCGTGAATTCTCGACTGGGCGCATCAAAGGTGGTCATGCTTGGATATGGGGCTGTGCGGCGAACAAAGGTATACAGCCCTCGCCGATACCTGTCTATTCCGTCACTCATGATCCACTGGTCATCGCTATATGGACGGTTCCAAACTCCATCCGGTTGGTACGGATGGACGCTGGGTCCTCCAATTTTTCTGTTGAGTAGGCCACTGACTGATAGTGCGATGTCTCGAACCATTTCCGCTTCAACACGGAAACGGGGTCCACGGGCGAGGAGTAAATTATAGGGATCACGGTTCTGTAACGCTTCATGCCCACGAGAGTCTTGCCGATAAGTCGAAGATGTCACGATGGTTCGCAGGATTTTCTTTGGGCTCCAGTTCCCCTCGACGAATTCGACCGCGAGCCAGTCCAACAGATTCTGGTGTGTTGGTGTGGCTCCTTCAGTGCCGAAGTCTTCGCTGGTTTCAACCAAACCACGCCCGAATAAATTCTCCCAGAGGCGATTAACCGTCACTCGTCCAACGAGAGGGTTGTCATCATCAACTAACCAGTGCGCAAGGCCTAATCGATTCAGTTCTTGACCATCTGGAAAAGGATGAAGAACGTTCGGTACGTCAGCAAAGACTTTTCTTCCTGGCAGCGTAAACGTGCCACGAAACCGCATTCTGGCTGAAGGTCGGTCGTCCAACTCACGTTCACGTATGATCATTGCTGTCGGAATCTCAAGATCGACCAAACGAGTTTCTAGGATTTGTATCCGGTCGCGAATCGGCTGTAGAAGTGGTGTAAGTGTCCGATGCACCGATGCTAATTCTGAGGCTTCCTTTGTTGTCCGGTTGGCAAGAGGTGTTTTAAGTGTTGAGTGAAGACTAATAGGTACTTGGACAATGGTTGTGGGATCGCCATCCGTCGTTATTGATAACCTAAAACGACCGATGTTCCTGCTCGCACGCTTCATGTTGTGAGCGAGGCGTACGGTTATGTGAGTGCCTACATCAAAACCGAACGGACTAGTCGGTAAGAATACCGACTGAGTTGTGCCTTGAGTTTTCGAACCCTTTTCACTTAAAGCCCAACCACCAGCCTCCTGTGCTTCTCTGAGTGCACGAGTCACTTCGTAACCGGCTTGCCAGTCATTAGTCATGACGTCAGTGAAAGAAAGGGTAGTGCTCAATCTAGGAGAACCTATTGGAGCAATCAGAACATCAAATTTGCTAAGGAAGAAATTACCTTCCTCATCTCTCCCGGGGCCATTTGCTGGCAATGAAGTGTCTTCGAGAAGCTCCAAGCGGATACCCGTAATACCTCGAAATTCAGTAGTCGCAGTGATGGTGTAAGTGTCCGCCTCTGGATTGAGACCGCTTGCCAGTATTGAGTCGTCTCTGAGTCGAGTTAGAGTTGCACCACCTTCTGATTTGTGCTCAATCGGAGTCAGGATCGTCCAAGTGTTATCTGCCTGGTTTACCTCACTCTCCCAAATGTATTGAGCTGTATCAAGTTCAGGCGTGTTCGTTTCGAGCGTGTTACGCAATCTATCCAGTTCTTCGGAGATTACTTGCCTCTGGATAGCTTGTTCACTTGTTGGTAGAGTGAGTTCAGGTTCGACTACCCAAGATTCTCCCTGCGCAAGACCGTCCGGTATCTCGATTTCATAGTCAACGTTGTTAAAAAAAGCTAGCAATTTGTAGTACTCTTCGTGGCTAAACGGATCGAATTTGTGCGTGTGGCACTGTGCGCAAGCAATTGTTGAACCTAACCACACGCTTGCGGTGGTATTCACTCGATCGACTAGTGTCTCCCAGCGTGCTTCTTCATCATCCACTCCACCTTCTTTATTTGACAACGTATTGCGGTGAAAACCTGTAGCAATTTGTTGATCAATTGTTGGATTGGGCAGCATATCTCCGGCAATTTGCTCGATAGTGAATTGCTTGAATGACATCTCGTCGTTGAACGCTTTTATGACCCAATCACGATATTTCCAAATAGTTCTAGGAAGATCTTTTTCGTAACCGTCCGTATCTGCATAGCGTGCAAGATCAAGCCAGGGTCTTGCCCAGCGTTCACCGTAGTGAGGCGAAGCCAGCAAACGCTCAACTGTTGCTTCATAGGCAGTAGGACTACTGTCGGCAAGAAAAGCATCGAGTTCCTGAACCGTTGGTGGTAGACCTGTAAGGTCGAGAGTTAATCGGCGCAGCAAGGTTGCCGAAGATGCTTCTGGTGAAGGTGATAGATTTTCGCCTTCTAGGGTACTTAGCACGAAACGATCAATAGGGTTACGTGCCCAGTCGGTAGTGTGAACTTCAGGAAGAGGAGGACGTTCAGGTTTGACGTAGGCCCAGTGAGATGCGTTTTCTGAGGAGGTCGTCGTTTTAAAAGAAGTCAGTTTTGAAGAATCGATCCAGCTACGAATAAGGGCGATCGTCTTGGGTGGTAACGGCGTCTCGTTAAATGGCATTTGTGGAACGTTCTGTCCCAGTAAATGTTTAACGAGTAAGCTCTCTTCACTTTCTCCAGGGATAAACGTATGTCCACTTATACCGCCAACCAAAACTGCGATTTCTGTGTCGAGACGTAGTCCTGCTTCCTGAATGGCTGGTCCGTGACATACTGTGCATGAGTTTTCGAAAATTGGCAAAATATCACGATTAAATTCGATCGCATCTACTTGTCCGCTCCAAGTTGAATTGAGTAGGTGCTCATGGTCAAGTGCATTAAGAATGAGAGATGCGGAGAAGATAATCGCAAGCGTACAAGAGGTCCGTCGCCACATTGACGAATGGTTTAACAAGTTGTTTTCCGTTTGGTTTTTAATAGCTTGTGCCAATTAATTGCTGAAGGGCGTCCAAGTTTCTGCTTATCCACTCCTCAATCATGGCTGCGGCGTTTTCACCTGGCCCTCGCAACCTGTCATCTTTTGCGCCTAGAAAATCCGTCGTGAAAACCATGTTGGGAATTACCAAGCGTGCGAGGATAACGTCTTCTCGCACAGTACTTGATACTGTTCCTTGAGTGTCTCCGTCTCGAAAGATGTTGGCGCCTTTAATGGTTCCCATGACTTGTGTGGCCACAATTTCCAGCATAATGTCAGCTTCTTGCTCTGTTTCGACAACTTGCATAAGTTGCCGTCTCTCGTCTGTTCGCTGGAGTCCTTCAATAAGTTGATTGATCGCGTTAGAACCTTGTCTTGAACTGTAACTGTATTGGCTGCCTTCTTCTGCGAAGGCCAAAGGCGCAAATTCCCATTCCCCTGCTGGAAGATTGAGATCAATCGGTTTACTGTTTGATTCATCCGACGCAAATATAT
>NZSH01000002.1 GCA_002696705.1 Woeseiaceae bacterium | reverse complement strand
GACCAATTGGAAAAATTTTTTGTCAGGGAAAATGAACTAACGGAAGCGCTTAACCGAGTGACCGAGCGTATCGGGGCCGCAAGCGATCGTGGTAACGCCGATGCAGATCGATTTTCTGAACAACTAGCGCAGTCAAGCGACCTTCGTGATCGACTCGCCACCATTGAGCGCCAGATAGAGGCACTGTCTAGTAATCAACTCACTTCAAATAATCCTAGTGCTGGCGAAGAGCTGTCAATGTCCGACTTGTTTGCTGAGTACGATCGAGCGCTTCTTGAAACTCAAGATCTTCTTAATGAACTGCGCAGAGAAAATTCTGCCCTAGATCAACGTTTGGCGAATCAAGTTGAAAATCGAAAGAGTGTGTCGGCTCCAGGTACACAGGCGTTTAAGCAAGATTATTCACAATGGGAGGCGCTTAGACGGGATGTGGAACTTGCACTTGAAAGATTCGACGCGCGACGCTCTGAATACCTTGCTAAAGAGGAGATGTCTGACAGTGTCAACGCCGGTGCTGATGACCGAATGCCGGAAGAATATCGTGATCTGGTTGACACTTACTTCAGGTCGTTAGTTTCACAGAAACCACGCTGAAATCATTCAGACGAATCTCATGCACTTCGGTAATCTTTTTTCCTTATGGGTGAATATTGGCCTCGTTGCCGCACTAGTTTTCGTGACGGCTTGGACCTATGCGCGTTCAGCGATGCAACCGTTGTCGAAAGAAAAACGATTGGTGCTTGCCAGCTTACGGTTCATAACGCTGATTCTTCTTTTAGCGATCCTTCAACGTCCAATTGTGGTTGAGCGTAGAGTAGCAAATCCAGACATAGTAGTTCCGGTACTTGTGGATGTTTCACAGAGCATGCGACTTCAAGACGCTGGTGGACAATCAAGAATATCTCGTGCAATCGAAGTTGCACACAACGTTTTGTTGCCATCAATTCGTGAGCAATACGATATTGAAGTGTTAGGGTTTGGTGACAAGTTACAGGTCGATGATTTGTTGCAACTCAAGGCTAATGCTAGACGAAGTGATTTAGCTGGTGCTCTTGACGAAGTCCGGGAGCGTTACCGCGGTCGTAGTGTAGGCGGCGTCATAGTGATATCTGACGGTGGCGATACTAGTGATCGTGAGCCAGCAGCGGTTGTAAAGGAAGGGGATCCGCCCATTTTTTCGATTGGTGTGGGAGGACCGGACTCCTTTAGTGATCGCGAGGTGCTAAGCGTTACCGTTGGAGAGGCGCCACTTCCTGAATCGACGATTGAATTAGCTGCATCGGTAGTGAGTCATGGATTTGGTATTGATCCAATCGAAATCCGCTTGCTTGAAGATGGTCGAGTGATACAGGTGAGTCGAGTAATTCCTACGACGCCGGGTTCGGCGGTGAGAAAGATTTTCCGCGTTTCCCCAAAACCGGATGTTGCGACCCTGTATACAGTTGAGGTTGTGACTGACCCTGTGGAATTGACGACGAACAACAACACTCAACAGGTTTTAGTGAAGCCAGCAGAACGTACGCGCCGTATTCTAATGGTTGAGGGGGCGCCTGGGCATGAGCATAGCTTTCTGAAACGTGCATGGGGTGTCGACCCTGGTTTCAAGCTGGATTCGGTCTTGAGAAAAGGGCAGAACGACCGAGGGCAAGACACCTTCTATATTCAAGGTCATGATGAGTGGACTAGAGCACTATCAACTGGCTTCCCGGAGGAACCTCATGAGCTGTTCCGTTATGATGCGGTCGCCTTTGGGAACGTTGACTTCCAATCGTATTCGTCAGAGCAGTTGTCGATGATAGAAGAATTTGTTTCGCGTCGAGGTGGCGGAGTCATGGTTTTCGGCGCTCGGTCATTTGCCGGTCGAGGATTGGCGAATACGCCTCTTGCCACTATTCTTCCTCTTAACGTCAGTGGGAAGTTGTCAAACTTATCATCGCCAACCAACCAAGAACCACACCGTGTCAATCTAACCTTTGATGGTGAACGACACCGTATTATGCATTTAGGTGATTCAATTCAGTCGACACGAGATCAATGGTTGAATGCTCCACCAATTGCTGCGGTTTCTGTGCTTGGAGACCCGAAACCTGGCGCGTCACTACTGGCCTTCACGTTGGGTTCAACTGGTGGTGTATATCCCCTGATCGCAGTCCAGCGGTACGGGCGAGGCCGCACGATGATCTTTACGGGAGAGGCATCATGGCGTTGGAAGATGCTTTTGCCTTCAGACGATACGACCTACGAAACTTTTTGGAGGCAAACAGCCCGATGGTTGTCGACAGCTAGTCCAGGACCAGTCACGGTGGCAGCTCGTGGTGGTGTTAGTCTAGGTGACGAAGTTACGATCGATCTATTCAATCGTGATGTGCGATTTGAGCCCGTACTCAATAGATCGATTGTTGCCCAAGTGACTAATCCAAATGGAGAAATCGTTCAGGTTCCTCTGACTTTAATAGATGGCGAGACTGGTCAGTATGAAGGTAAATTTACACCGATTGATCGTGGCGTCTATCGTATCGATGTGGACAGCGGTGAAAGGACAGCTGATTTTCGTATGGTGCGCGATTGGATATTGATAGGTGGTTCAGATTTGGAGTTCGCAGGGCCTCGTCTGCATCGCGAAGTGCTCTCAAGAATGGCAACCGTGAGTGGTGGAGCAATGATGGACTTAGACGCTGTGGGTGATGTATCCACAATGTTGCAAAATCGTCTTCTGGATCAACGGCCATTGGTACCACGTGACCTTTGGGACAGCCTTTGGATCTTTTTGTTACTGGTTGTGTTGCTGTCAGTTGAATGGGCACTTCGTCGGCATTGGGGATTACGATGAACCTTGGGATTCCTGAGCGGCGCTCTTTGACCACAAGACTGAGCAGTTACGTGTTTTCTCTCACGTTAATTGTAACAATTTGCAGCGTTCATGCGGATGCACAAGAACGATATGCACTTATCATATCTGGTGCGTCAGGAGGAGCTTTATACGCTGAGCGATATGACCGTTGGCGTGCAACACTAGTGTCTTCTCTACGGAGTGGCTTCAGATTTCAAGACGATCAGTTGTTCGTGCTCGCAGAAAAGCCAGGGCCAGATGTCGGACGTGCATCACGAGAAGGTGTTCGACAGGTGATTGATAATTTACAGGCGAGAATGACTGTTGATTCATTATTACTAGTTGTATTAATTGGACACGGAACGTTTGATGGAACGGATGCTAAATTCAACTTGGTTGGACCTGATTTGGAGGCACGTGAATGGGACAGGCTAATGGATACTTTGCCTGGACAGTTAGTGATCGTTAATACGACTGCAGCAAGTTTTCCATTTATGGAGCGGCTCGCTGCGCCAGGTAGAATTGTGATTGCAGCAACTGATTCCTCAGCTCAACGTTATGAAACTCGCTTTGCAGAATTCTTTTCTTCTGTTTTCGAAGTTGATTCCAGTGATATCAATAAGGACGGTCGTGTTTCGATCTTGGAAGCTTTTTTGTTTTGCAGTGAAGAGGTAGGGCGTTGGTACGAGCGGCAGGGACAACTTGCCACAGAAAGACCTGTCCTTGAGGATTCCGGCGATGGAATAGGTACCGAAGCCGGTGGAGAGGGCATGGATGGCCTCATCGCTCGCCAAGTGTTTCTTGATCAACCTATTGAGTCACAAGTGAAGGTGTATCCAGAATTTGTAGAGTTGTTTGAACGACGCGATCAACTTGAACAGCAAGTTGACAATATTAAGACGCGCCGTTCGGATTTGACGCCAGAGGATTATCGACGTGAATTGGAGCGTCTTTTAATCGATCTTGCTAGAGTATCAAGCATTATTAGAAACAAGACTCAATAGGACATCGTTATTAATATTGCCAGCTGACCTTTTGGGTAAGCATTATTGGAAAACGTTTCATTGGTTAAATATGCTTTGTAGGCACATTCTTATATGTTCGCTCAGTGCGTTTGCAATGTTGGGAGTCTCAACCGAGATCCTTTTGGCGCAGACACCTGACTTGGTCACTGATCGTCCAGACCAGACGGAATCAAGTGTGGTCGTGCCTCTAGGATTTGCTCAGGTTGAAACGGGATACCTCTATACACGAGATTCTGGTAGTTCGAGTCGGGAAGCACCTGGAACACTTATTCGTATTGGTATTGCTAGACGCGTTGAATTACGTTTCGGTCATGCTGGCTTCATTTCGGCAGGCAGTGTCTCTGGTGCTGGGGATAGTCAGCTTGGAGCCAAGGTCAACTTAGTCGGAGAATCAAGTTGGCGTCCTGAAGTTGCGGTCCTTACGGGTTTCTCACTGCCGACTGGTCAGGCAAGTCTATCGAGTGGTCGCGTTGACCCGTCAGTACTTGTAGCGTTCTCTCATACGCTGTCATCTCGCGTGTCACTAGGTTACAACATTGGGCACTCTTGGGAGTCGCTGAATAAAATCTCTCCTCGCCAACGGCTGCTTCGGTATTCGCTTGCTCTTGGCGTGGAAATAACTGATAAGTTTGGCGGATTCGTTGAAGCTTTTGGCAACAGAGCGTTCAATAGCAATAGGAGTTCAGCGAATTCTATAGACGCTGGTGTGACATATCTGTTGACAGACAATATTCAACTCGATATGTATGCTGGACGTGGATTAAGCGCCAGTGCTGAAGATACTTTTGTCGGCGGCGGTATTAGTTTTCGGCTTCCTAACTAAGACAATCCTGTGGCGGGTTATCGGCGTTTCTCTCGAGGAATAAAATCTCTCTTTTCTGGGCCTTCATAAATTTGCCTGGGTCGTGTGATTCTTTGATCTTTATCCAATAGCATCTCTTCCCACTGTGCTATCCATCCTGCAGTACGTGGTATGGCGAACAGTACAGGAAACATATCAGGTTGAAATCCCATGGCTTGATAAATCAGGCCAGAGTAAAAGTCGACATTCGGATAGAGTTTTCGCTCAACAAAGTAGTCGTCCTCTAGGGCGATACGTTCTAATTCTAAGGCAATGTCTAGCATTGGATTTTTTCCTGTGACCGCGAACACGAGATCTGCCACTTCCTTAATAATTTTAGCTCGTGGATCATAGGATTTGTAAACGCGATGTCCGAAGCCCATTAAGCGTCGTTCACCGTTTTTGACACTCTTGATGATTGCTGGAACTTGCTTGACCGTTCCAATTTCAGCCAGCATTCTAAGTACAGCTTCGTTCGCACCGCCATGCAGGGGACCATATAAGGCCGCAGCTGCACCCGTCAGGGCTGAATACGGATCTGCATGTGAGCTACCGATACCTCGCATGGCACTCGTACTGCAATTCTGTTCATGATCAGCGTGTAAGATAAATAAAACATCTAGCGCTCGTTCAAGTACCGGGTTCGGTTGGTACTTCAACTCTGTCATCTTGAACAGCATATTTAGAAAATTTCCAGTAAAGCTCAGGTCGTTATCCGGGTAGACGTAGGGGAGTCCCATGCTGTGCCGGTATGCGTAAGCTGCGATACTAGGCACTTTAGCTATTAACCTCAGCGTCTGCATTTTTCGTGAGTCTTCGTTGAAGATGTCTTTTGCGTCAGGATAGAAAGTCGACATTGCTCCAACGGTACTTAAGAAGATCCCCATTGGATGAGCTGTGTACTGAAAACCCTCCATAAATTTCTTTATATTTTCGTGCAACATCGAATGCACGGTGACATTGTGTTTCCACTTGTTCATTCTAGCGGCGGTTGGCAGTTCGCCAGAGAGGAGCAGGTAGGCGGTTTCGAGAAAGTCACTATTTTTTGCCAATTGTTCAATTGGGTAGCCTCGGTACATCAAGATTCCACGTTCACCATCGATCCATGTGATCTTGCTTCGGCAAGCGGCCGTGTTAGTTAGCGCCGGATCGTAAGTCATCAGGCCAAAATCTTCAGGATTTTCCTTAATACGACGAAGCTCCATGGCGCTAATAGAGCCATCCCGGATTTGAATTTCGTAGGTTTTGTTGGTCCGGTTGTCAGTAATCGTTAGAGTGTCAGACATGATGGCTTCAATTGTGAGGACGCCCAGATGGCGCCACATCGACTTCCTCTATTGTAGGTCGACCTGCAGTGGATGGTCGAGTCGTCAATATCTTGTCACAGTTTCACGCATCGAATTCGAGTTCAACTCCAGATGGTTCTATATTGCAAGACGAGTAAGCACTGGAAACCTGGTCTGCATTGGCAACCAAGTGTGAGGTAATACATTTGTGTGCACGAACAGCGACTGCGCGCTACATTGATGGTTTATTAGCCCAGTCGAAATCCCTACAAACTCATAAATTACTTACACGCCCACTGCCGCATAGTGCTTAAGCGCGGCGACAGTACGATCGATCTCGGAATGTAGATTGTAAAAGTGTGGCGAGATGCGCAAGCCTTTTGGGCGTCCCGCAACACCAATACGTTCATTCTCATAGAGTGCGCTATAGAGCTTTCTTGCGTCAAGGCTACCAGTTTCGAAAACAACCACCGATAGAGATTCTGTCGTGTCTCGACTGGTTATCAATTTGAAGCCATTGATGCTCTGAATCTGCTCCATGAGTGACTGGGAAAGCTCCTGGGCTCGATCTTGTATTACTTGCATACCTATCTTTTGCTGAAACTTCAAGGCTTCGCCAAATCCGATAATGGCTGGTTCGTCGCGTTGTCCGAAACTTTCAAATGTTCTCGAAATTCCGACATCACCTCTACCAGCGCTATAGATACTCGGCCAGATTTGTTCATGTGCTCGAGCATTGATGTACAGCACACCGGTTTCCTTGGGACCGGCTGGCCACTTGTGTGCGCTACCAGTGTAGAAATCCGGCTGCATGTCGCTCAGGTCAACGTTCATGACTCCAAATGATTGGGCGCCATCTACCAAACTTAGGACGCCTCGGCTGTGCGCAAGCTGACACAGTTCTTTAGCGGGGAACACGTCTCCAAAAGTATTGGTCTGCTGTGTGAATGACAGAAGCTTCGTTCGACTCGTGATCGCCTTGTCAACGACCTCGAGGTAATAGTCGAAGCCTGGGTGTGGTCTAACGACTTCGATTTCTGTGACGGTAAACCCAAAACGCTTCGATTTTTCCTTCCAAGCAACATTATTACTCGGATGATTGTCGCCGAAGATAATGACCTCGTCATTGGCTGAAAGTTCGACACCGCTCGACACCAGGTTATTACCTTCGCTTGTGTTGCGTGTGATGATAATTTCCTCTGGTGTGACGTGCAGATAGTCGGCGAGAATCTTTCGTGTATTGACTTTGCCCTGTCCCATCTTGCCACGGTTCTGAAATGATGGGTCACCGTCTATGTCCTTCGTATTTTCATACATCGCGTTGAGAGCAGGAATAGAAGATGGGCAGAGGTTTGCAGCGTTTATGACGCTGACATCGGTTGGCATCACGAATTGTTCACGGACAGACCGCCAAAACGCCTCATCAGGAATCGTTGGTGTTTGAGGCAGTGGCACTGGGCTTTCGAACGCCAAGCCTTTCTGTCCCAATAAGGTGGCTGACCCGCTGGCGGCCAATAAACTTACGAAATTCCGTCGGCTGATACCGTTGCGGTCTCGTGATGAATGCGCGGTCATGTCGTGCTCCTTCGGATTAGTAGAAAAGTGGACTTCGTGCGGCTAATCATAGCTCAGAAGGCCCTAGGTTCCCAGTGCCTAATTCCTAGGCCCCTTTAGATGCGAAGTCGGCATGGGGATTTCAGAAAGCCGCAAAGGCAAT
>NZSH01000001.1 GCA_002696705.1 Woeseiaceae bacterium | reverse complement strand
TCTCTAATCCCACAGGAGATTAGCGCTCAAACTAATTTTATTCCGTACTACGGAAAGAATCGTGTCAAATACGACAATTTCAAATGGCACATCTATGCGACCGACCACTTCGAAATTTTTTATTACCCTGAACTAGAGCAACATATTGAGCGCGTTGCTGGCTATGCCGAAAGTGCCTACCAATTGGTTAGTTCTGACCTAAGGCACGATTTAGCCTTCCAGATTCCGCTTGTGCTTTTCAAAACACATAGCGAATTCGAGCAACAGAACGTGTTACCGGCCGACATCCCTGAAGGCATCGCAGCATTCGCGGAACCGCTCCGTAACCGAATGGTTTTGCCAATTGATGAACCACCTGACGAACTGTACAGACTAATAGTGCACGAACTCACTCATATATTTGAGTTCGACATCATCCCTCAATCAATCCTCGGACAAAGTATGCCGCTTTGGGTGGCCGAAGGTCTTGCGGACTACATCCCAGGTGTGTGGCATCCCCTTGATTTAATGATGGTCCGAGATGCAGCTGTTGCCGACATCATCCCAAGAATGACAGTGCCTGACGAATTCTTTGGTTTTACCAGTCCTCGACTTCCGTACAATCTCGGTCATGCGGCCTTTGAGTTCATGGAATCACGATGGGGAAAACAAGGAATCCGAGAATTCTTGTTCGCACTGCGTTCCAACATCGTTGGCGGCGGTAGTGATGCCTACATGGAAGCAACCGACTTGACCGCTGAAGACTGGGATCGTGAATTCTCACAATACATCAGAGACCGATTTCTTGCATTTCGAGACAAAGAACGTCCTGAAGCTTACGGTCGAAATCTTGCTCCAGACCCCCGTGTGTCTTCTTTTGTGGCCGCTTACACCATTGAACCATCACCTTCAGGCGACTTGCTGGCAGCCGTTGCAACAAACCGCAAGGATCAAGAGTTGGATATTATCTTGATCTCCATTCAAGACGGAGAGGTTATTCGTAATCTGACCCCAGGTTTTTCACAGGATCACGGTTACGAATACATCTCAATTCCTGGAGCCCGCTGGACTACGGTGCCCTGGATGTCATGGTCACCAAGTGGTGATAATTTGGCGTACTTTGTTAGAACAGGTAAGCACAAGACCTTAATTGTACGTAATGTCTTGACTCGTCGAATCGAGCAACGTTTCGACATGCAAATGGTCGACGAACCTGAATCTCCTGCCTTCAGTCCAAACTCACAACAGATTGCTTTTTCAGCGTTGGAAAACGCCATCGGCGACATCTACCTTCTCGACTTGAACAGCGGTAATGTTACAAATGTAACAAACGATAATTTCGCTGCTTACGCCCCCACGTTTTCTCCTGACGGCTCTTCGCTTGTTTATCTCGCTCGGGTGAGCGGTAACAATAAGTTGTTTCAATTAGATTTAAGCACCGGAGAAAAAACGCAGCTCACTTTCGGAGCACACGACGAAACAGCCGCACGATTCTTAAATGAAGACACTCTGGTATTTTCGTCTACTGCAACCGACCCCACGCAACCAATAGACCCAGACATCGCTCGCAACGGTAATATCTATAACATTTGGACGCTCTCGTTATCGACAGGATTACTCAAGCAGCACACAGATACCGTAACGGGAAACGTGTCCACAGTGCCCATCAGCGCGGCGGATTCTGACTCAAAGGTCGGATTTGTAGCGTATTTTAAGGGCAATTACAGTGTGCATACGATGAATCTGGAGACGTCGATCACTGAGGTGGCGTCTTCGGATTTCGGCGGGCCTGGGCCTGTCTTTGAGTTTCAAGCACCACTGAGCCACACATTCATCGCTGACAATGCACGGCGGAAGGGCGCCTTTGAAAAATTATTTATGGATGGCCGGCCACCCATTAACTTCGGGGTTAGTAGCAGCGGCGATATATTGGGAGGCTCCGCGCTAAGTTTTACAGACTTACTGGGTGAGCAGCAGTTCAGCATGTTTGCCGTTTCAGTCGCCCAGTACCGCACTGGTTCCTTGGCATATTCCAACCTCTCGGGACGCTTGCAATGGGGCGCCCAAGCCTTTTCGCAGACACAGTTCTTTTTCACGCCAGGCTACTCTCAGTACTCGACGTTTGATTTTTTGACTCGTGACCAAGCAATCGCAACGCAGACCATGCGAGGCGCAACCGTGTTTGGAATTTATCCTTTTAGCCGCTTCCGCCGGCTGGAGCTCTCAGCTGGGTTTTACCATTCCTCGGAAAACTTCGACGATCCATCAGTGCAGACTGCTAACGAAGCTTTTCTTAGCAATGAATTTGGCGTGGAACTTTTTCGAGATGGCCTATTCGCGCCGATTACGGCCACCTACGTCCAGGAGACAACCGTATTCCGAGAGTTCGGGCCACTGGCAGGCAATACTGTACGGATTTCTTTTACAGAATCGCCAAAACTTGGTAACACCTTATCTCAACGAAGTGTCAACGCCGACGCACGTTACTATTTTCGCCTGGGCGACACTGGACTACTGGCATTTCGAGCCCGAGGCTTTCAAAGTTGGGGCGATTATCCAGACTTTACCTTTTTCGGTGGTAACTCTGAAATGCGTGGCTACGAATATCTAGAATTCATTGGCCACAAGGCATTTTTTGCAAACGTGGAACTTCGCTTCCCCCTGGTCACAGCCATGGCGACACCGATTGGCATACTTGGTGGGATCAGAGGCACATTTTTTTTCAACATAGGGGCCGCCGCAATCAACAACCAACCGTTCACACCCTATACATCTGACCCTGAACAGGTGTCTCCAGTAATGCAGGTCCTTACTGATCCGAACACCGGCTTGCTGACACCAATTCGTGCTAATCCTATGACCGTGAGCGGTTTTAGATTAAAAGATGCCCGGGCATCCTATGGGTTTGGACTACAAACTATGGCACTCGGGTTTCCCATTCACCTCGATTGGTCGTGGCGTACACTGTTCAACGAAACCTGGGAAAATATGGTCTTTGGTGGATTCACTGGTGGTGAGGCTTTTCGACGAGCAAAGTTTGACGTGTGGATTGGTTACGATTTCTAGAGTCCTATTGATACCGGAACAACGAAGCCTAAGACAATGCCAGCGTTTGGTTAAGTTTGTTCTCTAACATGCTGCAAGACTAGTTCATTGGCCACGTCGTTGGAGAGGCTAATTATTCCTCGTTACTGGAGCGACTATTTGACTAAGGACCACCTAACACCAAAACATCCAGCAGATTCTGCTACCGAAACAGTCCATGTTGTACTACCGAACGACGCGAACCCACTGGGATTCATTCTCGGCGGTACAGTGATGCATCTAATTGATATCGCAGGAGCCATCGCGAGCCATCGCCATACTCATAGTCGAGTCGCAACTGTAGCAGTCGACAGTCTGGAATTCTTAAACCCGGTTAAAGTCGGCGACCAAATCATTTTACGCGCACGAATTACCTGCGCATTTCGAACATCTTTAGAGGTCGCAGTTGAGGCTTGGTGTGAAGAGACAGCTACAGGTGAGCGGCACCTAACTAGCCGGGCATTTCTAACATTTGTGGCTTTAGATCAGGATGGTCGACCAACTGATGTCCCGTCGCTTATTCTCGATAATGATGAGGACCGTCGACGCGCCGAAGCTGCACAGGGAAGACGCACTGAACGCCTCAAAAAAAGAGGAAATCTTGCATCTGAATCGTTTTCGTTCTAACTAGTCTGACACAACGGCTGCCGAAGACCGATGCGCTAGTCGGATCACACTTTTATCAAGATCAAAATCGACCAGATAGCGTTTCAGGAAATCGTGCCCAATAATCCCGCCAAGTTCAAAACCTAATAGAGCGCTAGGCGCATGTAAATTCAACACAACCACCGGATAATTATTAAAGCTGATCGAATCAAACATTAAATTCACACCCGGCAACAAAAATGCCTCTGGATCCCAACCCGAAGAACCATACACTTTGAGAGGAAAACTCCTTGTCATGGGCTGAGTTTCGATAGTGCTTGCCGCCGCTGCACTCAAGGAGATGACCTCACCCCCTGTATCTACAACGAAACTTGCATCTCTCTCATTGTTAATCTTTCCACGGACCGTCGCTAAACGATGGACTCGTAACGGTAACTCAACGTCTGCTTGAGAGGCATCGAGATGGCGCCCCAATGTCAAACGCTGGCGATCATAGTCAATACGTATCGACAGTCCTGCTGCCAGAGGTGAAAAACTTTCCGTCTCTCGCGTGGGCATCCCGCCGAGTGGCGGATTCTTGATTAGGCTAGGTACGTTCTCAATTACAAGTGAACCAATTTGTAGAGTATCAATCCTTGCAAGTTGCAATCCACGAAATCCGACCTCACCGACTCCTGCACTGAGCGTGTAGACAACCGGCTGGACACGTTGACGACGTGCAACTTCTTGCGAAAGTACCGTTTGCTCGGCACCAGTATCGACAACAAAATCAATTTCACGACCACCATTTACTTTTGCACGCACAACGATCTTCTCGCGCACTAATTTAAATGGCACCGTATACAGTTGCTCAGAGGAACCCGGGGCCATCTTAAATGGCGTTCGGTTACCAAAAGAACGCAAAAAACGAATCTGCGAACGTGACCAAGCGGCGCGCGCACTCCGATGCTTGGCAGGCAAAAGATTGACATAGTTGCCAAAAGCAATCGCTGATTCCTCAAACCGTTGCATTCTTTCGTAAATTGTACCGACCGTATGATGAAGTTCAGGATCTCGAGGCAAGTAACGAAGTGCGGTCTGAACCGCATCCATAGCTTCTGACAATCGACCACGTGTTATAAGTGCCTTTGCAAGACCGTGATGTCCTCGGCCATTCTCTGGGTCGAATACAAGCGCAGTTTGGTAGGCCTCCTCCGCCTCACCAAACAGTCCCCGCGCCCACAAGGCATCGCCATATAATGCAACTGCCGAAGAGTTATCGGGTGCTGCACTATAGGCTAAGCTGGCTTCGTCGTATGCTTCACCAAATCTGGCCAAGCGGAGCATCGACATTACCGCACCCTGTCGTGCTCGAAAAAGTTGATTTACTGTCGGTGTACCCCGTTTCGCTAACGTAAAAGCCTCGATGGCTTCGTTAAAGCGCTCCTCAGCGATCAGCAGGTTGCCAAGTTGAAGTTGAATTTCGTTAAACGTAGAATCGTCAGCTTTTCCGGCCATCACCGCCAGCGACACAAATAGCAATATTATGCCAAGTAATAACCGGAGTTGGATGCCCATGTGCTAACCCTGACAACTCTGCTAGAGAGTATTCGACGTGGCCCAAAGAATCTAATTCGACAAGTATATGCTCTTCACTATACCTGCTCTAAAATTTTAGGACCGGTTCAAAGTAATGCAGTTATTAAGATTCGATGCTAAAAGACTCGGAAACAAGCTTGAAGCGTTACCCGTGTGTTACCTTGAATAGTTCTCAATCGGCACGCCGTCGTACATTTCATCGACGCGTAGGATCTGCAAGTCTCGATTATAGCTGCCTAATTCGTAGTCTTCGCTCATGATCAATGCCTTGATAGGCTTGGTGGGACACACTTCAGAACACAATCCGCAAAAACTGCAGCGAGACAGATTGAAGTCGAAGTAATCAAGCACCTTAATCTTTAAACCTGGTTCACGATGCCCACCAAGATCAATTAGATCATCGGGACAGGCCTTAGCGCATTGGTCACAAACAATACACGTTTGGGCACCTGTTTCAGGCTCCACCTGTAATCGCAGTACACCTCGAAATCTCGGTGCAACAGGCCGACGCTCGGCTGGGTACTGAAATGTGAAGGCCGGTTGGGGTGTGTACTTTAGGGTCACCCACATTCCCTTCACGAGGTCAATTAAAAAAATTGTTTTGAAAAATTTTAAAAGATTCTGCACGATCACTATCCCCGATCTTCAACCAGTACGGGTTCAGACTCTCCAGATTTGATTACACGAGCCTTACGCAGGACGGTGTTTTCCTTACGAATCTTATCCTGCAAGCGCATCAGTCCGTACAGTAACGCTTCTGGTCTAGGCGGACACCCAGAGATATACACATCAACTGGTACGATTTTATCCACTCCTTGCAACACACTATAAGTCGGGAAAGGACCACCAGCATTCGAACAGCTCCCCATCGAAATCACCCATTTAGGCTCAGGCATCTGATCGTAAAGACGTCTCAGGACGGGAGCCATCTTCTTCGTGACAGTACCGGCAACGATCATCAAGTCAGCTTGGCGTGGCGAGGCCCGAAAGACTTCAGCACCAAACCGTGAAATGTCAAATCTTGAAGCCGATGCCGCCATCATCTCGATGGCACAGCATGCTAAGCCAAAACCTAGCGGCCAAAGTGAGGATTGTCGTGCCCAGTTCAGAATCTTATCTAAATTGGTAGTAATGATATTGTCGTCGAATCGTTGCTCAATTAATCCCATGCCCGATTCCCCGCTTAGTCTACCAACGAAGCACTACACGAAACGATAAAACTAGTTATAGAACATGCTATGTTCAGCACGTCACAACAGCTATTCCTCATAGTACGCTGCATCTTGTGCGATACACGCTTGCCACTCATCAGGCACTTCGTCTAGAACAAAGATCGCTTCAACCGGACACGCCGGAATACAGGCGCCGCAATCGATACACTCATCTGGATGGATGTAGAGCCGCTCTGCACTTTCAAATTCTGGCTCGTCCTTCCGAGGATGAATACAGTCAACCGGGCAGACATCGACACAAGCCGTGTCTTTTGTACCAATACAGGGATCGCAGATTACGTAGGCCATTCACTCCTCCGATAAAACCCAACTCTTTACACAAGCTAATCGCTTTACCTAAGCGACGTGACTCTCTTGAAAGAAATACTTCACGTAACTTCCAGACATCTATTGTACACATTTTACTATATCGGCAAAAAGGCCAAGCCAATATAGCTCCAGATTATCGTTTAAAATAAGGACGAATGCCAATGGAATGAGATTGAGTCTCAACTAAGTCCCAGTAAATTTAGGTGCTCGCTTTTCAAGGAATGCTGTCATTCCTTCCAGTTTGTCCTTGGAACTGTAACAGACCGCCTGGGCGAGTGTTTCGATCATCAGTCCAGAATCGAGATCGACATGCGCCGATGCATTAAGAGCCACCTTCGCAAGTCGTGCCGCAAGTGGACCATTCTTAAGAATCCGACGGGCCATATCATGAGCTGCCTTGTCGAGATTCCCTGCGGGAATTACTGCACTTACCAAACCAATCTCAAGCGCACTCCTCGCATCAATAATCTCTCCCGTGAGAATTAAATGTTTGGCGCGACCTAAGCCAACCACTCTGGGTAGTCTCTGAGTGGCTCCCGCACCCGGAATGATGCCTAAGCCCAACTCAGGTTGTCCAAACTTAGCTGTCTCAGTGGCAATCCGAATATCGCACGCCAGAGCTAACTCGCATCCTCCTCCCAACGCGTAACCGTTGATCGCGGCAATCGTTGGACAGGGGAAGCGCTCGACCATTTTGAAAAACGATGAATTGATTGCAGCCAGGCCGTCATCCTGCGTCCGCGTCTTGAGATCGTTAATGTCGGCTCCAGACACAAACGCTTTGTCACCACCACCGGTAATGATTAGAACATTAGCCGTATCGTCGTCAGCTAACTTTGTCAGTGCGTTCTTCGCTTCCTGTATAGTTGCAAAATTCAGAGCATTGTGCACTTCAGGACGATCGAAAGTGAGCACGGCAATTGAGTTCTCAACACTAAGCTTAATGTTCTTATATGTCATCGCCGCAACCTTAGATTTCGGTTCATGAATTCTGGCTTTAATGCTCTAATCTTCTCATACTTGTTAATACTCGTACACACCCTTCCCAACCTTCTTACCGAGGCGACCCGCTTGAACGTACTCCTCAAGAAGTGGGCACGGCCGATACTTTTCACCCAGAGTACGATGCAGGAATTTCAAGACACTTAAACGAGTGTCGAGACCAACCAAATCGACTAGCTCAAATGGACCCATCGGATGATTTAGACCGAGTTTGAGGGCTTTATCGATATCGCGCGCCGAGGCGATCCCGTCTTGAAGCATAAAAAATGCCTCGTTCCCAATCGTTGCGTTAATCCGGCTAGTGACGAACCCAGGAGACTCTCGAATAACCACGGTCTCCTTGCCCATTCGTCGACCGATCTCTTCAATGGTCTGAACAGTTTCTGATGTAGTGTCTGAAGTTCGAACAATTTCGACTAGCTTCATCTTGTGCACAGGATTAAAGAAGTGCATGCCGACGGCACGTCCAGGGTTTGATAGAGCTGCTGACATCTCAGTGAGGCTGAGAGCTGACGTGTTGGATGCAATAATTGCCTGCTGTGGCGCCAGTTGTTCCAGGTCATTGAGCAAGGCCAATTTTAAATCCATCTGTTCAGGCACCGCTTCAATCACTAAACCAACACCGTCGACCGCACTAGCAATGTCCTGGTAAAGTGTTAACCGTTCCATGGTGTCAGTGACCTCAGACGAAGTGACCTTACCTCGCTCGACACCAACTTTCCCGATAGACTCGATTTGCGTGCGCGCAAGCGCTAAGGCCTTTTCCGAAACATCGAATAATCGTGTATCAAATCCTGCAGTCATTGCAGCATGCGCGATACCATGGCCCATAATTCCGGCGCCGAGGACAGCAATCGAATGAATCATAGAATTTTAGAGGGACTGTTCTGGAATGCTTGAGAAAGACGGCGCCTTACGCCTCGGTCCTCACATACTCATGGTTAACTGGTAGCCGATTGATGCCACGCCGAGGTGGAGCGATGTAATTGGCAAAAACACCTGGCTCAAAGATTGGCTCAACCATAATACTTAAAAGATATTCCTTGTCTTCGACAGAAGGAAGCCATTCTTGTCTCTTACGTTCCCATTGTTCTGCAGAAATCGATTCACCCTGCGGAGTAAAATGAAATTCTGAATAAATTCCGATGCCGCGGCCAAATTTCTTGTCTGGCAGGTACAGGCGGTCTGAGAGCCCGTAATTTTCGAGCACCTTGTTCCACCGGTCCAGCCCCGCCTGACAGTCACCAACATACCAATCGCGAAGAACCTCATTCATCGCTTTGCGCATTAATACCTCTTGCCGCCGCAACTGCCCCCCCTCAAATACCTCCATATCGTAGTACGTGTCCACAACCGTATGATCTTGAAACGTTTCTTCTCGCGCTCGACCTTTTAAACCATTGGAAAAGTAGGAAGCGGCGTTGCTCGAGATCTCGCTGCCATGTAGATCGAGACTTCGGCTGAACCAGAAATTTAGATGCCGTTGAATCATCGGCAAATCTATCCCTCCCTGCCGGCGTACATCCTCGGCTACTCCACCCGCCGCCTTCATTAACTGACAGGTCCGCTCAATAATGCGAGACATACCAGTCTCACCAACGAACATGTGGTGTGCCTCTTCGGTCAGCATGAAGCGGGTTGTACGTGCTAATGGGTCAAGTGCACTCTCGGAAAGCGACATCAATTGTGATTTACCGTCACGGTCCGTGAACATAGTAAACATGAAAAAATCGAGCCAATTATCAATCGGCTCATTGAACGCCTCAAGAATACGTGGCTTGTCCGCGTTGCCGCTAGTGCGAGCGAGTAAATCCTCAGCCTCATCTCGACCGTCTCGGCCAAAGTATGAGTGCAATAGGTAGGCCATCGACCAGAGATGGCGACCCTCTTCAACATTCACTTGAAAAAGGTTCCTGAGATCATAGAGACTCGGACATTTTGATCCCAGTTTGCGCTGCTGTTCGACCGACGCCGGTTCGGTATCCCCCTGGGTCACTATCAGACGCCGGAGTTGATTGCGAAATTCTCCAGGCACTTCTTGCCAGGCTGGTTTCCCCATCAGGTCGCCATGTCCAATTACCCTGTCCTTCACGGGCTCGGCCAAAAAAATACCCCACCGATATTCAGGTAGTTTGACGAAGTCGAAATGGGCCCATCCATCAGCATCAACACTGATAGCAGTTCGCAGGTAGACCTGGTGATGGTCTTGGAAGTCCTGCGGTCCCATTTCTCGCCACCAGTCGAGATACCTTGGCTGCCAGTGCTCTAGCGCTCTTTGCAAACGCTTATTACTTGCCAGGTCAACGTTGTTCGGAATTTGTTCACTCGATATCATGAGTCAAGCTGTCTCCATGAAAGCGTTCCCTGTAAAGAACTCAGGTGCGTCGCCAATCGAAGTCCGGACGTCCTTCAACACCATATACTTTGAGTGCTCCTCGTTCGCCAACTGCATTGGGCCGCTGAAAGATCCAGTTTTGCCACGCGGATAATCGACCGAAAATCTTGGTTTCAAGCGTCTCCGGTCCAGGAAACCGAAGATTGGCCTCAAG
>NZSH01000036.1 GCA_002696705.1 Woeseiaceae bacterium | reverse complement strand
AAAGTTGCAGGAGAGTACTACCATCTCGTGTACAACAACATATTCGACATTCGTGCCTGTTCGCTCAGACTGACGAATGTCTACGGTCCTCGCCAGCTCATCAAACACGACCGACAGGGTTTCATTGGATGGTTTATTCGTCTGGCGCTTGAAAACGATGAAATACAGGTCTACGGCGACGGGTCACAACTGCGTGATTTCGTCTACGTAGACGACGCAGCTGAGGCATTTCTTGAAGCAGGCGCATCAGATACATGCAATGGCAATGTCTATAACGTTGGAGGGATAGAACCGATTAGCCTTCGAGATCTCGTAAAACTTTTACTCGAGATAGCTCATGCTGGTACTGTCCGGTACGTTACTTGGCCAGAGGACAAGAGGGCCATTGATATAGGAAATTTTTACGCTGACTCAACTAAATTCAAGAATGCGGTTGGCTGGACAGCGAAAACTACATTGCGAGATGGCTTTTTATCCACACTAGAATTTTATCGAAAAAATCTGCGTCATTACGTTGATGCCACCCACGCAAACGAATCTTAAAGTCATGAGTGTTAAAGAAATTCCATTCCTGAATCTGCAGTCTGACAAAGCGACTGAAGCTATGGAGACTGCGATTCAACGTGTCTTAAAAAGTGGGTCCTTCGTATTGGGTGCAGAGGTTGAGGAATTTGAACAGGAATTTGCTGCTGCGTCTGGTCTGGCGCAAGCTGTTGGAGTCGGCAATGGCACCGACGCACTATCTCTAATACTAAAAGGGCTCAATATTGGGCCTGGGGATGAAGTCATTACAACACCACTTTCAGCAGCGTTTACAGCAATGGCAATTGTGATGGTTGGCGCTACTCCGGTCTTTGCGGATATCGATGCGGAACGACTGACGCTGAATCCTTCCGCAGTGAGCGCCGCAATCGGACCTAAGACTGCCGCGATCTTACCAGTGCATCTCTTCGGTCAAGCGGCGGACATGCCCGCTATTATGAATCTTGCAAAATGTCATGGCTTGGCAGTCATTGAGGATTGCTGTCAGGCGCACCTCGCAACCTGCGAGGGACGTCCTGTTGGCACCTTTGGTAGTGGCGGAGCGTTCAGTTTCTATCCTACAAAAAATCTTGGGGCTATCGGCGACGGAGGAATCGTCGGAACCAACGATACGGTACTTGCTGACAAAATCCGCTGCTTGCGCAATGGGGGTCAGTCGTTGCCAAACCATCACGAGTCTATGGGTGTGAATTCTCGCCTTGATGAAATTCAAGCTGCAGTACTTCGAGCCAAACTGCCTTTCCTACGCCAATGGACTGAAAGACGAAGAAGCTTGGCAGCTTTTTATCGAACCAACCTCAATGAAACGAGCGTGCGGATACCAGCCGAAGTGGACGCAGGTCACGTCTATCATTTGTTTCCTGTCCATTCGACTGAACGAAACCGGCTTCAAGAATATTTAAAATCGAATGGAATCTACACCTTGATTCATTACCCAACCCCAATTCCACAACAACCGGCGTTCGCTACCTATAAAGTAGACTGCCCAACTGCGAACCGTCTCTGCAACGAACTGCTTTCATTGCCACTCCATCCAAATCTCACCGACAGCCAAATTCAGTTGGTGGCATTGACCGTATCGAGATTTATGCCGACATCAGTTTAGGTGGATAACGGTACGGCGAAGCATCAAAAGAAGTGCGCCAGCAGAACCGAGCGATGCTATACCCAGTAACAAACTGGTTGTCCCTGAAACGGTAGTCAAAAAAAATAAGTAGACCCACCAAAAATCAAGACTGTACGAAAATTGAGACGAATAATCACGCGCAAGTCCAACTGCTGGTTCTCGTGGCGGAGATGGATCAATACCGGTCAAAAACCGAACGTTCGCTGGAACGGCGACAGTTGCCGCCTTCAAATTAAGAGCGAACGACGAAGATGGCCATTGCCAGCGACGCACTTCACGCGTTTGATACCCAATCTCAGGCGTATTGCCAACTTTGGAAAAATCTACGAGTACACCTGGCAACTGCACCATAAAACTCAAAGCCAATCCAATTATGACGGCACGTCGCCTCATATCTCCAGTCGTACATGCGAACCATCGCACTAAAGGAAGACACAGCATAGGAGCTAATGGTAATAGGTACCTTGGTCCATACGACCGATCGGCATCCCAATGCTCAAGAGATGCATAAAAACAAAACATCACGAGGGAAACGCCTCCAAGCAAAATACCTAAATTTCGGTCGTGGCGTGTCAATTCGTATAAGGCAACTGCCCCCAGAATGAGCAACGGTGAGTACAGGAAGAGCGATCCACCAGGACTGAATAGCAAACCTAATGCGCCTTCGAAGAAGGAAGAGAATCCTGCCGTATGGTCACGCAGATACCCAGTATCAAAGACATTGCCAAACCGGATCCAGTTGTAATAACCAGTAATCACAACCGCGACAACTGCCGGCGTGGCCACCATAGAAATTTGCCTAAGCGCACGACGCCAATCCGGCCATGATTCGAGCACAAGCCATAATGCTATTGGTAACGAGATCAAAACAAGTTCATGACGTACAAGGAGTGCAACACCTATACCAACACCACTGAGCACTAGAGTGTGAACTTGGCGAGACCGAGCGCCGTGCCAAGCTGCATACACAGCCGCGAGGACACACAGTGTCGCTAGTGGGGCATTGAAACCAAACTTCGCGTAGGGCCAGAGCGCTGTCGCACAACCAAGAGAAAGCGCAGTCATAACTGACGGACCGCTGCGACCGGTAAGAGCAAAAGCGAACCAAAACATTAACCAGACCGAGATTGCTGCCGCAACCACACTACCGAGCGTCATCCCAGCCTTTCTGACAGACTCGGAACGACCAATGCTTCCTTCAGTAAAATGATCAGCAGCACGGCCGAGCATATAGAAAGGCACCGAGTACAGTGCATGACCGATTCCGTAAGGTGCGTAGTAACGCCTGTCAACGCCGCGATGAGCCTCCATACCAAAAACGTTGTATGGCAGGGCAACCGAATGCTCTTCGACGATCGCCTTAGTGACCTCGTAAGTCATGATGTCAGTTGCCATACTTCCACCGGTCGTAGCAGCATAAAGGCAGAGACTGAAAAGAAACACGAGCCGTGCGGCACGTTTTACAGCCCGCGATGCTTTCACTGGTGACGGGTTACGAGGAAGGATCATGGATTAGAATTTGAAAATGATCGAAGCGATCTGCGCACCATGTAAATCAGATAACTCGCGATCATCAAAGGAAAGATGCCTGCCATAACTGACAACCAAGCAGGAATCACTCCGAGATAATAGAGGTACAACCACCAAAAATCGAGACTAAAGACAAATTGCTGAGAAAAATCGCGCTGGGTTTCTTGACCGGATTGCACAACGGCTGGTGGGGTAGCTATTCCTATTAAATGCCCTACGTTTCGTGGAACACCTTTCAATGCAGACTTCACATTTAATACAAGCGGTGTGGCTTCCCATGAGTACCGACTCATTTGAATTGAATAGCCTGTGGTTTGTCTCGCGAAAGCATTTTGGATCTTGGAGTAATCGACAAGCACTCCTGGAAGTTGCACAAGCACACTCAGCGCGAGTGTTGTAAATAGAATACGGCGACGCACAGCACGCTGTCCTAACGGAAAAAGCACGGCAATAGGAACCGTTAGATACGGAAGCAGTGGCACCAAGTACCGAGGACCATAACTTTCGCCGCCGTCCCACTGATGCATCTTGGCGATCAATGAAGTGAGTATCAAGATTTGTAGGCCAAATAGTAAAGCCGTGGAACGATCTTGCATGGCAAGCCGTTTCAAGGCCAACAGGCCGACCAGGGTAATAGGAGCATAGAGAAAAAGTGCCCGACCCGGGCTCGCTAATAAACCATATAAACCCACAAAAAAGGAACTATCAAAACGGACGTTAGGATCCCGTAGTAGCCCTGTATCGAATGGATGACCGAACCGGCTTGCGTTGTACCACATCCACACACCCACTGCGAGTGCAAACGGTAAGCCAAATAGCACCAAACGCTTAAACATTAGTTGCCGGTCTCGCCTTGACTCTGCCACAAGCCAGATGAAGATCGGAATTATCATCACACCCATTTCGTGACGAGTCAGCAATGCCATGCCTTGAAGCGCACCTCCAGCCATCAGTACGTACGAGCGGTAGTCTCGAACACCTATCCAAGTACAAAGAGTCGCGCCTAACAAACAGCAGGTTGCCAAGGGTGCGTTAAACCCAAATTTTGAATACGGCCAAAGTATCGTGCCGAATGCAAGACTCAATGTCGCGACCAGAGCTCCTTCAAGCGAACCACTGAGCCGCCACGCAAACAAGAAAGCTAGTGGCGCACAGAAAGCAGCAGCCACAGCACTTCCGAGGACAACAGCTGCTTTGTCGAGTGTTTCAGGTTTACCAATCTTGATGGCACTTAAAGATTGCAGCGCACGAGAGCCGAGATAAAACGGCAAGCTGAAAAGAGGATGCCCAATGCCAACCGGAGCATAGTATTGACCATCAACGCCTCGCTCCGCTTCAGTCGCTAACACGTCGTAAGACATCGCAAAAGATCCACGCTGTGCTAGATTCTTCGTTACTTCGAAACTTGCGAGATCCGTTGCAAAACTCCCGCCCGTCGTAACTGTATATACGCACAAGGCAATTCCACACACCCACAACGCAATCTTGCGCACTTTTACCGGCTCATTGTCCCGATGATTCACATCAAACTCGGCCTGAAGCATACAGTTTGGACTCACATTACCATGTCCAGAAAAAGGCGCGGAACATGCTCGGATTAATTTGTTTACGATATAATCGCTGCGTCAGCGCTAAGGACCGCCGTTGTGTCTTACCTTTTAAACCTGCAACGTCTTGAACAACGACCAATTCGTACCATTATTGTAATTGCTGCAGTTCTGGCGTTCGCGTACATCCTAGCGATGACCTCATCACTGGGGTGGAACGACCAAATCATGAATGGTGATGCAATCCAGTATTACGCTTATTTACGATCATTAGTTTTTGATCGTGACGTCGACTTCATAAACGATTATCGCCTTTTATATGGCACATCAAACGCGTCAAATATTTGGTTATCCTCACGAACGCCAACCGGCCTGGCAGTCAATTTAATGTCGATAGGACCAGCTCTCCTCTGGCTCCCATTTTTCCTTATTGCGTGTGGACTAGTGGCTTTAGCACAGGTAATCGGATTCAGTATCCCGTTTGATGGCGTGGCGATGCCATTTCAACTTTCAGCTGGAATCGCTGGTCTCACGTACGGCGCGACAGGAATCTACCTCTGTTACAAAATCTGCAAGCAACTATACCCAAGACATGCAGCTTTATGGGCAACTCTCGTTGCCTGGCTCGCCACACCCACGATTTACTACAACCTCGTATCTCCCGCATACTCGCATGCTACTGCTGTATTTTCTGTCTCAGTTTTCATATTTGTTTGGCTACGCACGATTGAAAACCGCAAGCTGACACGGTACGCGATGCTTGGAGCACTGGGTGGCTTAACGATGCTGGTGCGTTGGCAAGATGGAGTTCTTCTGCTCTTACCGACTTTCGAGCTTGTACATGAAATCGCACGAAAAAGAATCTCAATCAATCATGCAATGAGCCGTCTGATTGTGGTGGGTGCCGGAGCATTCGTGGTATTTCTTCCACAAATGATCGCCTGGCAGCAAATGTACGGCCAGCTGCTACTAACACCACAAGGTGAAGATTTCATGCGATGGGGAGCACCTCAGGTTACAGAGGTATTATTTTCGACCAAGCACGGTCTTTTTTCATGGACTCCTGCAATCATTCCAGCGGTAATCGGGCTAGCGTGTCTCGTTAGACAACACGGACTCGTAGGCTGGAGTAGCGTTGGGCTTATAACAACCACGATCTACATCAACGCGTCAGTTATTGATTGGTGGGCAGGTGAGGCCTTTGGTGCGCGCCGTTTCATTAGTATGACCCCCTTATTCGCGCTTGGTTTGACGGCTCTTATCAGCGGGCTGGATTGGCGCCAATGGCAGGCTCGGATTCGGGCAGTCGCTATTTTTCTTATCGTGTCGAATATGCTGTTTCTGACACAGTACCAACTGTCTATGCACGGTTACGATGAACTTGCTCCTTACCCGACTACGGTAAAACAAATCCTCGTTGATCGTTTTCTTCTGCCAATCCAGCTGTTATCCCACTGGACTAGACAGTAGAGCGCTTGTGCTGGAATGCAGAAATATCTACCTTACAAAGTCCTGTTACACACAAAACCGCCACGGTTGCAGATGAACTAGTCCTATGTCAGGTTTCCGAGGCGTAGCCTGTTACCGGTTGGTCCGTACCCCCGCCACTAGTAGCCACTTCGGCTGCGCCCAGAGAACGCCTGGCACCCGCCACCCACGGTCATCCAGTGCGGCCAAGGACCCAAAGAGCGTGTGATAGAGGGTGTTCGGATAGCGGCGTCCGCGTCGTCTCGTCAGGAGCCACCACGCGCGCTCGAACAGGCTGACTATTGCGAGCTCGTCGGGCACCCGGTCGAATGTGACGACGCGGCACTGGCAGACGTGCCGCTGGTAGAGCGCCACAAGGCGGTCGGTTGTGACACAACCCAGCCACTCCTGTTCGCGTCCCGATTCCCGAAGTGCGAGGAAGTCAGGTCGTTCGTAGATGTCGCGGTTGTCGAGATTTGGCACCACGTCGAAGATCACCCCACCAGGGCGAGTGGTCCGCACGCGCTCGGCCATGTATACGTCCCATGTCTCGGGATCGAGATGGTTGAGCGTAGAGAGCGCCATGTGGAGATCGAACACGCCATCCCTGAAGGGAACCGGGCGGGCGGCGCTCCCCGTCACAGTGTCGATGGTGTATCCGTGGTGCTGCGCGAGACGTCGGCCCAAGTGCAGCATTGGCCACGAGAGGTCGAAGGATACACATCGCACCCCTTGCCGCACCAGCGATTCGCATTGCAGCCCATCGCCGCCGCCCCATTGCGCCACGCGCGACAGCGTCGAGGGCAGGAGGTCCGCCACGGCCTGCATCGCCAGCGTCATCTGGCGCTCGCGCTTGTCCTTGTACATCCAGTAATAGCTGCCGGGGACGACAGAGGCCGCGACAGTGGCGTAGGAGGACGCTTGGACGGACTCAGCGACGGTCAGCACTATAACGCCAATGTTAACCGCAGTGGGACGTGGGAGCAACCGACTCGGGCAGGCTGCGCATCGGAAATCCGGGCCTATGCCACCGGATACTCTCCTCCATCTCAAATGTAACGTATTCCAAATCTTACGATGTACATCAGCTATAATCCGCCTGCATGTTTAACAACGTTCGTCGACTCTCCGGCCAGCTCTTCGTGTATGGATCGGCTGACGTGGCAGTACTTGGAATCAATTTCATTCTGCTTCCTCTATATACCCGCGTATTATCACCAGCCGAGTACGGCGCCCTCGCCCTCCTGCTAGTCGTCGAAGCTCTATTGAAACCCTTGTACCGATGGGGTCTCGACACATCATTTCTCCGTTTGTACTACGACTATTCGAGTCCCGATGACCGACAAACTTTGGCAGGCACGATCGTTATCTTCATGTTGCTTGTTAACAGTTTGGTNACACTTGCACTGGTGGCATCTTTTCCACTCGTTACGGAAAAGATTTTTGGCTCTCAAGCATATGACCTCGCACTCCTTTTGCTTGTCNGTAACAGATTTGTGAGCGGATTCTTATTTCTTCCATTCAGNTTGTTACGCATCCAGGAACGCTCCCGCTGGTTCGCAATGTTAACGTTCATCCGATCTTTCGGCACNGTCGTAGCACGCTTAGTGCTCGTAATCGGCCTTAGGTGGAGCATCACTGGCATCATGCTNGCCGACCTNATCGTTTCNATAATTCTGATTCTGAGCTTACAAAAGACATTTCGCCAAATGACCAAGTGGCGCTTTTCATGGAATATGGCNCGAGAAGCACTCCGATTTGGATTTCCNNGGGTTCCACAAGGATTACTNCATCAAGNTGCAGCGATGGGAGACCGNGTTTTTNTAGGTTTATATCTTCCGCTTGAACAAGTTGGTGTCTATCTCATTGNTNCAAGTATCGCTTCAGTGATCAANTTGTACCCTGAGGCCTTCAACACAGCCTGGATGCCTTTTGCCTTTGAAANAATGAAAGANACNCATGCCNCGAAATTGTTCGCACGNTTGGGNACCTACGCTTTCAGTGTGCTCGTATTCGTTACCCTCGTCATAGCNGGCCTNTCNGANTTCCTTGTGNNATTCATGACNCCAGAGACATTCCACGGTGGANCCAAGATTGTGCCGCTGCTNGTCTTAGGTATGGCAATCCAGTCAACATCAATGTTCATCTCAACTTCGCTCAATGTCAGCAAGCAAACNTACGTNTANCCNGTGGCNACTTTTGCNTCAGTCCTAGTCAGTGTCGGAGGTTACCTGCTGCTCATACCGCAGTGGGGTCTCTTGGGAGCCGCAACAGGTGCGNTGCTAGGTCAACTGACACTTGTNGTTGTGCTTAGCCANTTTGCACAGCGCTATTACGCCATCCCATACGAGTGGGTCCGTCTCATAAAAGCTACNCTCGCCGGAGCGATTTTATATGGAATAATAACTTTACTTTCAGCAACATCAGTCGTTGTGTCAGTCGTAATGACCATCNCGCTAATTGCGATATTCCCTGCCGGCTTATTTGNGCTTGGNTTTTTCAAGCCAACAGAACTCGGAGAAATCAGAGAATTCATGGCGCGAACCTTGCCTGGCNTCGTAAAACCTGTTGAGTCANGCATGAGNAANAACGAAAAGAATGANTCANCTACTGATCGTATAGATTGATGTAAGTTTTNGTTGTGAAGTAAAAACACTATGAGACATATCGACCAAGCAGCAATTCAATCACACGGNGCNATNCGTTTNCGTTCCGATTATCACTATGCCGTTTTTGAGTACTGGCGCAGTGCAAAACTTTTACGATATNTAGAAAGANCNGGTATTACTCAATTCGGNCGAGTTCTCGATGACGGCTGCGGAAGCGGTGGCATGAGTGTTTCGTTTGCGGAAGAAACNGNNTTTGTAATCGGTATNGATCTGTCTGATAGATTCGCACANGTAGGNANACAACTCGCAAAGGAACGNAANGCNAAAAACATCAGATTNGCACAAGCNAANGGTTCGGAGCTTCCATTTCCTAATGATAGTTTTGATCTGATCCTCTCGCATGCGGTCATNGAGCATGTCTCNAATCCAAGCGACTATCTCCGAGAAGCCCGNCGAGTGTTACGTCCCGGTGGACGCCTATTTCTCGAAACAGCACCTTACCTCTCTCCAAGCGGTGTCCATTTGCCTCGTCTCAAATGGCCAATTCCCCTNTATCTGTTCCTTGGACGACGCGCAGCTTTTCAGGTGTCGTGCTGGCTTGCTAAACACGCACCNCAAANTTTGCAGGCCACACATGANGACTCNTCATTCTTAGCCAAGGCAAAACGTCACGAAGAAAATATTGACGATTTGGTATACCTTGTCACACTGAAAAATCTTACGGCAGCACATTGCGGATGCCGGCTTCGAACTCGTTCGTGAAGATCTTGAAATTAGNAAACTGGCAAANAAAATACTTCCGGCTTGGCTAGTAGCAAAGATTCCAGATATTCCGTTTGGTCGTAACATTCTNATTACGAATATGGAATATATACTCACCTAGACAAACCAAACGCTATGAAACGACTCGCNTGGTTTACGCCACTTCCACCGGAACGCTCAGGAATCGCCACCTACAGCGTTGAAGTNCTTGATTCGCTANCAGAAANTTATGATNTCGATATCGTTGTTGATTCGTCACCATTACAATTGAAGGAAGAATCGGGTCGACGAATTAGNGCGCACGATTTCTTATGGCGACATCNGAAGGACCCNTACGATTTAATTGTCTACCAACTGGGTAACGCTACATGCCACGACTACATTTGGCCCTATATGTTCCNTTACCCTGGTCTCGTCGTCCTTCACGACGGTCAATTACANCAGGCTAGNGCNCGCCTGCTATTTCAACAGAAGCGTTACGACGATTATCGAGTAGAATTCGAATACAACCATCCTGATGCAAAATCCGACATTGCCTACCTTGGAATATCAGGACTCCTGGGNTCACTAAACTACTTTTGGCCGATGTTGCGAACTGTCGTGAANTCAGCCAAANTNTTGGCTCTTCATAACATGACGCTTGTTCAAGATCTCAAAGAGCAGTTTCCAACTGCATGTATCGAGCGAATCCGTATGGGAGTGTCTGATAATTCTGTCACCCGAAGCAAAGAAGACCTNCGAGCNAAGCACAATATTTCTANAGAAGCCGTGGTNTTTGCTGCGTTCGGTAGAATTACACCTGAGAAACGAATCTCGCAANCGTTTAGAGCNCTAGCAGCAACCAGTCGATTGATACCCCACGTNCACCTTCTCCTTGTTGGAGAATCAGNGCCCTACTATGACGCGGTCGAAGAAGCCCGNCGTTTAGGTGTNGCTGATCGCGTCACATTCACNGGATTCGTCAGCNATAGCGACCTGGACGCNTATATGTCATGTGTCGATGTTTGCCTATGTATGCGTTGGCCATCATCTGGTGAAACATCCGCATCGTGGTTACGTTGCCTAGCCTCAGGCCGTGCCACAATTGTCACCGATCTTCATCACACACTCGACCTACCAGCGCTCGTCACACGAGGGACGTGGACNNTCTCGNNNGGGTCTGATACATCAATATCTCAGGANAATATTTCNAAACTTNNNACCAACANGCAATCCAAGACACCACTTTGTGTAAGTATCGACATTATGGATGAGGAANATTCCTTNCANNTTGCCATGTACCGGCTGGCGCGAGACGCGAAACTAAGACAAGAACTCGGTAAACANGCACGCGCATTCTGGNCTGCACATCATACGTTAAAGTGTATGCAGACTGACTATCAGCGAGTTATTGATCTGGCAATAAACAATTCCCANCTCGTTAAGGCCCCGCTCGCCCACTTACAGTCNGATGGATGTGACACCACTCGTCAGATCCTCAAGGAAATGGGAACCACGGTTGACATNTTGGATGAACTCTAAAATTTCATCAACTGTAAANGTTTCTGATTTATTTTTGTAACCTGCTGTAAGGCAAGCGCTTAGCCTTGACTTCAACCCAAGGGGCTTAGTAGTCTGGCCGGTATGAAGATCATCCTTAATGGAGAGGATTTCGAAATCGCCGAACCACTCTCTTTAAGTAGTCTTCTGGCACAACTCGAAATCGATACACGCCGAGTGGCCGTGGAACACAANCTCATTGTNGTGAANCGGGAACAACTGGATACGGTCACGGTTTNNGANGGCGACCGAATCGAGGTAGTCAATTTTGTCGGTGGCGGCACACTCAGACCAAGTGCGTCTGGATAACTCATCGTTGTGTGAGATTGTTTATGAGTGATAAAACGGTATCTAGTGCTGCTGAAAAGCGCCTCCAACTTGAACGGGAAGCTATCGATCGTGATTACAACGATGCGCTCACGGCACTCGATCGCGCATTACCAAAACTTCCTGAATTGCCTATTCCACCATTACCACTTGATAACTCACTGATTCTTCCACAGACAGGCCCAAATGCGAGTGGAGGATTGAAAGGATATGTTAAACGTTTTTTATGGCGACTTCTAGGTTCGACACTGCAACAGCCATTGATAGGCCATATTAATCGCAACCTAGCGCACAATCGAGAAGTCATTCTGACACTCAACAAAATATTTTCGGCCCAAGCGCTCTTTCAACATAAACACATCTTGTATGCACAACAGATCACCCCATACCTAAATACAAAATATCCCGTCATGCCTCTTAGTGCGCACGAATTTGGTAAAGGACTGGCAGCAGGACTTGATGGCCTTGGCGATGAGATTCAAAAACGAGATGAAGCGAATGTTGTGCGTGAACAACGCTTCGGATCACAGGTTGAAGAACTTCGGGCAACAATAGGTGCACTGCAACAAAAGCTGCTATTACTCACACGACAACTCGAACAACAGGTAGCTGGTGGGCCTGTGAACACCGCAAAGAAGAATCAGAGCGCACCTCAGCGCACGTCGACACACATTGAAGCATCTGCTTCCAACCTAGCCTTAACTGAAAGTCAATTAAGCTCTGAGACGGGCGCATTTAAGTATGTCGGGTTCGAAGAACAGTTCCGAGGGTCACCTGAAGAAATTCGCGCACGTATCAATGAATATGTGCCGGATTTCATCGGAGCCTCTGATGTGCTGGATGTTGGATGCGGTCGAGGCGAATTCCTCGATGTGCTCAAAGAGCACGGTGTGACAGCGCGTGGCCTTGATATTAACCCGGAGATGGTTAAAGTTTGTCTGACGCGAGGGCTAGACGTGTCAGAAGGTGATGCAGTCAGTTATTTAGAAGGGTTGGAAGATGGTTCACTCGGCGGCTTGTTTTCAGCCCAAGTTGTAGAACATCTCCCGCCTGAATACTTAATACGACTGCTAGACTTAGCGTTCCAAAAACTCAGACCTGGATCAAAAATTATCCTCGAAACAATTAATCCAAAATGTTGGGTCGCTTTTTTTGACGGCTATATTCGTGACATTACACATGCCCAACCACTGCATCCAGACACCTTGACTTACCTCTTGCACGCAAANGGGTTTCAGCGCGCTTCCGTCCGGTANAGTGCNCCATATCCAGAGCACGCTAAACTACANACNGTGAAGCTNCCANAAACATCTAAAAAGTCAGATGAAANNGANCCNACCACNGANNTNGTNACAGCATTCAACGATGCTGCTGAAAAGATCAATGGCTTTTTGTTTACACACNTGGANTATGCAGTAGTCGCGGAACGNNTTTAACTACTATGGCATCCGAGTTGTCNCAATTCGGTCGCTGGTCTGAATTTCAACGATCGNTAGATTCAGGGTTCAGTCACCTCGGTGCGTTAGGACGATTNNCGCTCGCGATAATNTCAATCCTTGCCGCACAATCGATCCTTTGGGGTCCTGATGTTCCCCTCNTTTTAAAACTTGGGTTGATCGCTGTGGCAGGNCTTACTTTNGTNCNCCCTGCNGAATCCTTNTTGATCGTTGCTGGTATTGCACCACTTGGNCGCATACTGTCAATTTACTTNTGGCCAGAGATGTTTCCTGCACGAATTGGTGAAGCNTTTGTGCTCGCCTTTCTTGCCGCTTGGCAATTCAGAAATTTACANGTCNNCAANCAATCTCCACTANNTNTNNCTGACCTCCGAACACCAGTGTGGCTATTCGGGATTACNGTTGGNGTTTCAGCTGCTGTTCATCTATCCATCTTGCAGATATGGAAAGACTACCCGTGGCCGTTCATCAANCAATTCTTCGGGATGTTGNCAACACAGTACCTCACATTATCAATACCGGATTTACGTCCTTGGATAGACGATGGGNTGTCNGGCTACGGATTTATTATTGCNGNCGCGCTCATCCTNGAAGGNATTGCCTTGTTTTTGGCCATCATTGNGCTCTCAAGAGNNCAGCCNNAGTTTCCTCGGCNCTTGGCGATNGTAATTGTAGGAGGTGCTGTAGTTGCCTCNGNGTTAAGCCTGATTAATTTNTCAANTGCAGCTGTCAGCACAGGGAATATANNCGAAGCCCTACCTGAGCTCCTCAATCAGCGATGGTCTGTCATACTGAATAAAGTTAATTCTTCTGGATCGTATTTCATCCTTCTCTTACCCATCGCAATTGGTCTGGCTGTAACAGAAAGCGCAAGACGGGTTGTTTGGATTGGCGCATGCATACTGATAGGTGTAGGCCTTTGGCTCTCAGGGGNNCGNGCAGTCATGTTGACAGGTCTTGTTCTTNTAATAATCACTGAACTCTGGNTNGCGCCTATTCGGACTAGATTTAGGATAGCGCCATGGNCCCAGGCAATCGCCCTGCTCCTTTGTCTTGGAATCGCAGCGATATTTGTTTATCGCTTGCAAACCTCAGCTGGTTACGCAATGACCTCATCGGTNCGNTTTCGNTTNTTNTTCGCTGAAACATCCGCGCAGATGGTGTCCTCGCGGCCATGGTTCGGCCTAGGCATCGGACAATATCTGCTGGCATCTACAAGTTTTAGCTCACCAGAATTACTCAACTTGTTACACAGAGATGAAATTGCACCGCGGGAAAATCCTCATAACAATTTTCTTTTAATCATCTCTGAACTCGGTGTTATTGGGTTAGGAATGTTCCTGTGGCTTCTAGTAAAAAGCCAACGAGCCACCTGGTCGTTGATTCGACATCGACGTGGTCCACCGCTTTTAATAGGAGCGTTTATCGGGGTGCTGGCCTGTCTCGTGACATGCATAGCCGGTCATCCACTTATCTATGAAGCAATAGCCTTCACCTTCTGGATGACTCTTGGCTTGGTTGTCTCTTTACAGAAACAGGAAACTGAATCCGGGGGAATTGCTATTGCTGACGGTAACGGACAATCGAAGTCGAGTTTACTCACTACACTTGCGATCACATTGCTAATCGTATCACTACCAGTGCGCGCACAGCAGGAGCAAGAGCGAATCGATTTCTCTCGTATTACGTATGGTTTTCATGACTGGGAAACCCAGTTGTCCAATATTCACGAAGTCGAAGGAGATTACCGCCTTCGATGGACCAGTGAACGCGCAACATTACATTTTCGCCCAGCGGTCCGGGCGGTACGAATACCCGTAAGGGCTCTCATCGTTCGACCTGATTGGTCATTTAGAATTACGACGAAGATAGACGGTTCCATCGTCGATCGTTTGATCTTGGACAATAACGACTGGAATTTTATTGTGGTTCAGGTCCCAAACGCTTCCCGTTTGAAGTACACACGACTAGATCTTGAAGTCGAACCAGTTTGGATTCCAAAAATGGAAGTTCCTGAAAGTGAGGACGAAAGAAAACTTGGCGTACAGGTAGGGGAAGTGGAGGTTTTTGAAGCGAGAGGACACGGTTGGATGCTAAGGTGACCGTACACCAACCGTGCTAATGGAGAATCTTGAGTTAGGACACCGCCACAAGACTCTTGAAGTCAACATGCATGCGGGAAAGCTTTACGTTATGTTCTGCACACAGCTTTTCAAGATCTGAAAGACGTCCGGAGTCAATCATACGCGTGCCCAGTACAACGCAATCAATCGCATCGCTCATGACTAGGGAAACAAGGCCATTGTAGTCACCGAGAATCGGATAGCCATGTATCCATGTCCGAAGCTTTGACGTATCGTCATCGACAAAGCCAAGCATTTGATAGGGGCGATCGTTCTGGTTGAGCAATTCGCGCATGGCAGCAACACCACCATCTCCCGCGCCGTAAATGACTAGACGGTCCCCAGCTTGCACGCCTCGTCGTATGGATTCACTAATTATTCTGAACGAAGCTCGTGAGGCCGTAAGCATCAGTATCAGCAGTGCGCCGTAGATGATAAATACTCCTCGCGAATAGTTTTCAAATCGGTAGACAAAAATAAGCGCAAACACCGAAGTGAGTGTGCCAAGCATTACCGATTTGCCCAGTGTGACGGCGTCCATCAAGCCGAAGTGACGCCACACAACTCGATAAACACCTGTTAGTAATAGGATAATGACTTGAATTGCCAGTAAAAGAGGTAATGATTCAAGAAAACTGGGATAAAGAGCAGCAAGTTCGTCGCCTTCAAATCTGACCCTGTATGCCGTGTAATACGCCAAGGAGATCAAGAAGACATCGAGTATTACTTCCGCAACCTGCCGTTTGTATGTCAGATTTACCGTTAATGGTCGTAGGGTCGTAAATTCTTTACGTTCCGATTCCGTTCCTTCGTAAACACGCACCTGAGCNAGATAAATTCCAAAAATCGCTATAGCCAACACAACGACGACGGCTAACACAGTCGACCAGTCATCACTAAGCCATTGCATGCCTAATCCGGCGAGGCCTCCTAGCGCAGCTAATCCCCACAGCACACCAACCGCCGCCCGCTCCGAGAGGCCAATGGCAACCAACCGATGAGAAGAATGATCTCGTCCACCTTCCGAAGGTCGCCGACCATGCAGAATGCGCATTACGGACACCAGCGTCGTGTCGGCGATCGGAACCAACAACACGAGGACAGGCACTGCAACGATCGACAGAATACTCGACTGCCCTCCCCCAGCTGAATATCCTGATTGGAGTGTTAAGACTGATAAACACACTCCGAGAAACAAGCTTCCGCTGTCACCAAGAAATATCGAGGCCGGAGAGACATTGTAGACAAGAAATCCCAAGGTTGCGCCCAACAGAATGACGAGAAAGTTAATCTCGGCTCCTGTGTTGGGTTGCGCCATTAAGGTAAAGAGAACGGTCAGGCCAACAATGACCGACACACCTGCGCATAAGCCATCCATATTGTCCAATAAATTGAACGCATTGGATATGCCAACGATCCAGGCAAGGGTTAAAAGGGTGTCGATAATTAACGAACCAGTCCACTCTAATCGGTATTCAAAAAACAATAATGTCGCAGCAATTACAATTTGAACAATGAGTTTCGTGAATGGCTTAAGTGACCAGATATCATCAATGAGTCCAAGAAGAAACATCCCCGTGGCTGCCACAACCAAAACCATTGGTAGCCCAGTCAAACCCAAGAGCAGGCTACAACCCAATACAGTGACGAAGATTGCAACACCACCGAAGATCGCAGTTGTCTCACGATGCCACCGCTCGTCACTAGGCTTTGCCACATACCCTGTGCTAAAGGCTAGTTTTCGACACAGCGGAACCATCAAAAGCGAAACGAACAGCGCGACAAAAAAATTAACAGTTAGTGTCACGATCTTGCGTTCCTGATGTCAGTATTTTCAGGCTCATACCATCACAACCATAAGATCAAATTATGCTACGCCAGAAGTTACGGCGCTAGTTTTATTCCACAAGGGCAACATTTGTAACCACCGCTCGAACGTTACTAGACTCCACAAACGGAGACCGGCATTAATCTGCCCAGTTTGATGACGATGCACCAAGTCGTGCACGAACGAGGGACGCACGTACTCTCGATAACGCGCATCATTAGGTAGTAACATCTCGTTAACAAACTTTTGCAAGTCTTTTCTAAACCAGGTATCGAGTGGCACACCGAAACCCATTTTTCCGCGTTGTTGAACAGCTGTGGGAAGTAGATCTTGGAATGCGTCGCGCAAGACGACCTTGTATCGTCCCCGATCAAGTTTCAAAGCATCTGGTAGCATCGCTACGTACTCTACAAGATCCCGATCCAAAAATGGTGCCCTAGCTTCCAGCGAGTTCGACATCGTACAGCGATCTGTCTTTACCAGCAGGTCGTCTAGTAAGTACGTCTTGTAATTTGCATGCAGCACCTTTCCGAGCGGTGTCAATTGCGACATCGTGGCTAACTCTTGATCAAGATAGAGGAGTCGATTAATTGGCCGAAGTGACGCCAATAAGTCCGGTTGTAACATGTCCTCTAACTCATCATAAAATAAGCCGCTCCACCGTGTGATACGGTCGTAAAGTGGCAAACTCGCAGCATCCACAAAACGGCGTGCATAGGCTAGCCACCGATTATCAGTGCCAAGCCAATTGACAGGCTGAAGCAACAGTCGCGCGGTACTTAACATAAATGTTGGTATTCGCTCGGCCAACACTGCCGCTCTAAAGCGCCGATATCCCGCAAACAGTTCATCTCCACCATCGCCGGTTAGCACAACGGTTACGTGCTCTCGGGTCAATTTCGAAACAATGTATGTCGGAATCGCGGATGAATCCCCAAATGGACCGTCATGATGCCAGATCAACGTATCCATTAAATCGATCGCCGATGGACTCACAATAAATTCCGTGTGGTCAGTATTGAAACGAGTTGCAACCAAACGGGCAAAAGCAGTTTCGTCATATGATGGATCACCTTTAAAACCGATACTAAAGGTCTT
>NZSH01000035.1:16999-30672 GCA_002696705.1 Woeseiaceae bacterium | reverse complement strand
CTCTTCCGCCTGTGCTCCCGCCAGACGATCGAATCGTTGAACATCTGCCCCGACCTTGCCAAGGCATGACGCGATTACACGACCGAACTTATCTGTACTCACGACTCCAATCCGACTCTGATAGACCTCAATCTCCGCTTCAAAGAGGAGCTTAAGAGCCAACGGACCAGAAAAATCAAATACCTCTAGCCCAGGGTAATCTTCGTTGGTTGCAATGACAGTAATGTCATGTGCTTCGCACGCGCCTAGATCAACATCTTCCGGCCTGGCTTCCCAGGCTTCGCACATGAGAGCAATGACCGCGCCTGCTTTCATCTTGCTAACCGTCATCCGATCCAGCGGCCGTACGAATCCAAGATTCGTCACCACATCCGCCTGACCTAAAACTTCTGCCCTCTTGGATTCCTCCACCATGATACGGTTGGGAATCCCACAGAATCTGGCGAACTCTGCACCGACCGTGGCAATGTCAGCAGCGGCGCCATAAACAGAATCCTGAGTGAGGGCATACACTTGATCCGCGCCGGCCAACACCGCGAGCAGCGGTGTCGTCACATACGCTCCACTCCCCATTTCAGTCAGGATGGTTAAGCCTTGCAGATCGAGTTGATTCTCTTTGATAGCCTGTTGCATCAACCTCAAGGTACGAGCCGGATGCAGCAAACCGCCTGCCTGCAGACTGCTCAACTGATCTGTCATAACTAGTTCGCCACGATGGCTCGAAGCGTCTTGCAAATGCGTTCAATGATTGGTTTGTCGAGTGCTGTATGGAGTGGTAGTGCCAGACTTTGTCGCTGGGCAAATTGACTATTCGGACAAGATGCCATGTCCTTGTATGCTGGCTGGGCACTCACCGAGTACGTACCGGCCACAGATTCAATGTCAGCTTCTCGTAAGCAGTCCAACACATGTTTCCGATCGTGGCGTTCCAGAAGCACCACGTACGCTTGATAGATCCGACCATCCAGTTTCGCAGGAAGACGGAGTGCCTCCACGTCGGCGAGTGCTTCGTCATACCAACTCGCGATCTCTGTGTGGCGCTCAATTATTGCTTGGAGTTTGTGAAGCTGTGCAATCCCCAACGCTGCGTTAATATCGCTCATCCGAAAGTTAAAGCCCTCGGATACAAATGCCAGTGTCGACTCCGTTCGCGTAATGCCATGATTGCGTAGCGTGGTAACTGTTTCTGCAACATCCGCTCGATTCGTCACCACCATGCCTCCTTCACCAGTGGTAATAATCTTTCGCGGATGAAAACTAAAACACCCAACGTCACCCCCCGTACCGCAAAAACCGGCAGTATCCCTCGCGCCGAAGGCACAGGCAGCATCTTCCACAATCGCCAATCGGTAGGTTTGCGCCAACTCGAGTGTGCGTTCCATCGCCATAGGAAGTCCAAAGAGGTGCACAGCCATAATTCCCTTAATCCTGCGGCCGGTCTTAGTATCACGGAGTTCACCAGACTCAAAGCGACTGCCTGTCTTGAGAAACTTTTCGAGATCGTCAACATTGAGATTCAGCGTGTTGGGATCTACATCCAATAAAATTGGTTCGGCACCGCAATGTCGCACGACGTTGGCCGATGCCGGAAACGTGAAATCTGGCACGATCACCGCATCGTCGGGACCAACACCCAGTCCACACAATGCCAGATGGAGTGCTGACGTCCCGGAATTCACCGCAATGGCATATTTGATGTCGAGTACAGTTGCTACCTGCCGCTCAAATTCAGCAACCTTCGGCCCCTGTCCCACCCAGCGAGATCGTAATACCTCCAGCACCTGGGCTTCGTCTGCAGGGCCAATGTCAGGGCGTGACACGGAGACAGCCTTTATCCGTTTGGTGTGTGCTTTTGATACCACTCCGCGGTTCTCCGAATACCTTCTTCCAAATCAACTACCGCTTCGAACCCAAGCAGTTGCTTGGCCTTTCCAACATGAGGAATCCTGAGTTCGATATCCACATAATCCTTGCGCGTAAAGACCAAGCGGGACTGAGAACCCGTTACGCGGAGGATGGTATTGGCGAGACCATAAATCGTCACTACCGCGCGACTGTTTCCAATATTGAACGACTCCCCGACAGCCTCCGGACGATGCAGACATTGCAAAACGCCTTGCGCCATATCATCGACATAGCACCAGGCTCGAATCTGATTACCATCACCGTGAATTTCGATATCCTCATTGGCGAGTGCCTTCTTGATAAAAGCGTGAATCGCTCCCTCGCCAACCTGGCCTGGCCCATAAATATTAAAGGGCCGCACGACCACCGTCGGCAAATCAAATTCCCGGTAATAGGCGTGAGCCAGATGTTCACTTGCGAGTTTGCTGACCGCGTATGTCCACCGGGCTTCACCGACCGCACCCATGACGGTCCGGTCGGTCTCTTCAGACTTGAATGCGTGCGTGCCAAACACTTCACTCGTTGAAAAATCGACGACTCGTTCAGACACTCCCAGCACACGGGCCGCCTCCAAGACATTAGCCGAACCGAGCATATTGACTCGCATCGTGCGAGTCGGGCTGCGCAACACAGTATCCACACCAGCAATAGCAGCCAGATGCACGACGATTTCCGCGTGCTCCATCGCCTGTTTCACGCTTTGATAATCCAAAACGTTCCCTTCGATCAACGTAAGGTTTGGATGTCGAGCGAACGGTTTTTCGCGCAGCGCGTTCCGTTCAAACGTATCAAACACGACAATCTGATTATCTTCGACGAGGGCTTCAATAATCGTTGACCCGATAAACCCTGCACCGCCTGTTAGGAAGATCCGCTTATTTTTTATCACTGGCATCGTGGTTGGCACCGCCTCTACTCCATAGACCCATTCGTTGAACCTAGAGCGACCACCTGCTGGCCTTTGCGCTCATAAGACACTTTGCATGCATTACAGACACACGTTTCTTCGGCGTCGTCGACCTTTAACGGCAAGCGCACCCCGCACTGACACATCCATCCTTTTATGCGCGCCGGCACCCCACTCTGCAACGCATAATCTGGTACGCTCCGCGTTACCACGGCTCCAGCTCCGATAAATGCGTACCGGCCGACCGTATGTCCACAGACTACTGTCACGTTGGCTCCGATTGTGGCGCCCTGTTGCACAAGCGTTGACTTGTATTCGTCCTTGCGTGATACATGACTCCGTGGATTCACGACGTTGGTAAACACCATGGATGGTCCGCAGAAAACATCATTCTCAAGGATCACCCCGTCATACACCGACACGTTGTTCTGGATCTTGACGTTATCGCCGATGACGGCCGTCCGCGCCACAAACACGTTCTGGCCAAGCGAACAGCCTCGCCCAATTCTGGCCCCTGACATGACATGACTGTAATGCCACACCCGTGTGCCTTCCCCGATGGTGCACCCTGGATCAATAACTGCCGTCGGATGATGCGCCTCCAACGCGTGCGATGGACGTGCCGCGCGTTCCTCACCACTCCCTTGCTCCAGCGATTGCTGACAGCGCTCAAGCACCCTAAGGACTGCAACCCCGTTGGCTCCGTCGGTCCTGGGACGTGTCCGCTGCGTCACACACTCGATAAAGTGCCGACATTCTGCCTCGAGTGGCTCAAGATTGGGTAGGGCGACTTCTTCGGCATCGGCTTTCACCAATTTTGGTATCCGTTCAACCCAGTCGATCCGATGCGGGTACAGTCGCAGCTTTGTTGACTGCTCGACGTCATCGAACACCGCCATTTTGCGATCGCCCACCACGACGAGCCGGTGATCCTTGTAGGGATGTAACCAGCTGACAAAAATGTGTCCCCGGACGCCGCTGGCGAACTCTAACGTGCTCATCGTGACGTCTGCGATCTGCTCGTTCAGATAACTGCCACCCTGACAGGTGACAGAAACGGGCTCCTCCCCCAACAGTCGCAGAATGACGTGAATATCGTGCGGCGCAAAACTCCACAAGGCATTCTCTTCGGTGCGAATACGACCCAAGTTGAGTCGGTTGGCATAAATGTAGTAAATCTTTCCGAGCTCTCCTGCCTCGACGAGGCGACGCAATTCTTCAACGGCAGGATGATACTCAAGCAGATGCCCCACCATGAGAATCCGGTTACACCGTTCTGCCACGGTGACCACAGCCTCGCCCTCATCAGCGGTCAAGGCCAGGGGTTTTTCCACGAACACATCCTTGCCGGCCTCGAGCGCCTCGCACGCCAGCGCCGCGTGTGACGCAGCGGGTGTCGCAATGACACACGCCGTAATCGTCGGATCGTCAAAGACGTCCTTGGCCGTCGTGGTCGTCTGAACCTCTGGGTAAGTTTTCTGAACCTGATCAAGTGTTCCCTGGTTAGCATCGCAGACAACCCGCAAGACACCCAGGTTGGCAAGATTCCGAGCAAGGTTTTGTCCCCAGTGCCCACACCCGAGAAGTGCTACGGCCGGTCGGTCCCCAGTCATCATGCCACTCCTTTCCGAACCGTGTCATCGGACAAGGGCCGCAACGTCACCAACCGGTCCCGTGGAATCCCTTGATGCTCAAGGCGCCTCAGTAACAGCTCGGGGTGGTCTAACGTTGCAACGATCAGTCGGTCGATGTTCGGCGGGAGTCCGGACCCCAGTCGCTGAACCTGCATCCCGAGAAATTCCGTGCCACCACGATCGTCAAGAATCATGGCCGGCTCCAACCCCTGTTCCTTGAGCGACAAGTAAGCCAACTCTGCCGCTTCGCCCGTTCCAAAAATTGCGATGCGCTGCATGCCCGCCACCGACAACGGCTGGAGAACTTCACGGAGATGGAATCTCACCTTGCGATAGAGACTGAGTGAATAATCCATAAACTCGTACGTTAATCTGGTTTTCTCGCGGATCCCTTGGGGCGTTAACAGGTATCGCAAGCGATTGGCCTGGACGTTGACGCATTTAATGTGTCCTTTATGGGCCAGTCGCTTGAGATAGATGTTGGTCAACCCCAGAGCAATACCGAGTTTCGTCGACAACCCTCTCTGGGTAATCCGACCATCACCCTCGATGGCTTCCAGCACGCGGAGGACGCGCCGATCCGCGACCTCCATGTCAGCGTTCTCCAGCGGTGGTGGAAGATGATTAGTCATGAGAAAAATGCAGTGCGTAACCTAAACGGGTGCAATGACGGCTGCTTGGGGTACTCGAGAGACGCTACCGCCCTCTCACTTACAGGTAACCTCGGCGGTCCCTGCAGCTAGCGGGCAAAAAGGTGAGCCAAGAAACTGCTGTCAGGCTCCGTTCACTTTATGAACAGTATTATCGGACCCCCAATGCCATGAGTTTAGGGGTGTGTTCATATTATGAACAGTATCATCCTCTGTTCATTTTGTGAACAAGGAATATCTCTAGCTGAAATGTCGAAATTTGGCCGAAATAGACTGATTGGTCTCGCTCTTCCATATATATAGAGGCAACCCTCTATCTAGAGAACAAATAGCGAATATTATGACTTTGCCCATGAATATGGGTCTTCTTGACTGATCTCGAAGCAAGCCTCAACGATTCTTCAAGATTTTCCGTAGTTCCTCGACGGTCAATGATTGATGCAGTAACTGGTGTGGGCTGGATGGCCGGCGTCAACTGATTAGAACCGGACGCCCATTCCAGAAATCACTCGTCATCCAGGATTATCAGCTTTCGCTCGCAGAATCAGGTCGCACACTTCACGGACCGCACCCTGTCCACCTTTCACCGTCGTCACATAATGACTGGCCTGCCTCGGGCCCTCGGACCCGTCTGCCACGGAACAGGCGAAGCCAACCGCCTTAAGTGCTTCCAAATCATTGATGTCGTCACCGATAAAACACACCTCCGTTAGGGAGAGTTGGTGTCGTTGACACATGTCCTTCAAGACATCCAATTTCTGGGTGATGCCCGTATGTACTTCAGCAATGTGAAGTTTTTCGGCACGGCGCGTACTAAAAGCCGTCGATTCAGTCGTGACGATTGCCGTGAGTAGGCCAGCCTTCTGGAGTTTCACAATGCCCATGCCGTCGCGCATGTGAAACCGCTTTAATGCCTCACCTTCTTCCGAGTAAAATACCCCGCCATCAGTGAGCACACCGTCCACATCCATGGCCACCAAGCGAATCCGAGCCGCACGCGTTACGACCTCTTGCTTATTCATGCTGTCTCAAAGGAAATACTGCACTGCCGCCAGTCGATACCTATTAGAACCCTCGGATACACTACGAGACCGGCGCATGTGCTGACGGTNCCGGTTCGCCTTTCACACGTTCCAAATCGGCATCTACCATCATGCGGATGAGTGTCGCCANATCCAGACTGGGTTTCCAATCGAGTATNTCGCGCGCTCGACTCGCATCACCAACTAATCGATCGACTTCGGCCGGCCGCAANAGTGATGGATCAGTTTTGACGTNCGACTGCCAATCGAGTCCAACATGCTNAAANGCAATCTCCACCAAGTCCTTCACTGAATGACTGACTCCCGTCGCNACCACAAAATCACTCGCCTGATCCTGCTGAAGCATNAACCACATCGCGCGCACGTAATCNCCTGCAAAACCCCAGTCACGACAGGCCTCCAAGTTNCCCAATTTCAANTGNTCCGTCTGNCCCAANTTAATTCTCGCGACCCCATCACTCACTTTGCGTGTNACAAATTCCAAGCCACGACGTGGNGACTCATGGTTGAACAGGATACCCGANCAGGCAAANAGGTCNTAACTCTCGCGATAATTGACAGTAATGTAATGTCCAAACACCTTCGACACCCCATANGGACTACGNGGATAGAACGGCGTGGTCTCCGTTTGCGGAACCTCCANAACCTTTCCGNACATCTCACTTGAGGANGCCTGATAAAAACGGATNGAGGAATCCACTTGGCGAATGGCGTCAAGAACCCGCGTCACGCCTTGAGCGTTAAATTCGCCGGTGAGCATTGGTTGTTCCCACGACGCCGGCACGAACGACATCGCGGCGAGGTTATAAAACTCGTCGGGACGAACCTCGTCAATGACACGNATTAGAGANAACTGNTCCAGCAGGTCAGCCGGNCTGAGTTGCAGGCGNTNTACCAGGTGCTGAATCCGCCATAAATTCGACGCACTTGAGCGCCGAACAATGCCCACAACNTCGTAGCCTTGATCNAGAAGAAACTCGGCAAGATAGGAACCATCCTGCCCGGTGATACCGCTGATNATCGCGCGTTTGGACATGAAGAAAAGCCCTAAGTCCTGTCGATTGTACGGGGTTCANNCANAACGGTCAAACGGAAACACCTGCTGGAAGTCGGGTCACACTCATCACAACCNNAAGATGTGATCNCCTGAAATNTNNTGGAAGGCATTGCGCGTGTCGACTATGAGAGGNGCNTTNCGTGCAATTTCGGCATAATCAAACGCTTGGTGACTGGTTGTCACCAGCGCNCAATCAATCCCGCCCTCAAACGCGACTTCTGGAGNCACGGATTCAAGNGCNAAATCACCTTCCNTAAAGGATGGCACGTANGGATCACTATAGGACACNNTCGCCCCNCCCCGATGCAGAAGCTTCANGATGTCGAGTGCGGGAGACTCTCGAATGTCACTTACATCCGGCTTGTANGCCACGCCAAACAGGTGCACCCGAGCGTTTCGNACAGCNTTCCCNACACTGTTCAGCGCCTCCGTTGTTCGTTCNATGACGTACCGCGGCATGCCGGCATTAACATGGCCTGCGAGTTCGATNAACCGACTTTCAAAGCCGCTTTGTCTCGCCTTCCAACTCAAATAGAACGGATCGACAGGAATACAGTGCCCTCCAAGTCCCGGCCCAGGATAAAACGGCATNAAGCCGAATGGCTTGGTCTTAGCTGCATCNATGACTTCCCACACGTTCACATTGAGGTTATGACACATCAGGGCCAGTTCATTGACTAAACCAATATTGACNGCGCGGAANGTGTTCTCCAGCAACTTCACCATTTCTGCGACTTGGGTCGACGACACAGGAACAACCGTATCCACGATCTGTTCGTANAGGGCGGTAGCAACCTGTGTCGATGTCTCACCGACACCACCAACCACTTTNGGAATATTCGCCGTCTTCCANGTTGGATTACCCGGGTCAACCCGTTCAGGAGAGAACGCTAGATAAAAATTGTGCCCCGCTCGAAAGCCTGAACGCTCNAGCATCGGCTGAACGACTTCCTCTGTCGTCCCAGGGTAGGTCGTCGACTCCANGATTACCAATTGCCCTTCCTGCAAATNTTTAGCAATCGCTTCNGTCGCGGCANCCACAAACGTTAAATCTGGATCTTTCGTTTTTCGAAGTGGCGTCGGCACACAAATATTNACCGTCGCAACTTCCGNTANACGAGAAAAATCTACGNTGGCTTCCAGTCGACCTGATGCGANAACCTCCTGCAACTGGTCCGACGGCACATCTGGAATATATGAATCACCGTTGTTNATGCGTTCNACCTTGCTCGAGTCNACATCAAATCCAAGCGNNGAAAATCCNGCTTTCGCAAATTCAACANCCAACGGGAGACCNACNTACCCNANGCCGACCACNCCGACCTTAACAGTGCGCTGCTTTAANCCTTGGANCAGTTCGTCCAACGCAGGTGACGCCTGCTGCNGTCCGGTTCTCGCTGAGCGTGTAGACTTAGCCATTTCTNTNCAATACGGTCAGTAATGCAGGATTATTGACACTAATACGTTACCATGCTTCAATTTGTTGAGTCGTCGGACAGACCTGCATCTCTTGTCGACTATCATTAANCATCCCTNCCGTTTATTGAGATCATGGATTGTGGATTAAGTAAATGATCGGCACTAAGAAAATNGCGGTAGTACTGCCAGCATACAATGCAGCNAAGACCTTGGTAAAGGTCGTTGAAGCGATCCCNAGAAATATCGTTGACGATNTCATCCTAGTTGATGACTCCTCATCAGACGACACNGTCACGATCGCCAAACAATTAGGCCTCGCNTGCTTTGTCCATCCACGGAACCGCGGATACGGAGCCAANCAGAAAACCTGTTTTCGACACGCACTCTCTAGAGGTAACGATATCATCGTTCTCCTGCATCCTGATTATCAATACAGTCCAGAACTCATTACCCCACTCGCCCACATGGTGGCNTCGGAAATTTATGATGTTGCACTCGGCTCCCGTATGCTTGGCAAGGGAGCTNTAATCGGTGGNATGCCGCGGCANAAGTTTNTAGTCAACAAACTCCTCACGGTATTCCAGAATGCGATGCTGAACCAGCATCTATCTGAATATCACACTGGNTATCGCGCATTCTCAAGTAGATTCCTATCCCAGGTACCCTACGAGAACAATTCGAATGCTTTCATCTTCGATAANGAAATTCTTCTTCAAGCGTTTTATCTTNAATCTCGGATTGGCGAAATTTCCTGCCCGACCCGATATGATGCAAACTCGTCTTCGATCAGTCTGCTTCCGGGCTTGNTCTATGCCTTCCAAGTTATCAGTCGAACGATCGCCTATCGACTGACCCGCCTTGGTCTTCTNAAGNANANGNTGTANATGAGNCTGGGCTGATTTTGATCTGCGTCGAANCTTCTTGCTTCGTTANCCTGNAGTCGCTCACGCNAAAAGACCACGCAAATGTAAATNTCTNTGTAAAGCATCCTCCCACGTGGGCATCGAAATNCCTGCCTCGGCTAACTTGCCGGTCGANAACGCACAGAACANTGGTCGCTCTGCCTTCAACGAAACGTCAGCCATCGAGATCGGACATAANTGGNTTTNTCGTTGCAACAAGTNNGTGACNTGTGCNGCGAGATCAAGCCANGTCCCGTGTCCCAGATTGACACAGTGATAGAGGCCNGGNTNAGGAGCAAGTTCGACAAGTCTCCGCGTCGCCTGTGCNACATCCANCACGTAACTTGGAGACACTGTACGATCGGTAAAAACTTTTACCTCTTGTCCNGCAAGAATGGCATTAATAATTCGATCAACACTGCTCCGTGCCGGCGTACCGCCAAACAGCGATTCGACACGAAGCACGTAGGCNTTTGGNGCATCCGANGCNAACCATTCACCAAGCAACTTCGATACCCCGTAAACACTGCGTGGATTCGGTTNGTCNGTCTCNAGGTANGGTGTTTCTCCAGTACCATCAAATACGAAGTCAGTGCTGTAATGAACAAAAGTCGACTTCACAATGTCAGCTGCTCGCGCTAACGAACGTACGGCAAAGGCATTGGTCTCGATAGCAGCAAGAACATCGTCTTCGGCTTCATCTACCCGATTGTATGCAGCGCAGTTAATAAGAACGTCTGGTTTGAGATCCATCACCAAGGCCAGAACCGCTTGATGATTTGTCAGTTCAACATCCTGCCGAGTGAAACCCATCACATCATGCGACGCGAACTCTTGCACCACAGCACCGCCTAACTGTCCAGCGGCACCCATGACCACAATTCGGAGACGAGACATTCCGTTAGATCACTTATGTTATGCAGACATCGGCCAAGAAAATCTCTCGCACCATCATGCACTCTTCACATGGTCTGCAATCACCCTAACAACCCGCGCTTGCTGTTGTTCGGTCAGCTCGGGATACATAGGCAACGCAAGAGTTTGTGCGGCGGCCGCTTCAGCGTGTGGTAAAGCTCCAACTGGGTAATTGAGATGCGAAAAGCATTCTTGTAGATGCAATGGGACAGGATAATAGATGCCCGTACCGATTTCCTGCGCGTTCAAATGGGCCCGAAGTTCGTCCCGCTTTGGCACTCGCACTACATATTGATGGTAACTATGCAAATGGTTTTCGGGTAACGAGGGAAGCACGACGCCATGCTTCGTAACGCTCGCGTCAGTAAACAAGGACGCGTATCGATCGGCACGCTCCCGCCGAGCGGAGAGCCAGTCGTTCAGATACGGTAGTTTCGTCCGCACAATCGCGGCNTGGAGCGCGTCCAAGCGAAAGNTTCCACCAACCGTCTTATGAAAATATTTTGGTTCNGCCCCATGTTTCCTCAGTAATCTGACACGCCTAGCGAGTTTTTCGTCATTGGTGACNACTAAACCACCGTCCCCAAATCCNCCCAAGACCTTACTCGGAAAAAACGATATACAACCAGCGGTACCGAGCCCCCCAACTGGACGACCTTTGTATTGAGCACCAATGGCTTGGCACGCATCCTCAATGACNGGTAGGCCGGTGGATTCGGACAGCTCCAGAATAGGATCCATATCAGCGCTCAGTCCAAATAGATGCACCGGTAAAATTGCCCGCGTCCGTGAAGTAACTGCTTGCTTAACACCTTCCGGACTGAGGTTGAAAGTGNTGGGGTCGATATCAACAAAGACNGGTGTTGCACCAAGTCTCGCAATCGATCCAGCCGTAGCAAAAAACGAATAGCTGCTGGTAACAACCTCGTCTCCTGGACCGATATCAAACGCCATCATCGTGGCAAGCAGCGCATCAGTGCCGGAGGACACCCCTATGGCATGTTTTACGCCAATCCATGAAGCGAGCTCCTGCTCTGCTAATTCCACTTCGGGTCCCAAAATGAATTGCTGGTGGTCGCAGACGCGTGTNACCGCTGCTAACAAATCGTCACGGATCGTGTCGTACTGAACCTGCAGATCAAGTAAAGGTATTTTGTTGCTCATCTGCCACCCGTCATCAATGGACCACTAACTGAATNCCTACCGACCTCGCTCTTTAATTACTTTACGCGTCTCTCNATCGATTTCACGACGTCTCAGAGTTTCTCGTTTGTCGTAGAGCTTCTTGCCTTTGGCCAAACCGATGACCACCTTAACTCGACCCTCTCGAAAATGCATACGCGTCGGAACAAGTGTCATCCCNCGTTCAACAGTTTTTCCGATAAGCTTTCGAATTTCACTTTTCTTNAGCAGTAACTTCCGTCGGCGGGTAGTTTCGTGGTCTGCATAGCCNCGATGGCTATAGGANCTNATGTGAATNTTGTAAATAAACACTTCCCCGGCTTCGACTCGCCCGTAGCTATCACGTAAATTGACGCGCCCCTCCCGAATCGACTTCACCTCCGTACCCAGCAGCACAATCCCAGCTTCCCACGTCTCGACGATATGGTAATCGTGAAAAGCCTTCCGATTGTCCGTAATGAGTTTCTCTGCGCGTTTGCCCTCAGCCATCATTGTCTTGTGACAGGNTCCCGTANAGATTCCGATGCCAGCCGAGCCGCAAGTAGTACNGCCTCAATCATACTGGATGAATCTGCCACTCCTTGCCCGGCAATATCNAACGCCGTACCGTGATCAACTGATGTCCTGATAATGGGNAACCCAAGCGTAACGTTAACAGTTTGCCCGAATGCTACCAATTTCGCCGGAATCAAACCTTGATCATGATAGCAAGCCACCACGGCATCAAACTGACCCCGCACGGCATTCACGAAAACTGTATCCGCCGGAAGTGGNCCGNTAATATCAATGTTGTCGGATCGGCACGCCNCAACGACTGGCNAAAATCTCTCGACTTCTTCTTTGCCGAGTAGACCCCCTTCACCAGCATGTGGATTTAAGCCTGCTAAGGCCAAACGTGGTGANGGAAATCCAAATCGAGGTAATTCGGCTGCCGCGAGACGGATCGTCGTCTCAAGCANATCGGCAGTTAAACACTGCGGCACTTCGGCAAGTGGCACATGCACTGTTGCTAAGACAACTCGTAACGACTGTGAATGGAACATCATCGCCACCCGCGGCGCATTGGTTAAATGCGCAAGCAGATCAGTATGTCCCTTCCACGGTAATCCGGCAGCCGCAAATGCAGCTTTGTTAATGGGGCCCGTGACAAGAGCATCGAGGCGCTCTGCTTGAACATCTTCCACAGCCTGGAGGATAGTCTCGTACGCAACGCGGCCCGACTCGGCCGTCACCTCTCCAGTCTTGAAAGCCTTGAGTGCGTCGTCCGTCGANGGTCCGTAGACAACAATTTCCGCAACCTNCCGAACCCTCGGGTCCGAGGANGCTTTCACAGCAATTTCTGGCCCAATACCNGAAGGGTCCCCTACTGTGATGGCGATACGAGGCAGACGATCAGTGTGCATCAGTTCACAAAATTAAAGTTGNAACANAAGCCAGTTAGCCACAATTTTNGGATTGGCATTTCGTTCCGCAANCGCATACAGTGCACGACCGACCGCAGAAAATCCATGTATGACGCGANNACTNTCGTATGACATCGTCATGCGCNGNAACTCATCTCCAAGATCAGCGTTGGCCAGTACTTTATCATNGNCNCGAANTGAAAAAATTCCGACATCCCTCAAGATAGACGTCAAAGCTCGTAGCCGANGGACGAGTAAATCCCGGTCCTTGATCGCACNNTCCTGTTTNNTTTCCTTTNNNACAAGCNCTTNCGCACACGCNAAGCGACGCTTCGGAGAATCAGCCGCCGCCAAGGCCAGCAACGTCCGANCTGCTACATCGCGGGCACGCGACACCTCNTCCGTGTTCGCGTCTANAGCGGCCTTNAGACTCCCATCAGCAGAGGCCGCAGTAATGTTTGCGTCCGTCTCGCTGTAATTATGCGACCGTACCAATNCAGCTGCNATTTCCGCTGGAGTTAGNGGCCCAAAACGGAATTGCGGACAGCGCGAACGGACNGTNGCCAACANCNTGTCCGGNCGGGCTGAAACNAGNACAAACAATGAAGTTGNTGGNGGTTCTTCAAGGNTTTTAAGTAGCGCGNTCTGNGCAGNAA
>NZSH01000035.1:0-16994 GCA_002696705.1 Woeseiaceae bacterium | reverse complement strand
AGCNTGTCNGCGTCATCGATGATCACGCAACGACGACGNCCTTCAAACGGACGATANCTTGAATGTTCGATNGCAGNACGAATTTGNTCNATTTTAATGGNNNCGTTTTCNCCTGNAGCGACNANCAGNACATCTGCGTGTAATTCTCGGTCGATGCGTTGACAGGACTCGCATTGGCCGCAGGCATCGACACCGACATCCGAGGTGTCGCTTTNCNTCCCGGCCGTGNGATACGCCGAATCGNTCTTGCTTGACACCNGCTTTTCACAATTGACNNCCTNGGCCAAGGCCATAGCCGTTCGGCGTTTGCCAACACCGTTCGGNCCCACGAANAACAGGGTGGGGAGGAAACTCTCCCGCATNACGGCCCTCGACAAGAGGGTCAGGATCGAACGATGACCAGNGATATCTCGAAATGGCATGAAAATATCAAGGTCATCGTATCATGNCAGTTCGGNAGATNAGGCGCAGGCNAGAGTCTTAGTCCGCACCCANAATTNCACTCTGGTATCCATCGCCTGTTATANATAAATGNTTAACGAACAGGCCGAGGTTAACGGCTTCGTGTTCTTTTAAATGTCGAAGAGATTGGCGGGGCCGACGAGACTCGAACTCGCGACCTCCTGCGTGACAGGCAGGCGTTCTAACCAGCTGAACTACGGCCCCGCTAACTTAAAACCTGGTGGGCGGTACAGGATTCGAACCTGTGACAGCCGGCGTGTAAAGCCGGTGCTCTACCACTGAGCTAACCGCCCGGCACACCATCCGACTTCAAACCCAACACAGCATTATAAAGTAATAGTTACTTTTTCGGTTAATTACGCGGCGACTCACGACTGAAACATCATGAAAAATCAACATCACGCCTCAACCCATCCAAATCCGAAAGGCGAGCAAACCAACGACCATCACTAGTCCAAAAATCGCCCGGTACTCACGGTTGTCGATTGCTCTATCGACACTAAATCGTCGGTCAGAATTAGAGGTCAAGCCGTCAGCATAACGATCGTATTCGTTGCCAAACCGTTCGCGCAGAACGGCCTCCTCAGTAAGTATTGCAGCCATCAATGTGACACCCAAGTAGGCCAGCACTACCACCGCCACTAGCACGCTTCCGCAAGCGATGACAAAACCTAAACCCATAAGTCCAGAACCGAGATACAAGGGATGACGACACCTTCGATATGGACCCGATACCGTCACCTCCCGTCCTTTCAATAAATGACCAGCGGCCCAAACACGAAGGCTCTCACCAGCGCATGCCATTCCCCCACCTACAGCAAGTGTTATCCAGGTTGGACTTGTCTGTCCTAACACGATAATAGCCAAGACAAAACCTATCGGCACCCTCCAGCGGGCGATAGAGAAGAGGACACTGTGTGGTGCTGTCGAAGGAAGAAGGTTATTCATTATCCCGAACAATTTGTAAGCGCTGCTCGACCACGTCGATCACGTCCACTACAGGAATTGATTCCAAACACCATTGTGCCGCTCCGCATCGTCGACGATGATGACAACCACAATCTGAAAAGCGAGAAATTGTCAGGTCGCCTGGAGCCCATGGGCCATTTCGTCGCGGATCAGTTGGGCCGTAAATTCCCACGATGGCGGTTTCTACTGCGGCGGCAATGTGCATGGGCCCAGTGTCGCCAGACACAACAAGCCTTGCATCCTTAATAAGTGCAACCAGATCACCAATAGTCGTCCTTGGNGCAATCACAGCCGNCCCATTCGAGAAAGCAACCACTTCTTCTGCAAGCGATTGNTCCCCTGGGCCCCATAAGACACCACAACCAAGATTGTGATGGCTTTTGAGCCAGCTTGCCAATTCACCAAATCGCGCCGNTGGCCAACGCTTGTTCGGCCAAGCCGCTCCTGGATTCAAAAGCACATAATCAGTGCTTGGCTGNAAACCAAGTTTGCTCCGAAGCTCAGCGGGTTTGGCCGAAGCAGGAACAGAAATCNGGAATTNCTTAAGTGTAACGTCTGCACCCAAAGCAGCCGCTCCACTTAAATTNTTATCGATAACATGCGGNTTGNTGGACGGNNCGCATACTTCAGTGTAAAACAAACGGGCAGCCGATTCTCGCAAGTGCTCACGTGAAAANCCAATGATTCGCTTAGCACCACTGACACGTGCCACCACTGCCGATTTCATTAGTCCTTGAAGATCAAGTGCTGCATCGTAGTGCTGCTGCCGCAATTCNCGCAATATTTTCCAAGTTCCAATTATTGATTTGGCTCGCGTTGGCAGGACGATAAGGCGATTAAGTCCCTGCGTGAGTTCAAGGATCGCTNGATTTCGTTCATCGACGATCCAGTCAATCTGGCTATGAGGCATGGCNCGCTTCAGCGCCGAAATGACAGGGAGCGTATGGACAATATCACCGAGAGAGCCAAGCCGAACAATCAGGATACGCTCGCTCATCATCGCAAAGTCCAACACTCAGNGACTGCCAACATCTCGAACAATGCGGGCAAGCAACTCTCGCGTCGAATGATCTTTTGGATCACCAACAATTGCTGTTCGACCTCCGTATGACGCAACTAGGTCTACCTCGGGAACCGACTCAACAGTGTAGTCGCTACCCTTACAGTGCACATCCGGCTTGANGGCTCGAATAACGTCGGCAACGGTATCGCCAGAAAATGCGAGCACCTTATCCACAACACGCAGCGCTGACACAATCTCGACGCGATCAACAACTGTCAGAATCGGTCTCCCAGCACCTTTTAAGCGACNCACCGATGCATCATCGTTNACTGCAACGACAAGTCGGTCAGCTTCTCGAGNAGCGCCTAANAGGTAGCGCACATGNCCAACGTGAAGNACGTCAAAACATCCGTTGGCNAGCCCAACCGTTTCACCAGCTGCTCGATACTCCGNGACGCACTTTACCAGTGCATNCAACGTAATAATTTCTCCCACAATCCCTCATGCTTGCTTTCTTAATGGTCCGTTGCTTTCAACTACCCNCNAGAAAAATCGTGATCGGATTTTANAGCGGCCCGAAGTTCATCACTCGAGACTGTCGCAGTGCCACGCTTCATAACGACTATACCTCCAGCGTAGTTCGCAAGTCTTGCGGCNTCATANATTGAGGCGCCCGCGGTAAGTGCCAGTGTGATAGTTGCAATAACCGTNTCACCGGCTCCAGTCACATCGGCAATCTCGTCGGTCCCANAAATTGGAATTTCTACAGCAGGCTTNGACTTCTCAAACANCANCATNCCNCGACTCCCACGCGTGACAAGAACTGACNCCATCTGGGTGCGTTTTAGTAACGCTCGCCCTGCCCGTTTGAGAACGGCATCATCGTCNANGTGTANATCGAGTAATGCTTCAACCTCTGATTCGTTCGGTGTGCAAGCTGTAAANCCTTTAAAGGCAAGGAGGTTNTACCTGGAATCTACTAGAACTGGAATTGGCCGACGGCGCTTCGAACGACCGTGGACGGCTTTTAGTACCGAAGCGGCGAGNGTTGACGTCACTAGTCCTGAACCATAGTCAGAAAAAATGACACCATCACAATCCCGTACGGCACGCAAAACTGATCGACTGAAGGAACGATGGAATGCAGCGTCCAAGTTGAGNGTGGGCACACGATCTATACGCACAACTTGNTGCTTGGCCGAATGCGCNCCGCCAGCGAGAATTCTGGTTTTTGTTGGCGTCAAATGTTTGGGCAGTTTAACTAGACCTTTGCTATTCACACCTGGAGCAAAACCNGCNACGGTNCGNCGNCCCGCTTCGTCACGACCTATGAGCCCNAANATGTCGATCNGTCCACCGAGTGTGGCTACATTATTTGCTGCATTNCCAGCTCCNCCGGGGACGATCTGAGTGGAGTCGTAAGAAAGAATTAAGACTGGCGCCTCACGCGANACNCGTGAAATTCTTCCAGAAATAAATTCGTCAGCGATAACATCACCTATCACGACGATACGACGATTTGCCAGTCCGTCAATGAGTTCCAGAAATCTGGTCATGCGATCTTGATTTCCNGGNAGTGCTTGAACTGGNGGAAGTGGATACATGAAANACCTTTTCTCNCCTACATGGTCACNTGGANTGTCGCAAAATCCAAGCAACAGCAGTCATCAATTCTGGNGCTGTGTAANCAACNTCAANGTCATCAGTCAGNTCTCTTGCTGTAGTTTCACCATAACCCGTNCGAACCAGCANACTTNTNGCNCCGACNGCTNGCCCGAGCCGCAGGTCACTCAATCTATCGCCAATGACGAAAGAATGGCTTAGTTCCAACTGTAACTCCTGAGCAGCCTTCCAAAGCATCCCAGCCTTAGGCTTGCGNCAGTCGCACTCANAACGATACGCCTCNACNGACGCCTCNGGGTGATGCGGGCAATAGTAAAACTTNTCGATCGTAGCNCCCCCATCACNGAATTTTTGATCGAGAAATCGATGGGCTTCATCAATAAAGTCTTCGTCGAAGAGGCCGCGCGCAACACCAGCCTGATTGGTTACTACAACGACCTTGAAACCGGCTCGGTTGAGTAATTTAACCGATTCTATACTCCATGGGTACAGCNCGATACGATCAAGATGACTGAGNTATCCNACTTCCTCAATTAAAGTACCNTCACGATCGAGAAACACNGTCGGCGCAAGGTGAGTTCCNCTCACGANNTTGCCTCGACCAGTTGTTGTTNAAGNGCTTCAANGACCNGGTCGCTAGAAATGCCAGACATGCACCGATGATCAATTGGACACTCACGGAGNAAGCAGGGCCGNCACCGAACNGGGTTCACAAGAATGGTGTGTCGACCAANTGGAGAGGTTTGAAACTCATCAGAAGGACCAAANACGGCTGTGACAGGAATNTCCANCGCAGATGCTAGATGCATNGCACCCGAATCATTTGACAAGAACNCTTGGCATTGCGACACAATCCCGATTAACGNGGAAATGTCCGTCATGCCAATAAGATTTACAAATTTCTGAGAACNCATANGCGTCTTCTGGCCNTCATGNTCAAGCGTCAGTAAGGCGGATTCTATCGCACTTCCAGCATCACGATCAGCGTTGCTACCTACCAGTACGCAAGTCGCATCAATTGATCGGTAAAGGCGCAAGATAACCTCAGCAAATCGTAATGGAGACCANCGTTTCGCATGNCCGTAGGCAGCACCNGGCGCTATACCNATAAAAGGCCCACTGTCTCTTGCAACATTGCGACGATCAAGCAAGTCAGCACCCAACACCTTCATATCTNGGGAAGGTATTAGTCGAGGNTTTGTCTTGTTCGAATNAATTCCAAGACCGCGAACAAGATCTNCGTAGTAGTTCACCTGATGACGCTGANNTNTTCCTTCNTGTTTGAGTTTTCGAATTGCGCGTGACAGGAGCCATCCACGGAAATCCGACTTNTAACCCCACCGTTCTNGTACCCCAGCACGATAAAGGACCCACGCCGAGCGGAATGAATTCGGAAACAAGATTGCGGTGTCAAAATTTTCTTTGGCAATTGTCGTAATCTCTTGCTTTGTTTCGANAANGCCATGACCGGACAAACCGATNATTTCATCGATCCCCTCAACCGCCTTGAANAACGGTGCTAGCGCTACTGGAGCCGCCACACACAAGGTCGCCGANGAAAAATGACGNCTGANCGCAGNAGTGGCNGGCAACGCCATAACGATGTCGCCTAGCCAATTCGGAGTTCTAATCAGAACACGCATTTCANNCNCAGTAATCTCCTNTTACAGATCAGGCAACTCNTCCNTGACGAAGTTGTTTTGACNTCGAGGTAGCCGACTTCCCATCGGAGCTCGTCGTTGGAGATGCACTTATCGTCTGANCCNGNTTCGGCTCNNCATCACGCCATCGTCGATGCATCCACAACCACAAATGAGGNTGTTGANGAACGTANGTCTCAAGNACATTGGTNCATCGCTGCGTAAACGCTTGCATCTCCTTATCACTGTTATCCTCTGGAGGCTCAACAGCGTGCTCATAAATCATCTGGTAACGCCCNCCCTGAAGAGGAAGNGCAAATAGTGGGATCACCTTTGCTCCAGTGCGCGCGGCCAGCGCNGCCAGAGCAGAAGTCGTCGCCGCGGGTCGATTAAAAAAATCAACANAGATGGCATCCCTGCCCTGTATNTGCTGATCAATTAACATGCCTACTCCNCCCCCTTCGGCAAGTTTACGCAGCACCCGCCGAAGAGAACCACGCCGATAAATAACTGAGTTNCCTGTGGAAGTCCGAATAGTCTCCAAATACTCGTTGAGAAAAGTATTGTCTAATGGTCGCGCCAGAACGGCCATCGGTTGAAACCGTAATGCATGTACTAACGCCTGTAACTCCCAGCATCCGAAATGTCCGGTGCAAAATAAAATTCCNCGGCCNTCNGTCTGAGCTTGCTCAACATNTTCACTCCCAANGAACTCAACCCGNGCACTCATTTGTTCNGGTGAAAACTTCCANAACTTTAAGAGNTTTAAAACCACCTGCCCNAAATGCACAAAAGTAGCACGTGCACAGGNTCGGCACTCCTGCTTGGATTTTNAAGGAAACGCAGCTTGCAAATTCTCNTGGGTCAGACGACGATGCGGTCCNTCAACTACATAGAACANCCAACCCAGTGCACCACCACACCAATCGAGCACGGTCCAAGGCAGTACTGCAACTACGCTTGCCACACATTGGACAATGAANTACTCCAGGCGATCAGAAAAACTGNTCTTACGGCGCACCATCNNNTTGCTTTCTTTTTTCACGCGTTGCNGCNAACTGTGANGTAATCCACGANAGAAATTCCCCTTCTTCTTNGATTTCAATCNTGAGNGGAACAATCGCAACATTAAACGCAAATGGCTGGTAACGCTCTAATCTGACGTAATCTTTTTCTGTCGTTAAGACGAGGTCAANNCGTAAAGCCCTGACGAGNTCAGTGATTTTCACGATGTCTTGCTGGGTGAATTCGTGATGATCAGNAAATGCTAAGNTCCGAACTACTNTCCCNCCNAATNTTCCTATCTCAGAGAAAAANCGATCTGGCTTGGCAATNCCGGCNATAGCAAGGATACGACTCGACNCCGATAATGNCACAGGGCTNTTCCCAGAGTCTGTCGATCTAGGAACGTCCAATACCCGCTGNATTTGNTAGATCCGTGATAGCTGCAACGTGTCTATAATCGACTTTCCTGTTCCGGACATATCCCCTGAAACAAGCAACGCGTCAGCTCTTGCGGCAGTTTCCAAAGGTTCGCGCAACNTACCAAACGGAAGCANCTGTGGATCCTCAAACTCATCACTGTGCATCACGAGTAAATCAATATCACGNTCAAGCTGTAAGTGTTGAAATCCGTCATCGAGCAGGTGAACGGAGCAACCGAGTCTCATTTCAGCAAGTCTGCCTGCCAAATAACGATCTGGCGCAACGACAACCCTGACANCATCCAGNTTACGAGCAAGCATGAGAGGCTCGTCTCCNGCACGAGCAAGCGGAGCTTGTACACCCTCCTCGTCACGGACCACGACAACTCCGTCAGCAGAATCTTTCCGTCCATAACCTCGACTCAGAATGGCTGGGCGCTCACCTCCGNCCNCAAGCAATTTGGCNAGGTGTGCTACCACAGGTGTCTTTCCACTGCCACCAACCGACAAACTCCCAACGCTGATAACTGGGCAGNCNAGCCTCCGCCGANCAGTCGCATGTCGGTCGTACCAGCGNCGACGTCGCTTAACGATTTCACCGAATAGTGAACTCAGNACATTCAAAGTATTGGTCTACGAGTAANAAGAATGGGATTTCATGTTGTTCTAAGATGTCCCAGTTCCGTTGACGATACGAAATGAACGCTACGAGATAGCAGTTTGATCATCGCTAGGCAGTAGCATTGATATTACATCTAACGTAGCATCTTTAGCCCCACGGTTGGCTTCGACCAGGGTACGCGCAGAAACTCCAAGGCCAGCCTGTCGAACGGGATCGGCGAGGAGCTTAACTAGCATGTCTTCCAATTCTTGACCCGATTGAACTTGGCATGCTGCTCCATTTTCGACAAATGTATCTGCAATTTCTTGAAAATTCTCCATGTGAGGACCAAAAAGAATCGGCTTACCAAACACAGCCGGCTCAAGAATGTTGTGCCCGCCAGCATTAACCAGGCTTCCTCCAACAAAAACAACGGTNCCCACTTCGTACACGCGCGCGAGNTCTCCGATAGTGTNTAGAATCACGACATCTACTCTNGGTTCGCAATCAATCGTTAAATCACTCCGTCGCATTGTNTCAAATCCAGCCTGCTCGCTTAACTGCANAACAGCCNNGAATCGCTCTGGGTGTCTCGGAGCGATNATCAAGAGTGCGTCAGGNTTGTTTCTCTTAATTCTACTAAAGGCACGNAAGACTGAGGACTCTTCNCCTTTNAGCGTACTCGCNGCAATNACGACCAGTCGCCCATCAGTNATCCGAAAGTGTCGCAAAACTCGATCACTCGCTGGCANNCCACTNCGATCCGACATCCNCTCAAGTGAATCAAATTTAAGNCTACCCGTTACAGTTACCCGAGTAGGATCTGCGCCAAGCTNGATTAGCCGNCGTGCTGTNTCCTCGCTCTGANCACAGAANCTGTCAATGTNCGCAAGCACGTGTCGAAACAATGGACGGATTAATCGATACCGAGGGTACGAACGTGACGAGATTCTGCCATTAANAAGAATGGTNTTTACNCCCCGTTGACGACACGCACGCAAGAGGTGTGGCCAAATTTCAGTATCCATCATGATAAAGAGACGCGGCCGAACCAGGCTAAGCGTACGNTTNACAATGAAGCCNAGATCAAACGGAAAATAAAACACACCATCAACTNCNCGAAGGTNTTGGCGTGCTAATTGCTGACCCGTCATAGTGGTCGTCGACAAAAAGATNCGAAGACCGGGATANGTCGCACGGAGCGCNGGNACCACTGCNCGTGCCGTCANCACNTCACCTACTGANACNGCATGAATCCAAANNGACNCTTCCCCATCCAAATTGAATGAAAGGGGTAANTACCCCATTCGCTGCCAGAANCNGCCAACATATTTGCGATACCGTAATGCCTGGTAGGCAAAATATGGTGACACTACAGCGAAAAACGCCAAGGTTAAACAACTGTACGCGAAGTACATGGTGGGAGTNCGCTCGCGCGGAGTATAGCCTGCAGTTTGACGCTACGCAAGAGCGTTAATTACAATNAATACAGACAAGGAAGTGAACCTGCTTCTCAANCANCAGANACTGNCNCAGGAGACNAGTTNATGAGCATTCGCGTCGGAATCAANGGCTTTGGTCGAATNGGCCGAAACATCATGCGNGTCACNNTGGGAAGACCCGANATTGAAGTTGTCGCGGTCAATGATTTAACCAANACCGACACGCTTGCTTACCTTTTAAAGTATGACTCTGTCATGGGNAACTTGCCGTCGTCNATTCAGGCGACTGACGGGGCNATCGCCATCGATGANACTCGTGTACAGGTCCTCTCATCTAAGGACCCCTCACAACTGCCNTGGAAAGACCTCGGCGTTGATATCGTGCTGGAATCAACTGGCCTATTTACAAAACGCGACGATGCCAGNAAGCATCTNGCTGCCGGAGCTAAACGNGTCATAGTAACCGCGCCAGCCAAGAATCCTGATNTAACTGTGGTGCTTGGAATTAATGCAGATTCTTATGACCCCGCAACACACCGGATTATTTCAAATGCCTCATGCACCACGAATTGTCTTGCACCAATAGCAAAAGTGTTGCACGAACATTTCGGGTTAAAGCACGGTTGGATCACGACNGTTCACTCCTATACCAACGACCAACAGTTGCTCGACCTGCCGCATAAAGATCTTCGTCGTGCCCGTGCNGCNGCAGTCTCCATGATCCCAACAACGACCGGTGCNGCNATCGCCGTCGGTGAAGTACTNCCTGATCTTAAAGGTAAACTGGATGGTATCTCTGTGCGGGTTCCTACACCCAACGTGTCGATTGTTGACTTAGTGGGNACNTTAAACCGTAGTACGACAAGTGAAGAAATTACCGNTGCCTTTCGAGANGCNGCAANTGAGAATTTAAAAGGCATANTGGAAGTCTCAGACAATGAACTTGTTTCNGTNGACTTTAAAGGTAATCCTCATTCGTCAATCGTTGACGCAGCCTATACAAAAGTTATGGATGGCAACTTCGTGAAATTACTATCCTGGTACGACAACGAATGGGGATATTCCAACCGTTGTGTNGACCTCGTGGAGTTTATCGCCGCGAAAGGTCTGTAGGCATTTAATGGNCACGGNCTCGTATTGCAAAAACAAACGATCACCGACCTCGACCTTGCTGGTAAGCGCGTCCTTATTCGCGTTGATTTCAATGTCCCGATCAAGGATGGCGTAATTAGCGACGACACACGTCTTCGCGCCTCCCTCGGAACAATTCAATACGCATTAGCGCAGGGCGCAACCGTCGTACTTGCTTCGCATCTCGGTCGTCCGAATGGAACACCCAGCGATACATTAAGTCTGAAGCCCGTCGCTTATCGACTTGAGAAACTATTGAATCACCCTGTATTTTTTTCGCCCGAAACTATCGGCACTGCTGCCATCGAGGCTGTCCTTGAAGCCGGCAGTGGTGGAATCGTGCTTTTAGAGAATTTACGTTTTCACTCAGGNGAGGAGAAAAATGACCCTGAGTTCGCAAGAGAACTTTCTTTGCTAGCAGATATCTTCATTAATGATGCATTTGGAGTCGCACACCGAGCTCACGCCTCCACTGAAGGTATTGTCAATTATCTTAANCAGTCGGCTGCCGGTCTACTAATGACTGCTGAATTAAATTATTTAGGTGATGCGTTATGGAATCCAAAGCGTCCGTTCGCTGCAGTTCTGGGTGGTGCAAAAATTTCAGGCAAGCTCGAAGTCATTCAGAATCTTCTTTCCCAGGTTGATGCGGTTTTCATTGGTGGGGCCATGGCTTACACTTTTTTTAAAGGGCGTAATATTCCGATCGGTCGTTCACTCGTGGAAGACGAATTGGTTGATATAGCTGTCGGCCTTATGAAAGATGCGGAANCCAAAAATGTTCGCTTTGAGTTACCTATTGATCACGTGGTTTCAGAACGGTTTGATACAGCTGTCGCGATGGACACGCTTGCAGTCGGCGATGTAAATATCGGACAACGTCTTGGCGTTGATATTGGCCCCAGTACAGTGAGCCACTATGCACNANNTTTAAGAGACGCTGGGACGATCATCTGGAACGGTCCCATGGGAGTATTCGAAACACCAGCCTTCTCAACTGGAACAAGAGNGTTAGCACGTGCCGTCGCTGACGCATCAGGTGTTACGATCGTAGGCGGCGGTGATTCAATCTCAGCGGTAAGACAAGCCGGNGTNTTGGATCAGATTACGCATGTTTCAACAGGTGGTGGAGCCGTTTTAGAATTTCTTGCTGGGAAANCACTGCCTGGACTCGCCGCACTTCCAGATCGAATCACGTCAGATTTCTAGAAAGGACAATNCAGTGCGCACGCGACTTCTAATTGCGAACTGGAAAATGCANAANACCTCNTCCGAAGCGCTTTCGTACNTCCGTGATTTCCGNAAATTGATTATGCAATTCCACGACGTTGAAATTGTTATTGCCCCACCGTTCACTGCANTCGGTGTCGTNGCTGANGCCNTAAAAGGGACANCGCTAGAGGTTGCAGGGCAGGACNTNCATTGGGAAAAACAGGGAGCGTTCACTGGNGCTATCAGTGCCACGATGTTGAAAGAGTCTGGCGCAAACTGGGTCATCCTAGGACACTCGGAACGCCGTCATGTTTTCGGTGATTCAAATGAAGNCGTCAACCGGAAATTGTCNGCAGCGCTAACCNCNTGCTTGAAACCGATCGTGTGTATTGGTGAAACGCTNGATGAGCGGAAAAATGGNAAANCATTCGAAGTCCTCAAGCGACAAATCACCAAANGCTTGGAGNGCTTGGCANCCGAACANATCTCCACAATAGTTTTGGCGTACGAACCTGTTTGGGCTATTGGAACAGGACAAAATGCCTCACCTGAGCAAGCCGGNGAGGTGCACAATTTCGTCCGGGAACATCTGAAGGAAGNATACGGAAACGACAGCGCAGAAGGCTGCAGAATTATTTATGGTGGNAGCGTCAAACCTGAGAACGCNAGCANGCTCGTTNCNCAACCCAACGTCGACGGTGNNCTCGTTGGNGGNGCGGGTCTTGANCCGACGAGCTTTTATGAGATTATCGCAAGAACTCGAGAGGCCGAAGTATAATAGAAGAATANGATGTATTACGNACTGTTANCTGTTTACGTGTTGGTCTGCCTCCTGCTGCTGCTCGTGGTTCTTCTACAGCAAGGCAAGGGGGGTGACATGGCGAGTGCATTTGGTGGNAGCGGCAGCCAAACNGCGTTCGGCGCACGNGGAAGTGCTACAGTCTTGACCAGGGCAACGACCGTACTNGGTGTNGGATTTATCTTNGGNGCTCTGGTNCTNGCCATTATTGGCCGGCAAGGGCCCGGCTCCGTTGTGAGTGGCATTGAAGGTCCAGCACCATTGGACATNTCGGGTTCNCCAGCGNTACCGTTAGNAACGACTGTCCCGNATGNTGAACCAGCAACCNCGGGAACGACGCCGNCAACCACAACGCCACCAACACCTCAAGAACCCTAATCGCATGAATACGACGATTCGTTCNACTTCATTCATGCAAGGTANTCCACACGCGGAAGTGGCGGAACTGGCAGACGCACCAGCTTGAGGGGCTGGCGGTGGCAACATCGTAGGGGTTCGAATCCCCTCTTCCGCACCATCAGTCAAAGAAGAAAANTACCAAACAAGAACAATTTNTACGAAAAAAGGGGCTCTGCAACCCTAANGNAGCANAGCCCCAAAAACAGCCTGCAAAATTGCAGGCAAGGTGCATCAGAATCCTAGACCTTCACAACGTTCTCAGCCGCCGGACCCTTCTGTCCTTGCACCACATCAAATTCTACCCGCTCACCTTCACTCAAGCTCTTAAAGCCGGTGCCTTGGATCGCGGAATGATGCACGAAAACGTCTTTCTCTCCATCATCACGNGTGAGAAATCCGTATCCCTTGCTATCATTAAACCATTTAACAGTACCACTCATTGCCATCTCCGTACTCCGTTCTGCATAATGTCGGAGTCCGGTCCTGCCGTACTGCCGACTGCTATAAATCGCGGCATCCCCCGCGCAGGTGGCGCCACCTTCTTCGGTAACACCCATTTGTTCACCTATAAGGGTTGCCTGCCCCGCGCCAAGTGTCAAGTGCCCAATTCCCTCCCTCAAAAACTGACACCCTTAGAATCCAATTCTGAACGCAAAGGTTGCGACGGATATAATGCGACAGATGTCAATAATCCTAGGTTTTGAACGCCTTATCGATTCAGGCCGCATCCGAGGTCACCGGGTGGGCTTGGTGTGTAATCTTGCCTCAATCGATAAGAACTTACAGCATATTTCGACTCGCTTTGCGAATGAACCAAGTGTGACGCTCAATGCATTGTTCGGCCCCCAGCACGGCTTCGAGTCCAACGACCAAGACAATATGGTCGAAACCTCCCATTCGCACCATTCCATCCATGACATACCAATCTACTCGCTGTACAGCGAAACACGCACGCCAACAACAGATATGTTGCGTGATCTTGATGTCCTCGTAATAGATCTCCAAGACGTAGGAACACGCGTCTATACCTATCTGTACACCATGGCAAACTGTTTGCGTGCCTGTCGTCAACACGATATTCCAGTCATCGTTACAGACCGTCCAAATCCTATCGGCGGCATCAGTGTTGAAGGGCCTTTACTGGATGAGACGTACTCATCATTCGTTGGTCAGTTTGCAATTCCGCTGCGGCATGGCATGACGATTGGAGAGGTGGCAAACCTTTTTAATGATCATTTCGATATTGGAGCCAAACTTGAGGTCTTCAAAATGGAAGGTTGGACCCGTCAGATGTACTTCGATGACACGTCTCTGCCGTGGATTCCACCATCTCCAAATTTACCGACACTAGATAGCGCCATTGTCTACCCAGGAAACGTCCTCATTGAAGGAACGAACTTATCTGAAGGACGAGGAACAACCCTGCCGTTTGAACTGATCGGTGCACCATGGATTAACGCCGAGCAACTGGTAACGGATTTAAACGCAGTCGACCTCCCTGGCGTTGACTTCCGACCAAAGACCTTCGAACCAACATTCCAAAAACATGCTCAAAGTGTTTGTCACGGGTGCCAGATTCACGTCCACGATCGAACAACATTTAAACCTGTGCTCACAACGGCGGCCTTGCTTCTGGCATGTCGGCAAGCAAATCCGAATTTCTTCAGCTGGCGCAAACCGCCCTACGAATACGAACACGTTAAACTGCCAATCGATATTTTGTCGGGTTCAGCACGTCTACGCGAGCACATTGAATCGAATGCACCCTTAGCAAAACTTGAAACGGGTTGGAGAGCTGATCTCTCAAGTTTTGCACCCATCCGTGAAAAGTTTTTAATCTACTGATTCGAATCACCCGCAACAATCGGCTTTCTTGAGAAACCCCACACGTGGGGTATTACACACGATTGCACTTGACTTTGACTCAACTGTCCGAAGTCGATAACATCACGGATCCCAGCATCGCGGATACGGTTAACTGTACTTCAGTCATTGATTCACTATGGCTCGACACAACGGGATTAGCGTTGAACATTCACTTCTGATTACAGCTACGCCGAGTTGTGTACTCGACGCATTTTTTGATTCACGTGCGCTAGCCACTTGGTGGAATACAACACAGTCAGTCACTGTGCCTGAGCCACTAGGCGTATATGCAGTCGAATGGGAGCCGACGGTCTATCACGATGAGCTCCTTGGTCAGTTGGGTGGCTCCTTTCATGGTACGGTCATGGATTACCGACCTGGCTTTGAATTCTTCGTCGCGGATGCATACTGGCTTCCCCCACAAGGAAACCCTCTTGGCCCAATGGCACTCGAAGTAACCTGCACCGTTGAAGGTCCAGCGACCCGAGTCACAGTGCGGCAGAGTGGTCTGGAAAATGGTACTCGTTGGAAAAAATATTTCTCACTTATCGATCGTGGTTGGCTGAGTGCGCTGCAAGCGCTGTCTACCTACATCGAAAAGAGCAGCGTCTTGGATACAGCATCCGGCGATCCGTACATCGCCACTCGTGAATCGAAAAAGAAGACGATGCTACGGATACCCAAGCCCGAGTCGACGGTAGCAAAGTCAAGACGCCTCAAAAAATCTTCATGAAGTTCTAGGCCGCGTTAAGTCAATTCCAGAGATAGGCTGATGCTCTTTACTTTAATAACCTTAACCACTTGTCTAACTATCTTCATATGACTCTCGATTCATGGAAACAGTTGTTGAAACGAGCTATCAAGAACGACGGAATCCACGACACCGACTCCCTTGTTGAAACGCTCGTTGAGGCAACAGCAAAACTGCGGCAGGCTGACTGGTACAACCACGTCGACACAGACACTGAACAGTTGCCCAAACCAAGATTCCCAAACCCCTGTAATGAGTAAACCTCTTCCTAACTGCTCCATTGTAGAAATCTCAGGACTTATAAAATCGCAGTCGGTAAAAGTCATCGACGTGGTGGAACAGTGCTTGACAAGAATTTCTACACTCAATGACTCTTTGAACGCATTTATTGCGATTTCTGCCAACTCGGCACGAGAGTCAGCCCTTTTTTTAGACTCTGAGATTGCAGCTGGAAAATACCGCGGACCTCTCCATGGCATCCCCATTTCTGTTAAAGACATCATTAACGTGGCGGGCACAGCCACCACAGCCGCATCCCATGTACGGACTGCTACTCCTTCAATAACCGACGCACCTCTCATTACACGACTCCGTTCAGCTGGTGCCATCATCATTGGTAAGTGCAACTTGCATGAATTCGCGTTCGGAACAACGGGAGAAGACTCGGCGTTCGGCCCAACTCGGAATCCGCACGATCTGGAACGCTCTCCTGGTGGTTCAAGTGGTGGCTCAGCGGTCTCTGTCGCAACAGGCATGGCGTACGCGTCGATTGGTACTGATACCGGAGGATCAATTCGAATTCCCGCAGCGGCGTGTGGAGTGGTCGGATTAAAGCCTTCCTTTGGTGAGATTCCCTGTGAAGGCATCATTCCCCTGAGTCCCTCATTGGACCACGGCGGCCCCATCACAAGGACCGTGACCGATGCTTGGTTACTATATCGCTGCCTGTCGGAGAACCTAGACGGCAATGCGCCTTCCGCTGTCGCATCAATACGACCCGAAGTACGACTTGGTATACCGAGGGCATATTTTCTGGAACATCTCGATACTGATGTGCGCCGAGTATTCGAAGACACGCTCGCTCGCCTCACAACGGCTGGCTGTCACATTACGGAGGTTGATATTCCGCACGCCGATCTCATTCCGGCAACATACCTTCACATCATTCTGCCTGAAGCTTACGCCTACCATGCACAAACCCTGCAGGAATGCCCCAACAAGTACACGAAAGGTGTTAGAACTCGACTGGCCATGGGTCAGTACATCCTGGCCGAGGACTATGTCAGAGCTCGGCACGGCAAAAAGGTCCTGCGCCATGAGGTCGACACAGCCTTGACCCATTGTGACGCACTCGTCCTTCCAACCTTACCGATTCCAGCCCCACAGTTCGGGAGAGATGAGGTCAGGTTGGGTGACAAGGTTGATCTGGTACGCAGTGCGATGCTCCGCTTGACACAACTCTTTAATTTAACTGGTCATCCAGTCCTGTCGATTCCCTGTGGCCAATCTATTAACAGCTTGCCCGTCGGCTTACAGCTCGTCGGTGTCAGAAACCGAACTGATGAGTTACTACAACTAGCTGCTGCCCTTGAATCTCACATTGTAGGGAATCGTCAGACAAACGTTGCGCAAGAGCGCGTTGTCTGAACTAGTTCGATACCAGGTCCTCAAG
>NZSH01000007.1 GCA_002696705.1 Woeseiaceae bacterium | reverse complement strand
TTTCTATGCGCCGCCTGACGTCGTCACGTTCGCTGTCGGCACGCCGACTGCGATTACGCAGCTCACCGCCGTGAATGACGACATCCTGACCGGGAAAGTATTGGGGACTGTCGAGGAAATCTGGTATCCATCGACGGACGGGCTGCAGGTTCAAGGGTGGTATATCACTCCTCCTGACTTCGACTCGAATCGTGATTACCCGATGCAACTGCATATCCATGGCGGCCCACATGGCATGTACGGTGTTGGCTTCAATTTTGGGTGGCAGTGGCAAGCGGCGCAGGACTACGTCGTCTTGTATACCAATCCTCGGGGTAGTGCTGGGTATGGCAGTGCGTTCGGTAATGAGATTATGAACGCCTATCCGAGTAAGGATTACGACGACTTGATGGCCGGGGTCGACGTTCTACTCGACAAAGGCTTCGTGGACCCGCAAAACTTGTTCGTTACCGGGTGTAGTGGAGGCGGTGTGTTAACGGCTTGGGTGGTTGGACATACGGATCGCTTTGCGGCGGCGTCCTCGAATTGTCCTGTGATCGACTGGGTAAGTTTCGTGGGTACCACCGACGGCGCCACGTGGTATCAGAACTTCCAGCAACTGCCATGGGATGATCCGAGTGAACACCTTCGTCGGTCCCCGTTGACCTATGTGGGTAATGTCACGACGCCGACGATGCTGATGACTGGAGTGAATGACCTCCGAACGCCGATGCCACAAACAGAGCAGTTCTACAGCGCCTTGAAACTGCTGAAAGTGCCGACAGCGATGGTGCGTTTCAACAATGAGTGGCACGGAACGTCGCGCACCCCGTCGAACTTTCTCAGGACTCAGGCCTATTTGAAGTATTGGTTCGAGAGATATTCGCGGCCGCCGACGACGCACACCGAGCAGCCCCAGCAACCGTAGGGGCCGAACGGGTCGTCGGCTTGGCTTGAGGAAGGCATGCCCTCACGCACTTGGAACACGCTAAACCGTCGCCCATCAATGCAACTTTCAGAAAAGCGTTATGCGCTCCCATTCTGAATTGGGGTGGTATCAGGCATAAACTTATTCAGGATCGTGTATACGGGACAGAATTTTGTAAATGGACTCACTATTTGAAGAGCAGCTACTCCAACAGCTATATAGATCCAATTGAGGCCAACTTGATTGGCAAGAAGTACGGAGGCTAAGTACATAAGCCCCACGATCCCATCATGGACCTGCACTTTCACAACATCTCTTTCACTCATAAAGCTTCCTTTCTAGTTTTGTTCAAACAACAATAGCAGAACAATTTACGTTGCCGAGTTTTTTGGACAACGTGCCACAAAATGTCTAACGGGAATCTGATGCTATCAGAACCGTGAAGAATTGTTAGGGAGAATGGTGCCGAGGGGCAGAATTGAACTGCCGACACCACGATTTTCAGTCGTGTGCTCTACCGACTGAGCTACCTCGGCCCGGTAGGAATACGCTTGGAGGGATCTCGACTATACCATACGGTTCCCCCGAGTACGAAGGCGCTGCAACACAGTCCGACGAGGATCCCCCCAATCACGTCGAGTGGATAATGCACGCCAAGGGTGAGTCGAGACCACCCAACGAGGATGGCGACGAACCACAGAGCGATGCGCGCACGGGGGAGCAGTCGCGAGAGGGCGGAGGCACCGGCCGCCGCCGCCGCGGCGTGTCCTGAAGGAAANGAGGGNCTGTCTGGTGTTANCACAGTNGCTTGNATCGAGNGATTCCGNTGNGCGGGTCGGTCACGGNCNACTAANGGTTTTATCACGCNATCAACCACGAGNACAGTNACNAGGACGGCAAGTACAACCTGCCAGGAGCCCATTCGCAATGCGGGTCGGCNGATGCCCACAAGNAGGGCNNCCANGANCCAAATGGCAGGATTTACNCCNGGNGTACTCAGCGTGATAAAGAGTTCTGTGAGCCAGGGTGGTTGGGCCCATGCGAGCATCCACTGAAGGAGTGTCGTATCAAGAGAGAGGAGCACCTCCAACATCAGATTGCCCCAGATTATGCCTTCGCGGCTTCTGTCGCTGTNTCCTCACGAATGAGGCCGAGTTCTCGNCGTACCTTNTGGTCGATGGCTTNGAGNGTATCGGGATGNTCCTTGAGAAANAGNTTGACCTTTTCACGGCCTTGACCCAGNCGTTCACCNTCGTAGGAAAACCACGTGCCGCTTTTNTCGACAATCTTCTGNTCGACCGCGAGATCCAACAGGTCNCCTTCACGGGAGATTCCCTCTCCNTACATNAGGTCGAACTCCGNCTGGCGAAACGGTGGGGCGACCTTATTCTTGACAACCTTGACGCGTGTGCGTCCACCGACCACGGCATCGCCATCCTTGATTGCGCCAATACGACGAATATCAATCCGGACCGAGGCGTAAAACTTNAACGCTCGGCCGCCTGTCGTGGTTTCCGGATTGCCNAACATCACTCCAATTTTTTGTCGCAGCTGGTTAATAAANATCAGCGAGGTTTTTGATTTGGCGACCACGCCNGTCAGTTTCCTNAGNGCCTGAGACATGAGACGCGCCTGCAATCCCATCTGGGCGTCNCCCATGTCTCCCTCAATTTCTGCTCGAGGGACNAAAGCGGCGACCGAGTCAACGACAATAACATCCACGCCGCCAGACCGAACTAGCACTTCGACAATTTCCAGGGCCTGTTCACCGTGATCGGGTTGCGACACGAGAAGATCTTCTAAATTGATCCCTAGTTTCTGTGCATANGTGGCATCAAGGGCATGCTCGGCATCGACGAANGCGGCCATTCCACCAGCCAACTGAGCCTGNGCGATTACTTGCAGCGCGAGTGTAGTTTTTCCAGANGCTTCAGGACCGAAAATTTCGATCACCCGTCCTCGTGGAACGCCACCGACACCGAGCGCGTAATCAAGACTCACCGCGCCAGTCGAGATACTCGGAATGGCGACCGCCGCGTCTTGCCCGAGACGCATGATCGACCCTTTTCCAAATTGCTTTTCGATTTGGCCGACAGCCACCTCAATTGCTTTGCCTCGGTCTTGCTCGTTTCGATCGCCAGCCATAGAACTCCCTATTAATTAAGTATGTATGGATTCTGCTGTGTTGACATGCACGTCGTTACATATATTGGCATGATACCCAAGATTGTACTTGAACGGCATTTTAGANGTCTGATTAAANGAAGTCAAGCGAAACTACTGATAGAAATATGATTATCACTATTATTATCANTATCTTATAGNCATAAAGACTTTCGCCTCNNCTAACATCTTGTNNNNGAAGCTCCTGATNTNGTGCANGGGGCTTNCTTCAACNNGTGTCATNTACTCATTTTNAAACTCACGGCTACACTTTTNAAAAAGTTCAGNCTACACTTTTATGTTTACCGTNAAATNCGGGAAGGGATGCTGAGAGCACGCTATGTCAAATGAGTCTNCAAAGGTGATGATTGAGGCNAANGNCCTCAGTAAGTACTATGGCGAGTTTGTTGCCGTTCGACGATTGTCCTTTGCCATTCCCCAAGGGCAGATTGTTGCCTTNCTTGGTCCCAATGGNGCCGGAAAGACCACCACGATGAANCTNCTGACGGGNTACCTCGCACCAACTGCGGGTAGCGCGGCGATTGCGGGATGTGACGTGCGCCGTGATCGGATTGGCGCAGCCNAGCACTTAGGATATTTGCCAGAGAATGGTCCACTCTACGCCGAGATGACACCTCTTGAATTACTCACTTTTTTTGGTGAAGCACGTGAGNTNGACNCGGACCNACTGCAACGTCGNATCGCGGCCGTGCGGGAACTATGTGCCTTGCAGCAAGTGCTCGANAAACCGATTAACAAGTTGTCTCGNGGATTACGNCAGCGCGTNGGCCTGGCACAGGCCTTACTTCACGATCCCGACGTNCTGATTATGGACGAGCCCACTGCGGGNCTCGACCCGAACCANATCCGACAGTTCCGTGAAAATATTCGGATNCTTGGCCGGACGAAAACGGTGTTGATTTCGACGCACATCCTGCAGGAGGTAGACGCAATTGCTGACCGCGTCTTGTTTGTGCACAACGGTGAGCTTGTGTTTGATGGCACACCGACTGAACTNCGNGAAGGCGGCGGTTCNTTGGAGCAACCGTTTTATCGNCTNACGAGTGATGAGCGAANCCAGGTGTCGGTGNNGNCTGNGTCAGNAGGTGACAAGACAGGTNCGGTGGCATTGTGAGGTTGTTAAATCTGAACTTGAATGTGCNNTTAAACATTCCCGTGATTCGCGCNCTTGCCCGACGTGATTTACGNATCTATTTTAGNAGTCCNTCNGGATACGTATTTATCACCGNATTTATTTTTCTCAGTGCAGCCGCGGCTTTTTGGCAGGANCGATTCTTTCTCGATAACCTGGCAACGCTTGACCAATTAAATGCGCTCTTTCCGTATCTGCTCATTTTCTTTATTCCCGCGTTGACGATGGCGGTCTGGGCGGAAGAACGCAAACAGGGAACCGATGAGTTGTTGTTGACACTGCCGGCTGGAGATATCGAGGTGGTNCTNGGCAAATATCTNGCANNGCTNGGGGTCTATACGGCTGCNGTGGCNTTGTCGTTCAGTCATGTNCTGGTGTTGATGTTTCTGGGGAGCCCTGACCCGGGATTAGTCATCGGGAACTATNTGGGGTANTGGCTACTCGGCGGTGCGCTGATTGCTGTNGGGATGCTAGCGTCTTTGCTNACCGCAAATGTAACNCTCGCGTTCATTTTGGGCGCAGTGTTTTGTGCAGCACTCGTGATGATCGAAACGACGGCCGCGCTATTTAGTACAAGTTTAGGGCGACTGCTGGAGCCGCTCGGNGTNGTNGGTCATTTCTTCGAATTTTCCCGNGGCGTTGTTAGTTTNNCGGGTCTGCTGTACTTCCTGNNCNTGACGGGAGTCTTTCTCTATCTCAACGTGCTGTTGATCGGNCGTCGGCACTGGCCGAAGATTGCAGGCNGTATNCCAACTTGGGGACATCAGTNGATCCGGGCGGTTGCCGTNGCGATTGCGGTGATCAGTGTCGGGNNNATTTTGAGTCGTGCGAANCTACGGATGGACTTAACGGCTGAAGGACTTCATTCGCTCTCGGACGAAACTCGTAACNTGGTTGATGAACTGTCTACGGATCGACCGGTCTTTATTCANGCATTTGTCAGTCCNACGGTGCCCGAACAATATGTGCAAATGCGCTCNACNCTGCTGGACCTGTTAGCNGAAATTGATGCGGTAGGGGGTTCNAAGGTTGAGGTGGTNATTCACGAAACCGAGCCNTATACACAGGAGGCGCGGAATGCGCGCGAGCAATTCGGTATTACGGCGCGTGAAATTCCACAATTGAGTAGTGCGCGAGCTGGGTTTGCCGANGTGTTNCTCGGGCTTGCATTTACGTGTGGNGCTGAAGAGCAGGTGATTCNNTTTTTTGATCGCGGATTACCGGCTGAATATGAGATTGCGCGCTCCATGCGTGTGGTGGCNCGCACCGAGCGCAAGCGGATCGGTGTCGTGAATAGTGGCATTCGACTTTTCGGAGGATTGGATTTCCAGACNTTCCGGAGCACGCCACCCTGGGCGGTCGTTGANGAATTNCGGAAACAGTATGAAGTGNTNGAGATCACTCCCTCNGGNCCGATTACGGAGNANGTGGACGGGTTAGTGGNCGTGTTACCNTCCTCACTCTCTCAGGAAGANATGGNNCATCTGCAGGCGTACATTGAACAAGGNCAACCAACCNTGCTNCTTGTTGATCCGTTACCAACCGTTGACCTGAGTCTCTCTCCGTCGGAGGAACCGGGCGCCGGNCAGAATCCATTCACGCAGCAAAATCAGCCACCACCAACACCNAAGGGNGACATTCAGGCGTTGCTCACTTCGTTAGGGGTGCGTTGGGATTCAAGCAGTATCTTGTGGGATGCGTACAATCCGCATCCCGATCTTGCGCATTTACCGCCCGAAGTGGTGTTTNTTGGNACCGGNAATCAGAGTAAAGCGCCATTTAATCTAGATCATCGGTCGACTGCGGAACTGCAGGAATTGGCCATGCTGTATCCCGGTCATCTAAGTCCCACAGTGGACAGCGCATCTAACTTTGAGCCGNTGGTGACATCNAGCCAGGTCTCAGGAACCTTTCCCTATTTCCAAATGGTGCAGCGAGGNTTCTTGGGCGCGCAGCTAAATCGCAATTTGCCACATCGTCCGGATGCAAGCGAGTACGTTCTGGCCGCACACATTCGGTCCGGAGNTCAACTGGTTACTGGCGAGTCAGCGCCAGAAGANAGTGAGGAGGCCAGTGGGTCTGGAGCGGGTTCGACGGGCATTAANGCGATTGTGATTGCCGATCTTGATTTTATCTCGCAGCAATTCTTTCAGATCAGACAGATGGGTGCCGGGAACCTTAATTTCGATAACGTNACCTTCTTTTTGAATGCGATCGACGTNCTGGTTGGCGACGAATCATTTGTGACGCTTCGCAATCGCCGNGTTCGTCATAGAACACTGACGACAGTGGAAGCGAACACCAGATCCTATATTGAGCAACGCGCCATTGAAGAGCAGNAGGCCGAAAGTGAGGCGGACCAAGCTTTGGCGGAAGCCCAGAGTCGACTCGATTCGCGTGTACAGGAAGTGCAGAATCGAGAGGACCTTGATCAGCGCGCAAAGGAGATTATGGCGCGGAATCTGCAAGAGGTCGANAATCGACGNTTTGANGTGNTAAAGACAAACATCGAAGCTGAGCGTGACATGGAAATTGANAGCAGNAAGGAAACCATGGAATCTCAGATTCGAAACATTCAGAGTTCAATNCGGACNTTTGCGGTGCTGTTACCGCCGATCCCGGTATTCGCNCTTGGGGTCATGGTCTTTATCAGGCGCCAGCGACGCGAGCGAGCNAGTACGGNTGCGATACGACGTGTGAGGACNTAGGACATGGACGAAACAAAAAANACAATCTATCTGGTCGTGGCNGCAGTGGGACTGGCAGGTCTCGCGCTAGTCAGCGTNCCTCGAATCTCGACGCCGGATGNGTTCGCCGANCGAGGCGAACCNTTTTTNNCAGACTTTACTGACCCGAATACNGCNTTAACACTTGAGGTCGTCGANTTCGACGAAGAGACCGCAGCAGCAAGACCATTCAAAGTCACGAATCAGGANGGCGTGTGGACGATTCCCTCGCATTATGAGTACCCCGCNGACGGGGCTGACCGTCTNGCAGAAACGGCTGCCGCGGTNATCGGGATTACCCGCGATGATTTCCGGTCGGACAACGTGGCNGACCATCAGGCTTTAGGTGTGCTGGACCCNGTGGATGATACNGAGACNTCNCTTGTCGGACGNGGGACACGTGTGACNCTTCGAGGGGACAATGANGTAGCNCTGGCTGATTTCATNATTGGAAATGANCCAGAGGACCGNNCNGGTTTCAGGTTTGTGCGGTTGCCGGANCAGAAACGNGTGTACGCCGCACGCATGGATATCGATCTCTCGACGCANTTTGCAGACTGGATTGAGGCGGACCTNCTGTTGGTTGAGCGCGACGANATTGATCGNATTGTATTGCATGATTACTCGATNAATGAACGCACCTATACGATTGCCGAACGCGATATCGTGACAGTNAGTAAGACGGACGGTACTTGGTTNGGNGATCGACGCATGCCGAATAATCGTGAAATTGATGAGAGCAAGGTCAANGGTCTGTTGTCGGCGATCGANGGNNTGTCGATCGTNGGNGTTCGACCAAAGCCACCNGGGCTTTCAGCAAGCTTGACCCAACTCGATGCNGCAGCGGGNCTCGCTCGTGNTGACGTGCTGTCGTTGCAGAGCCGTGGGTACTATTTGACGCGTGATGGAGGGTTACGATCGAANGAAGGCGATCTGGAGGTCCGTTCGTCCGAAGGGATCCTGTACACGTTACGNTTCGGTGAGGTTCTGTACGGCACTGGTGAAGCGGTCTCTGCCGGTGCGACAGAGACAGCCGATGCCTCATCCGGTCCTGGGGAAAATCGGTATCTGTTTATCACGGCTGAATTTGAGGCGGATCGATTTTCAGAACCAGCGTTGCCGAGCAACATGGAGTTTGAAGGTAAAGATAGATATGACCTGACGGATGCCGATCTGATCAATCAAGCGCGACACGAAGCGCACACGACGTGGCAGTCTGACATGGCTCGTCGGACGGATCGCATCGCGGAACTCGACGCACGGTTTGCACCGTGGTATTACGTTATTTCGTCAGAAAGTTTCGACAAAGTACATCTCACGCGCACTGACCTCACAAAAGACAAGGCCAATTAGTTTCAACGAAGCAGCTGTCGTGATCAGGCGGAGTTGGGCTTGACCGCACTCGCGAAATGTAGCGCGGTGTTTGGCATCTGGTGGCGTTCGTAAAATTGGTGCGCACCTTTACGTTGCAGCCCTGAGTCAAGATGCAGTTGGTCGCAACCGGCTTTCCGAGCAAAGTCGTGTAGCCACCGAAGTAAGATAGCTCCGAATCCCTGGGATCGATGTGTAGCACGTGTCACCAGATCGTCTACATATAGACAGTGTCCCCATGCCAGGTTGTAGCCGATGCGAAATCCTGCGACAGCGACAATCAANTTTTGGTNTCGGAGATAGGCCAATTGAAAATCATTGACTTGTGCTTGGGCGNGCACCCTNGAGACAAACTCNTCTTNGTCGATATNTGGTCGCAGTTCNTGCATGACCNGGTGACAGGCTAGGATGTCTTCATCGGATGTGGCTAGTTGCACGGGNGGCGTCAACGACATATGGCTCCNTTTAGGAATAATTGTAGAATCCAGCACCAGTTTTTCGGCCAAGAGTTCTGGCCTCGACCATTTNTCTCAANAGNGGGCACGGTTGATACTTATCGTCGCCAAATCCCTCGTGCAAGACCTGCATGATGTCCAGACACACATCGAGACCGATGAGATCNGCAAGGGCCAANGGTCCCATGGGATGCTTCATGCCCAGCTTCATGACGGTATCAATAGCCTCGGCTGTTCCCACNTTGTCCATCAGTGCATAGATTGCTTCGTTGATCATNGGCATNAGAATGCGATTCGCAATAAAGCCNGGACGGTCGGCAGACTCGACTGCTGTTTTCTNTAGTCGGTCGCAAAGNGCGNCTGCTGCCGCCATCGTTTCCTGTGAGGTGTGTTGACCTTTGACCAGTTCGACGAGAGGCATGAGGGGNGCTGGATTCATGAAGTGCATACCGANCACNCGGTCGGGTCGTGCAGTCGTGGCAGCCAATGTGCTGATNGAGATCGAAGACGTGTTGGACGCGAGAATCACAGAAGANCCAACAAGACTATCTAGCGNGGTGAAGAGNTTTTTCTTCGNATCAGTGTCTTCAATGATCGCCTCCACGATGTAGTCAACCTCAGAGAATGCTCCCAANTCCNTGACCGTAGACAGCCGTTCGAGAGTCNNGTCACGCTCGTCTTNGNGCAGGATGTTCTTGGATACGAGTCGNNCCAAGCTGGNTTCAATGGTCGTGCGTGCTCGNTCTAACGCANCAAGNACCGTGTCCTGNAAGTAAACGTTAAATCCTGCCTGTGCGAAGACCTGAGCGATACCATTNCCCATGGTTCCTGCACCGACGACACCAATTGATCGGATGGCAGACATGATGTTAGACAGCTTACTTNCGCTCGATCGCGAGTGTNACNCCATTGCCTCCCCCGAGNCATAGGGCGGCGATGCCTCGGGCTGCGTTTCGCTGGCGCATGGCATAAAGNAGGGTTGTCAAAATCCGAGCACCGCTCGCGCCGATAGGGTGGCCTAATGCGACGGCACCGCCATGAACGTTCACGCGGGTGGGCGAGATTCCNAGTTCACGGGTAACTGCCACGGCTTGAACGGAGAAGGCCTCATTTAATTCGAACAGNTCGACCGAATCGAGAGTCCAGCCTANTTTGTCAATGAGTTTACGGATGGCGTCAACTGGTGCCATCATCACGAGTCTTGGTGGNACGCCACTCGTGGCTTGNCCGACAATGCGGGCTAACGGCGTAAGACCCAGCGAGGTTGCGCGGTCACTCGACATAACGACGANGGCTGCGGCACCATCGTTCACCCCTGGTGCATTCCCTGCAGTCACGGTGCCATCAGGTTTAAAGGCAGGTTGCAGTTTCATNAGGCTTTGGCTTGAAGTGTCTTNACGAACAGGTTCGTCATGNTCGAATATGGTTGCAGGNCCTTTTTTCTGNGAAACCTTGACTGGAAGAATTTCGTCAGCAAACCAACCGCGCCGNGTGGCTTCAGCCGCTCTNTGGTGACTTTCGACTGCGTAAGCATCNTGTTCTTCGCGCGTGANNCCATAGGTTTCGGCGACAACCTCACCAGTCATACCCATATGCCAGTTTTCGTGGGCGCACCACAGACCGTCATGAACCATCGCGTCCAGGAGTAACCCATTGCCGAGTCGAAGACCTTCGCGCATTCGATCCAACAGGTACGGCGCACGACTCATCGATTCCATGCCGCCGGCGACGGCNACTTCGATATCGCCNGCAGCGATACCTTGCGTGGCGAGCATCACGGCTTTTANCCCCGAGCCACAAACTTCATTGATAGTGACAGCACCGACTTGGACAGGTAAGCCGCCGTTGAGGGCNGCNTGTCTCGCNGGGTTCTGTCCAAGGCCGGCCGACACGACGTTACCCATAATGCATTCATTAACTATCNTCGGATCGATACCTGCGCGTGTGACCGCCTCTTTAACGACCAGNCCACCAAGTTCTGGGGCCGACAGANNTTTCAGTGCGCCCAGAAANTTTCCGGTNGGCAGCCGCACGGCACTAACAATGACTGAGTCAGACATAATTACGATTTAAGGTTTAGCTGTTCGTACACGCCGTGGGGCTCGCTTTTCTACTGGCGCATCGACGACGAGCCCTTTAATTAAGNTGCCATGAAGTAGTCNTTGGAGTCGCGGGATAATCANGGGTGTNGCACGTTGAATCTCACGACGCCAATGNTGGTNGACTGCCCAGACCTCGAGAATNCCTTCCTTNGTGAGTGTGACCGTGCTAGCCCGATGGANTGTTTCTCCAACGGCAGTCCGCCAGGCGAAGCTTAGCTTGGCCNGTGACATTGGTTGCTTTCGAAGCAACTGGCTGATAACTGGNGAAATACACGTATGNGCTGGAATCATATGACTCAAAAGGNCCAGTGATTGAATCGAANATNTAGTCTTTAGATGCAAGGATATAATATCTAGAATTGTAATNCCTTGANTCATAATTCTTGACCTCAGACNCGAAACACCANAATTTNTTGTGCGTATNTTGCTGGCTTCGCGATCACCCAGACGTGCAGATTTGTTGANTAGTGCCGGCTACACGTATGACGTAATGCCAGGAGATGTGAACGAGACNGTCCACCCTGGCGAAAATCCTGNCGACTATGTNGCGAGGATGGCTCGTGCAAAGGNTGCAGTNGTTGCGGAAGGTTACCCTGACCGTTTCGTCCTCAGTGCGGACACCGTTGTTGTGATTGATGGTGCNATTCTCGGNAAACCACTTGANGCNGANCATGCACAGGTGATGCTGGAACAGCTGTCAGGTCGCATCCATGAGGTCTTGACTGGGGTAACGGTGTCTCATGGNCAGTCTGTCNNAACACAGGTTGAGAGGACCCGCGTACGCTTCCGGAAATTGACTCCCAACGAGATTGCCGCGTATGTAGGGTCGGGGGAGTTTCAAGATAAGGCTGGAGGGTATGCGATCCAAGGTTTAGCTTCGCGATTCGTTGACCATATTGAGGGCTCCTATTCNAATGTTGTAGGCNTGCCAATTGCGCTTGTCGATTACCTTCTTCACAAANTTCATAACGAAGNTGCTAGCGAAAGTGATGCGTTTTGGTTCTAATTGACGTTGGTGGATGATAGGGATATCCTGANGGNANCGATGNTGCATAAATTCCTCAANAATAAGTCCTTAGCCCTGAGCGGGAAGAGTNTCCGTATTGGAATAACTGTGANTGNGCTGACGCTCGCCTTTGGTGGGCTGTTGTGGACAACTTTGAGTGAGGGAACTGNGTATTACAAGCACGTCGACGAGGTCATGGCTGACCCAGTCNTNTGGCAGGATAAGAATTTGCAGGTGCATGGTTTCGTTGTGCCTGACTCCATNCAACGGAAGCGTCATAGCCTCGAATATCGATTCGAAATTGAAAACAATGGGTCTGTCGTGCGGGCNTCTTATGCGGGAATCGTGCCTGACACCTTTAAGGACGGGGCGGAGGTTGTNGTGAGGGGTANGCTTGGACCAGAAGGTATACAGGTTATACCCAATGGAGTGATGGCGAAATGCCCGTCGAAATATGAACCTAAACCGGTTGCTGCGGAAATGANCCAGTACGCAGNTGAATCACAATAGTGCNTACGTCGTGCTAAGCGTTGTCAGGTGGTCTNAGCACTCGTCGCANCCTCATTTCAGATNAAGGTCTCGCGGATGGCTTCCCTNGGCTCCTTCATTCTACTCGCCNCATTCGTTGTGTGTGNNTATGCNGCTGCTGCGTCNATCGTCGGNGGACGGCGTCGTTCGACTCCTCTGATTGAGAGTGGCNTTGGAGCCTTCTATTTAGTCGCTGCGTTGATGACTGCCGCCTCGGCGATTATCGTGCACGCNTTTGTTACTAATAACTACGCCATCCGATATGTTGANCGTTACTCGGATTCGGCGCAGCCGTTGTTCTATAAGCTGACCTCCTACTGGGGTGGCCTCGACGGCTCNATCATGTTCTGGGTCTTTTTGCTTTCGGCGTTTGGTTCGTTAGCTGTTTATGTTAATCGCGATCGACATCGCGAGTTGATTCCATATGTGGTGGNNGTCATTTCATGTGTGCAGCTGTTTTTCTTACTNGTAATGATTATCAATAAAGACCCGTTTGCAACTTACCTTACGGACATTCCGGCTGACGGGCGNGGNTTGAATCCNTTGTTGCAAAATCCGTACATGGCGATTCATCCGCCGTCACTCTATATCGGATTTGTAGGCATGACGGTGCCGTTCGCATTTGCGATGTCTGCNCTGGCTACTGGATATCTGGACGACTCTTGGCTGCGTGCCGTGAGGCGTTGGACCATGGTGTCTTGGTTGTTCCTNTCGCTGGGATTAACGCTGGGCATGATATGGGCTTACGAAGAACTCGGNTGGGGCGGGTTTTGGGGGTGGGANCCTGTNGAAAATGCAGGCTTACTACCGTGGTTNACCGCNACCGCTNTTTTGCATTCCGTGATGGTGCAAGAGCGACGCAGTATGTTGCGTGTCTGGAACATGACACTCGTAATCCTCACCTTCTTTTTGACGATTTTCGGTACGTTTATGACTCGGTCNGGNGTCGTGCAATCAGTGCATGCATTTGGGGAAGATCGAGAATTAGCGTGGATGTTTACAGTCTTCATGGTGCTCATATTGAGCATTAGCTTTGGCNTGTTGATATACCGTTTGCCGNTGCTNCGAGCGCGTCACGAACTTGATTCGTGGGCGTCACGNGAGGCCNCGTTTCTATTAAACAATTGGATTCTTCTGTTTTCTGCGNTCTTTGTTTTGTTNGCGACGATGTTTCCCACTTTGAGTGAGGCTGTNACTGGAGAACGGTTAACCGTTGGTCCTCCTTTCTTNAATAAGTGGATGCTTCCTATNGGCTTGGCTTTNCTCTTNTTAACCGGAGTTGGACCTCTATTAGCTTGGCGNAAATCTTCGNTGGANAATTTGTGGTACCAGTTTCGCTGGCCGACACTGGCTGCNCTNGTGACTGGCGTGACACTAGTGTTNTTGAACTTTCATGTTTGGTCATCTGGTATCTGTTTCATGCTTTGTAGNTTCGTCACGGTTACNATTGGACAGGANTTCGTCCGTGGTGCAGNAGTGCGNCAAGCGGCGACGAGTTCTGACATGCTNACCGCCATTATCGGATTGGTGTCTCGGTCTCAGCGNCGCTATGGTGGCTACATTGTNCATNTAGGNATTGTCTTGATGTTCCTGGGTTTTGCTGGTGAAGGGTACAAGCTTGACGAACAAGTGCTCTTACAAGTGGGNCAGCAGGTNGAAGTNGGAAAGTTTACGGTACGCCACGATGGCNTTNCCGTGAACGACGATGGTCAGAAGCAAATGATCACAGGCACGTTAACCGTGCTCACAGATGAGTGCAGAAGTTGGTCAAATGTATCCGGCTAGATGGTTCTTTCANAAGCACGAAACAGAACCGACGACCGAAGTAGCGATTCGGCGTCGCCTTTCGGAGGATCTNTATATCGTTATGGCTGCTTTCGACATGCAGGATCAATCAGCAAGTTTTCAAATTACGGTGACGCCACTNATTAACTGGATCTGGNTTGGGTTCAGTGTTCTGGCGCTTGGAACCGGNCTCGCTTTATTACCGGAGCGGACGTTTTCATTTGCCCTTTCGAAAGTCCCAGCGGGCGCTGCGACCACGTCGTTNNTCTTGTTGGCCTTGGCTCTAACNCCTGTGGGAGTTGCTGCTCANCACATTGAGTCGGCGCACTCAGTACCGGTCGTGCCGCGGAGTGCTCTGGAGCGCGAACTNGGTCGAGAACTCGTNTGCATGTGTGGCACCTGTGGGCGTAAGTTGATTGGTGAATGCACCTGCGGTACTGCGGCGATGATGCGGAACGAAGTGAGNGAGCTTGTCGATGACGGAAAAACCAGAGATGAGGTNTTTCAGCATTTTATCGCGANGTACGGAAGCCAGGAGCCACTTGCTATGCCGCTCGACGAAGGTTTTAATCGTCTTGCNTGGTTGTTTCCGTACCTTNTNGGAATTTCGGGCGCTGTCGTCGTCGGNACNGTTGCGCTTCGCTGGTCCTCGCGNGAAGCATCCGAAGAGGGTGTGCCTTTGGCAGCAACCGTAGTGGATGCCAAACTTGCGGCACGTCTGGACGATGAGCTTCGAAACCTCGACTAATCAATCNACGTTTCGCCCNTGGCATTTTTTTGTCTTGGTCGCCCTCGCTGCGGCTACGATGGCNGTCTTAATGTCACGTAGNACGGTGGTTGGCACGCTCNTACTGAGCGTAGTTATTGGGNCCGCAGCCCTGGTAGGGNTGGCCTTNNTGCGCACACTACAGCCTCTTGTNAATGATGACNNTGCAGATGAACCCGTCTTAGTGGGACATCGNACCCGTCTGGCCGTAGAGCGAGAGAAGNNTCTTGTTTTACGCTCAATCAAAGAACTNGAATTCGACCGAGCCATGAACAAGGTCTCAGAAGTAGATTTCGAGGAAATGACAAANCGTCTACGAACGCGAGCCATGAATCTGNTCGGNCAACTTGAGAGCGATANGTCAGGCTATCGAGANCTAATCGAGCGAGAGTTAGAAACCAGGCTGGCANATCTCTCAAGATCAGAGANGTTAGAATCTNAGTCTGNCGCACCGGTAGACGGTTGCGCTGAATGCGGTACTTCCAATGATGCTGATGCGCGGTTTTGTAAGGCNTGTGGTGCGAGGTTGAGTTGAAATGGGCGTGAGNTGTTTAGGNGTTGTGNTAGTCGCGTTTGNTTNTNTGGTGGCCATGGNTGTTCCAGTGCAGGCTCAGTTCGAAATGCCTGACCCGAAAGAGATGTCGGGTATTCCATTACCATCGAGAGATCTNGCGGACGGTACGATTTCGGTTCGACTGATTCTCGGAGNTCTCGCGAATAACATCATTGATCACTCTATTGACCTTCGANTTAACGAAGAGATACGAACCGCAAAAACGAATGAAAATGGTCGAGCTCAGTTCACGGNGGTCACTCCCGGGATGCTGGTCTCGGTTTCAGCGACAGTGGACGGAGAGCAGCTTGCGTCTCAAGCCTTCGAGATGCCNGGGGTNGGGGGGGTTAGGGTGATGTTGGTGGCGACTCCTNCGCCANCTCCTGATGCCTCGACGNGNCTTGGNCAAGNAGAGNGTACGNCGANAGGACGTTCAGCGGACCTTGTGCTTGGTGGGGATTCTCGATTTTTGGTTGAGATAGGTGCAGAGCAAACCATTGAGTTTTATTCAATTCTTGAAGTGGTTAATGATAGNAACCAGCCCATCATGCCAGCNGCACCANTCAGATTTACNCTTCCCGCCAATGCAGTAAACGTAAGTCTTTTGAACGGNTCCAGTNCACTGGCTCGNATTGCAGATGGNGANGTNGTCNTACAGGGCCCGTTACCTCCAGGACGCACGCCTGTAANTTTTGCGTACATCCTTTCATATGCAGGNCCCACTTTCGAACTTGCACAGTACCTGCCAGTCTCNTTAAATCAAGTTGCGGTTATTGTTGAAAAGCACGCATCCATGGACATGATATCGGCNCAAGTGGAACGGCGGCGAGAGATGGAAGCGGACGGCGCGACGTATATCGTTGGAGCAGGTCCAGCTTTGGCTGCNGGCCAAACCTTTGACCTGANCCTGACNGGNNTACCTNATCGCAGTACGACTCCACGAACGGTNGCNTTAACNTTGGCNGGATTGCTTNTNTTCTGGTGTGTTTGGATGTCGTATAGTCGGCGTCTCCAAACCGGAAGAGTGCGGGAACGAGAGACCTTGGAAGGCAAACGTGAGAAGCTCTATCGGGAGCTAGTTCGTGTCGAAAGTAAGCACCGCGATGGTGATATTGCCGAAGCGTGGTATGTAAAGCGTCGTCGAGAACTTTTCGGGCANCTCGAACGAGTATATCGCCGTCTAGANCAGCACAAGATGTCTGGTAGAGAAGTTACNGCGTCTAGTTGAGTTANTCATATTGGCGGANTCATGGNCGANCCTNNTGTATNTGCACCNACCGTAAAAANTGTAATGAGCNCCNGTCAATTNTNGGACGACTTTGATTGTTTAGCTTTCGAGGACGTGTCACGCTACTTTGGTCGNATGCGGGCGCTGTCGCACGTNTCTTTTTCATGTNCGGCAGGCGAGATTGTTGGTGTTCTTGGACCAAATGGTGCCGGNAAATCGACGNTACTNGCACTGGCTGCGACCCTAATNAGTCCATCGGCTGGGNGNATACGCTATGGAAATCATGGAACTCACGAGCGTGGCGGTAATGTGCGTGCAAATATCGGAATGCTGTCACACGACACCCAACTCTATCCAGAATTNACTGCTCGAGAGAACCTTCACTTTTTTGCAGGACTCTTCGGAGTTCAGGACCCTGCTTCTTGTGCNGAGNCAGCGTTGTCACGCTCCGCTCTCAGCGTNCGTGGCGATGAACCNGTCATGAAGTTTTCACGTGGTATGCGACAGCGCCTCGCATTGGAACGTGCACTGATACATGACCCGAAGCTTGTACTGCTCGATGAGCCGTTTACNGGGCTTGACGACTCNTCNTCTAAAAGCTTGGCCAATCGCCTGCAGGGNTTGCGGGATAGNGGTCGCATAATACTTTTGACGACTCACGACTTTGAGGCTGCTGAAGGNTTACTTGATCGAGTGGCCCTNTTATGGGATGGGGCATTACTTAATGTTGAACCAGTGACTGGATCGTTGCNCGACCATTATGTNAGNCACACGNGTCAGGTTGCTCATACGGTAAAGGTATCCAGATGACGGTCTCCAGATTTATTCGAGTNGCNTGGTTGATCGTNAAGAAAGATCTGACAATTGAAGCGCGTAGTCGGGAATTGTTNCTNACCACGCTGTTTTTTGCAGTGTCCTGCGTTTTGGTNTTTGCGTTCGGTTTTGTGAGCGATCAAAATCCGATCGGCGATGCAGCNGCCGGTATTTTATGGATTGCGATTGCCTTTGCTGGAACTTTNGCGCTAGGGCGTGCGTTTGAGCGTGAGCGTTATCACGATGTGTTACACGCGNTACTNTTGGCACCAGTAGATCGTCCAGCGATCTATATCGGAAAACTGTTGGGNGTANTCTGTCTGTTNGCCATCGTNGAAATAATTATCNTTCCGCTTATCAGNCTGTTTTTTCAGACACCCATCTTGCGACATCCTTGGTTGCTTGGTGGTTTACTTGCTTGTGGTACTCTTGGNTTTGCTTCTGTGGGGACACTATTTGCTGCGATGCTCGTACGGGCTCGTAGTCGAGACGTGTTGCTACCAGTCTTGTTGTATCCGATCACANTACCGGTCATTATTGCTGGAGTTCGNGGTACNGTGCTCTTACTGCAACCGGAAATCGACGTGATTATGGTCCGCGCTTGGATTGGCATGCTGGTTTTCTTCGATGTGGTGTTNATTACTCTCTCATTGTGGACTTTTGANCCGCTCATGACAGACTGANGCGCCAATGCTAAAAGCGAGAATATTNAAATGATACNGAGCCGATGGTTTCCTGCAATAACAGTTATGGCGATGGTGTTCTTNGCAGGGGCNCCCTTGATGATTGCCAGNGCTCCGTACGANTCCACGATGGGACTTGTNCAAAAGATTTTCTACTTTCACGTACCNGCCTGGATTGCCATGTTCTCGGNCGCCTTTGTGTGTGGNATCTCAAGNGGCATTTATTTGTTTAAAGGTAAGAAGNTTGCGGATCATCTNGCTGTCGCAGCGGCGGANCTTACTGTTTTGTTTGGNCTGATCGGGTTGGTGACTGGACCATTGTGGGCCCGGAAAGCTTGGGGNCTTTGGTGGCAATGGGACGCTCGTTTGACGTCCGCATTAATTCTTTGGATGATTTTTGTAGCGTACCAGCTATTGCGACAATATGGCGGCCCGGGATCTGATAAATTGGCCGCTGGTATGGCACTGTTTGGCATGGCGAACGTGCCATTTGTATATTGGTCGGTCAACGTCTGGAGGACGATCCATCCGACAACAAATGTNGTNCCAACGTTGGTGCCAGGGATGAGTGAAGCGTTCTTGTGGTGTAGTGTGGCCTTCGTCCTCATTTTTNTTCTGACATTAAGTGCACGNGTCAAATTAGAATCTCACCGGGCNGCAATTGATCGGCTGTATTTGTCTTTGGATGATTGACTGGATGATNCGNNTGGCGTTAGGAAAGGTGAAGGATGTGAGACGACGTAANAATTATATAACGACNCTTNTGGTGATATTAGCAACCGGNTTTCTGCAGACACTCACGGCGTCNAGTCAAAATCTNTTGATTTCGTCATTCACNCCTNTGGTGGTGCANGTAGNTCAGACTCAGNCNGCACAAGATGAGTTCGTGCCGATTGACGAATTACCACCCGAAGATCAGTTGCCAGCCGCNCCNTTNCTCATTGCTGCGTATGCCTTCGCGTGGNTNGCCCTCCTTGTTTACNTCTGGTCGCTTTGGCGTCGACTTGGTTNAGTGGAACGTGAACTCGCTGACGTAGCTAGGCGAATAAGTAACCGCTCNGGCGGAGCATGATGGANGGGATGAGTGCCGGACACTTTATTTTTATTCCAGCGGTNCTCATGCTTGGACTTGTGTTCGGGTGGATTCTNGGCTCNCGNGCAGCGCGGGATGCCTACGNCGCAGAACTTCGTCGTCGNGAAGAGCGTTCTCGGGATTAGCTCNACGTNTTAGTCGGGGTAGATTGCAACAATCCCAGTGTTTGTAAGCCTCATCAGNATNCGTTACCAGCNGANACNNCTAGGGTTNAAGCCACTTGACTGTNTGTTTTACCAATTCACCTAGCGAAGCTTGACTAGCATCCAGNCGGAGATGAGCCTGTGAGTAGGCNGCGCAGCGCNTTTTGNATAGTTGTGCGANNTCCTTGCGATCGACNGCGAGNGGTCGATNNCGATTTGGTGGCAGGCGTTGAANAATTACATCAAGTGGAACATCGAGCCAAATAGATGTACCTGAACGGTTGATCTGTGCACGATTGTCTGGATCAACGAAAGTCCCTCCGCCTGTTGCGACCACGATGCCTTGTTTGGGAAGTAGTTTATGGAGNANTCCACGTTCAACAGAACGAAAATAGGCTTCACCTCGCCGATCAAAGATATCCGCAATCCTAGAGCNTTCCTGCNCTTCGATGAGATNGTCGATATCTTCGGTNGNCCAGNCAAGATGTTTGCCGAGTGCNCGCGCGAGGGTAGTCTTACCCGCTGCCATGAATCCAACGAGGTACAGATTGTTNNNGGACANATTACTATCAGTTCGGTTGATGTCGTCAGAAGTTTCCATTAGCTTCGTACGGTTTCCAGTGTTTCAAAGAAATGTGGATAAGACACATCGACAATCTGGGCGCCAAGAATGGTNCAAGGGNTAGANGCACCAAGCGCTGCAAGAGTGAANGCCATNACGAGTCGATGATCACCNGCCGCGTCGACTGTCCCTCCNACAAGAGNTTTTNTGGACTCCACTTCNAAACCNTCAGGNAGTTCCCGNACCTCTGCNCCTAGNGTGTTGAGTCCNGCCACCAATGCAGTAATACGATTGCTTTCCTTGAAGCGAAGCTCTTGAGCGCCGGTGACTTTAATGCCGCCTCCTCGATGGGTAGCAAGAGCAGCTAAAATTGGTAGTTCGTCAATAACGTATGGCACCTCCGCTGGAGTAATGATGACTGGTCTGAGCTTATCGTAACGAACATATATAGAGCCGGTCGGTTCACCGGCCAGAGTATTTTTGATCTCTGACTTAACAATAGCTCCCGCTCGGCGAAGGATATCGAGAATGCCGGTACGGGTAGGATTAAGTCCGACATTTGTTAATTCAATTTCCGAGTGGGCGAGTGCTGCTGCCGCAGTTGCCCACACCGCAGCCGAAGATATGTCGCCTGGCACCTGAAGTTGGCACCCTCGTAAAGTACCACCAGGTTCAACGGCGACCCAGTTTTCGCCACGCTCAACCCGGACACCGAATGCCTCCAAGGCCTGTTCTGTGTGATCTCGCGTACTCACAGTTTCACAAACGGTGGTTTTGCCACTAGCGTGAAGTCCCGCGAGTAGGATGGCGCTCTTGATTTGGGCACTTGGTACGTTTGGGGTCCAGGTGATACCCCGCAAGCGTCCACCTGTAATCGTGAGTGGAGCACAGTTGTTGTTAGAAGTGACCTGTGCCCCCATAGACACCAGTGGATCTATGATCCGTCTCATTGGTCGAGTTTGAAGAGATTCGTCACCAGTGAGCGTGCATTCAAAAGAATGTCCAGCCAAGACACCCGCCAATAGCCGCATGGTTGTTCCTGAATTTCGTGCGTCGAGTGGATGAGCAGGTTGGGAAAGTTTGCCTAGGCCACAGCCATCGATCTTCAAGCGAGAGAGCTGTCCGGATGATTCAGCGCTATCCGAAGTGATGTGAACTCCGAGGCTAGTTAGACATTCGAGAGTGGTCGCACAATCAACTCCCGGTGCAAAATTTTCGACGATGGTCTGTCCTTCAGACAATGCAGCCAGCATAGCGTAGCGGTGTGAAACTGATTTGTCTCCTGGACACGCAATTGTTCCTCGGACACAATTCACTGGTAGCACAGTTATTGTCGAAAGGTTCATAGCAGGCCTCAAGAAACTATAACTCACGTCGGAGTATTAAATCGAAGCGAGTCTAGATCTCTGCCGTAGAAATCCTCTAAAGCACTTGACCGCCAAAGGGGGAGTGTGTAATTCTCTCGCTCACGCTAAGTCTAACGTTTTCTCCCATATTTATTGGCCGCGCCCAACAAACAGCCCATGGTATCCAAGACTGTGTTACTTGCTACTGCCATCGAATCGGTACTTCGAGCCGGAGATATGCAGTTAGCGCATTTTAATGATTCCGTGCGTATTGAAAAAAAGGGGGTCATTGATCTGGTTACGGAGGTTGACGTTGCAATTGAAACTGCATTTCGAGAGACAATCGCTGAACGGTTTCCAGAACATGAGGTATTAGGAGAAGAATTACAAAATGCCGGTGCGAATTCGACAGCAACGCACGTGTGGATTTTTGATCCGATTGATGGCACGACGAACTACGCTCATGGTTTCCCTGTTTTCTGTTCGTCGCTGGCCTTGCAGATTGATGGGAGGACGCAATTAGGCGCTATTTATGATCCGATCCGGCGCGAACTGTTTACTGCAGAAAAAGGTGGAGGAGCATTTCTCAATGGTCTTCCTCTGAAAGTATCATTAGCCGAAGCACTAATTGATTCGCTACTGTGTACGGGCTTTCCCTACGACGTACACTTGAATTACAGACAAGTTATGAATATGTTCGAGGCTTTCCTAACACGAGCAAGAGCCGTACGACGACTCGGCTCGGCTGCACTCGATCTTTGTTATGTGGCAGCCGGCCGTTTGGACGGGTTCTGGGAGGAGAGACTTCAGCCTTGGGATATTGCGGCTGGTGCTCTCATTGTGGAGGAAGCCGGTGGATGCACAACGACATTAGACGGCAGTCCATTTGATCTTCATCTTGGACAAGTGCTGGCATCGAATGGTCTCATTCACAGTGCGATGATCGAAACGATTAGCCAAGCCAACGCGGTGCAGAAGTGATTTCGGTTCCGTCAAGAAATATCTAATGGAATATGTTCAAACGTGGTTGCAAGAACTGGCGTTGGATGCTGGCGGGATAGGGTTATTTTTCGCTTCCTTTCTCGATTCATCATTTCTATTTCTGCCTGAGGTTAATGACGTTCTAGTGTTGTGGATGGTGACGCAACACAAACACTTTATTGTGTACTACGTTGCAATGGCCACATGTGGTTCTTTGGCGGGTTGCCTTACTTTGCACTACCTTGCTGGTAAAAGTGGCGAAATGATGTTGCGTCGGAAGTATTCGACAGAGAAGATTGAACGGGTGTCTAGTTGGTTCCGCCGGTACGGGTCAATGGCCATTCTTATACCAGCGTTAAGTCCACCGCCTGTACCATTCAAGTTGTTCGTGTTGTTAGCAGGTGTTGCCAAAATGCCTGTAGGAAAGTTTATCGCGGCGATCATAGTTGGACGTGGCTTGCGGTTTTCCATGACGGGTCTGCTAGCTATTTACTATGGCGATCAAGCAGTTCGGTTCGGACGAGAGTATGGTGAAATCTTGCTGGGATTAATTATGAGTATTCTACTTGCAAGTTGTGTAGTGTACGTGTACGTGTTCGTGCGTCGTCGCTCGAAAGCGTTGTAAGCGGTAGAGAGAGTTACCCATAAAATTACTTTATGCGCCAGGATTGTTTCTTTGACCTTAATCGTCGACCTGTAATTAAGTGAGTAACATTTCAATGAGAATCGACATTTCGATTGTGATTCCTCTCTACGANGAAGAGCAGAACCTATCGCAACTTCATCAGGAATTAACTCAGGTTTTATCTGGATATGGTAGAACCTACGAGTTAATTTTCATTGATGATGGCAGCTTGGATGGGTCATTNGAAATTCTCGCAAATATCCAGTTAACAGATCCACACGTNCGNCTCATTCGCTTNAGAAAGAATTTTGGACAAACNGCAGCGTTTGCAGCNGGGGTTGCACATGCACGTGGCGAGATTGTTGTTACGAGNGATGCGGATCTGCAAAACGANCCCCACGANATACCNGCNATGGTTGNTCGNTTGGAGGAAGGCTTCGATATNGTTTGTGGGTGGCGCCGTGANCGGAAAGATTCATGGCTGACNCGCTACGTGCCTTCGGTTCTGGCTAGTTGGCTTATTTCTNGTCTCAGNGGAGTCCGTTTGCACGATTATGGTTGCTCGCTCAAAGNNTTCCGAGCCGAGGTCGTAAAATCNCTTCCNCTTTACGGTGAGATGCACAGATTTATTCCAGCCATTGCAACTGAAATGGGTGTANGCGTCACTGAGATGATCGTTAACCATCGTTTNCGAAGGACGGGGCAGTCCAAGTATGGGTTGTCGCGCACATTACGAGTTATTTTGGATCTAATAACAGTCAAGTTNTTATTGAAATACTCAAGCCGACCTTTCCAGCTTTTTGGGTTATTCGGCTTGGCGGTGGGTGGTGCTGGTACCGTCGTTATAGGGTGGTTGCTCTTGATGAACCTATTGGAGCAGCAGTCCATCATTAATCGTCCAATATTCTTCTTCGGATTGTTGCTTCTGTTTACCGGTGTTCAACTGGTGACGGTTGGGTTGCTCGCTGAATTACAGACTCGCAGATATTTCGAATCGCAAGGGAAACCGGCTTATTTCATCAGAGAGATTAGAGAGTCTGACTCGACTTCAGATAGTCTTGCGGCTAATCAATGATGTGGGATACGAAACGACGCAGATCGATTATGTGCTTCAAGTTGCAGGAAGTTCGTTTGTGTAGCGTCAGTCCAGTGGAAACTCTTGTTGCCAGTTGTGTTCTTCGTTAAAGTCCGGCTGTTCCGTTTTATTTAAAAGACAGTCTCCTATTACCAGGGCATCCATGTCAGTGCGCATGAAACATCGATAGGCATCCTCTGGAGTACACACTATTGGTTCTCCACGCACATTAAATGAAGTGTTCACGATAACCGGGCAATTTGTCTGGCGGTAAAAAGCTTCAATAATCGACCAGTACAGAGGTGAGACATCTTTATGCACCGTCTGAATACGCGCTGAGTAATCGACATGGGTAACGGCTGGGATTTCTGAACGTGGCACATTTAGTTTGTCAATTCCCCATAGCCTCTGTTCCTCGTCTGTCATTGCGCGACGGCGATTCGGCACAATATTGGCCACGAGTAGCATATATGGGGAATCGCCGTCGAATTCAAACCATTTNGAGACATGTTCACGCATCACGCTAGGCGCGAACGGACGAAAGCCTTCNCGGTATTTAATCTTGAGATTCATAATTGATTGCATACGTGGTGACCGCGGGTCGGCAAGAATGCTGCGTGCTCCAAGTGCTCGCGGGCCAAATTCCATTCGCCCTTGATGTAAACCTACAATCTTTTCCGCTGTTAGGAGTGAAGCCACTACATCGGGTAACGATTTACGATCGAGAGATTGGTACGGGATGTCATGCGAATCTAGGTAGGTGCGCACCTGTTCATTCGAGTAACGAGGACCGAGTAATGATCCCCTCATGGCATCGGTATGCGGTGATCGAGCTTCTTTTCCTTCGGCTAAACGTCTGGGTTTTCCAAGATACCGATGCCAAAGAGCCAGTGCGACGCCTAATGCTCCTCCCGCATCTCCAGCGGCAGGTTGAATCCAGATCTGCTTAAATGGACCTTCACGCGCAATTCGACCATTGGCGACACAGTTCAACGCCACACCACCAGCCATGCAAATATTTGTGGTTCCTGTTTCCCGATGTGCAAACCGAACTATCTTTAACAGAATGTCTTCCGTTACGTCTTGTATTGAACAGGCCAGATCCATATCGCGCTGTGTGATGAGTGACTCAGGTGTTCGAGCCGGTGAACCAAAAAGCTTTTCAAAGGCTTTGCCGGTCATATGGAGGCCTTCGGAGTAAGTGAAGTACTCTTGATTTACCCGAACGGAACCATCTTCTTTAATGTCTAACAGCTTGTCCTTAATTAGGGTGGCATAGGTAGGCTTGCCGTATGGAGCAAGCCCCATTATTTTGTACTCACCACTATTCACCTTAAATCCCGTGAAGTAGGTGAACGCCGAGTAAAGCAATCCTAATGAATGAGGAAAACGTAATTCGTGAAGCAAATTGAATTCGTGGCCACTACCTAAGCCGACGGAGCAAGTGGCCCACTCTCCAACACCATCAATTGTAACGATAGCGGCGTTTTCAAAAGGAGAAGGGTAGAATGCTGAGGCTGCGTGTGATTCGTGATGGTCGCCGAAGCATAACTGCCAAGAATAATTCTTTACGTGTCGCCTTATCTCTTTTGAAGTTTTCAAGCCCTCCATTTCGGCAAAGTTTCGGCGGATTAAATCAGGGAGCCAAAGCTTTTCCTTAATCCAAAGCGGCATCGACTTGAGAAATGATGGTAACCCCACAGGAGCGTAATCAAGGTAGGTTTCCAATAGGCGATCAAACTTGACAAGCGGTTTGTCGTAAAACCCAACGAAATCTAATTGATCTGGTTTTAGACCGGCATCCCGCAGGCAGAATGCTATAGCGTTACTAGGAAATGCTTGGTCGTGCTTTTTTCTGGTAAAGCGTTCTTCTTGAGCGGCAGCGGCAATCTCTCCGTCGATGACTAAGCACGCTGCCGAATCGTGATAGTAGGCCGAAATACCNAGGATTGTCGTCATTAAAACAACGTATAGATGAATGGTGCGATTGCTGATCCTTCTGCTAACACAATTAGTAATCCAGCTAGGACGAGAATGCCAACAATGGGAAGCAGCCAGAACTTCTTATTAAGNNATATGAATTCCCATACCTCGGTGAGCACTTGAATCTTACTCATGTCGATAANACCTCTACTAGTTCGCTAGTACATNTTTTCGAAGTGCTTTGGGTCNCGCAATCTTGCCGGNTACGGTNTCCAGTAACTGTNACGCGGAGACGCTCGACGGCTGAGTGGGTCCCATCCTGACCAACGTTTGAGTAACCCTATAGGTGTGACTACTAAGAAAAAGATTAAACTCAGAATAACGCGNGTGCTAATAAACGCTANGATATTGGCNAGTTTCATCCACGCCAGATTTGGTCCTACCAGAAGTCGAGGAAACAGCATTCCNAGTGTTATGAGTGTGCCTCCGACAGCGACTAAGCTCAGNCCGGTTAAGGATTCCGGNTTGTGCCACAATAACCAAGCACCTATCAGAACNAGAATCGCACCCACGGTTCTTCCGAACTGCTGTTCGGCATGGTGGTGTGTGTCGCTGTCTGGCATGAGGTCATCATACCAAAGTGAACTCTCTTAGCGAACCAGTGACTAGGCGTCACTAATCNTGATATAAGCTGAGCCATCGCCATTTTTGTTATGAAGTTAACCAACNTTATTAGTTTACGTTTCCATTGCGTGTCACATCAGGGATAGGGNGNNATGGCACGAATTGCGGTCGTTACATCNCATCCTCCCTTTAGCGTGGGNGGACACCTNGTTATCGCGCNGGAGCTCGAANCGGCTCTTCGCGCTGCCGGTCACGAGGCGACCGTTACCTATACTCCGCACGGGCAATTTAATGAACAGACNGCNGCCTATTGGGCGACCTGGTTAACTGATTTAGCTGTAGCACACGACGGTCATCGTGTAGATCAAGTAATCAGTTTGCGCTATCCAAGTTATGCGATTCGGCATCCAGTGCACGTCTGTTGGTTAAACCATCGGATGCGGGAGTACTACGACCTTTGGGATCGGTTTAGTAATAANTTGTCGTGGCGTGCCCGAGCAAAACAGCATGTCCGNAGGCGCTTGATTCATGCNGGNGATCATTATCTTNTGACTCGCAATGTCACTCGAGTGTTTGCCCAATCAAAAACAATCCANAAACGGTTAACACGATGGGGTGGCATTCCTTCAGANGTGATTTACCCTCCAGCTCCTAAGCGGAGCTATCGCTGTGATGATTACGAAGACTACTTGTTTGTGGTTTCACGGCTGACTCCGTTAAAGCGAATAGATCTTATTATTNACGCNCTTGCTCACCCTGATGCCGTTGGNGTTAAGTGTCTGATTGGGGGGGATGGCGANGATCGAAGACGACTCCAAAGTNTGATCGAGGCAAGAGGTCTAGAGAATCGGGTAACATTGCTTGGTCAGTTAGACGAGTCCACGCTGATTAATCATTACGCAAGGTGTCGAGCAGTGTGTTACCCGCCCCTGCAGGAAGATTATGGTTTTGTAACAGTGGAGTCATTTTCGGCGAGTAAGCCGATTATTACTTGCACTGATAGCGGAGGGCCGACTGAGTTAGTGCAGTCTGGTGTTTCGGGTTTAATTACTGAACCGACCTCNGTAGCTTTAGCGTCNGCGATCGGNACNTTGATGGCCGATCGCNCACTTGCACAGAAATACGGANCTGCCGGTCGTCACTTTGCTGACTCATTGAGNTGGGACGAGACGCTNCGTCAATTGCTGATCGTGTAAGGTTACAAGTNGAGNGATTTATTTCTTCGAAAGGGNATGAGGTGGGGTACCGGACGGCACTAGAAGCCCGTTTAGCAAAAAAGACGACGAAGGCNATCTTAGATTTTGAGTTACTTGAAGATGGTGACCGTGTCATGGTCGGCTTGTCAGGGGGTAAGGATAGCTGGGCGTTGCTCCAGATCCTGGANGTACTCCGGTTGCGGGCGCCNATCAAGTTTAGCTTGGTGGCAGTTAANGTCGACTCAGGGTACGANAATTATAGACANGACGTAATTGCCAAAGCGTGTCAANAACGTGGTTGGGAATATAGAATCGAGCACACATCAATTGGCGAAACNATGGATNATNTGCTTGATGCCAAGGCGACTCCGTGCTCGCTCTGTGCTCGTCTTCGNCGTGGAGTCTTATATCGNCTGGCAGAGGAGGTTGACGCCACAAAGATCGCGCTTGGGCATCATAGCGATGATTTCATTGAAACCTTGCTTNTGAATATATTTTTTGCCGGCGCCCTTAAGGCTATGCCAGCCCGTCTCGTTCCGGATGNAGCCCAACAGATTGTTATACGACCNCTNGTTTATGTAAGTGAAAGTGAAACGCGGGCATATGCTGANGCTTGCGGTCTTCCGATCGTAGGTTGTTGCTGCCCAGTATGTGGCGACCTGAGCTTGCAACGGCAACGTGTAAAACGATTGCTNGCTGAGNTAGAGCGCGAGCATCCAGCCATCAAGAATTCCATGCTCAAGGCTATAANAAATGTTGTNCCTTCTCATTTGCTAGATACNCGACTGAATCCTATTGCTGACCTGTCTAATCAGGTGNCCTTAGAGCGAGANTCGGTCACATCGGTTTAATAAGGATTGGATGTTCAGATGAGATCTGTCNTTCAACGTGTGNAGTCGGCNCGGGTAAGTGTGGGTGACAGAGTTGTCGGNGAGATNGGNTGTGGNCTCCTNGCNCTGGTAGGCATCGCGTCGTCTGATGGGNCTAATGATGTGGCTTACACTGCTGGCAAGGTTCGAAATCTACGGATCTTTGAAGATGAGAATGGGAAAATGAATCGTTCGGTTGTTGAGGTGTCGGGTTCCGTGNTGGTTGTTTCGCAATTCACATTACTTGGTGACTGCCGGAAGGGTAGACGTCCATCATTCGTGAANGCGGCACGACCCGAGGTTGCACAATCATTATATGATGCGCTCATTCACACGCTGCTCGCNGAAGGTGTCAAGATCGAGACGGGTGAATTTCAGGCGAACATGCAAGTTAGTTTGGTCAATGACGGTCCAGTCACCCTAGTGATTGATAGNGANCATAAGGCTTAAGCTGAAGTGAACAATATGGAGCNACAAGGNNTTATCAGTTGGGTNATGGTGCTTGGTTTGACTCTATGGTCAGGCGCNNCNNACGCACANCAACGGCCACTAGTGACTGAAGATCCNGAAACCGTTGGTGCTGGCGTCGTGTTGTTTGAAGCCGGCATTGAACACAATCGGCANGAACGATTTCCTTTGGCGGGGCTCNANGGTAACTTATGGAGCTCGCCGGTTGCGGGCGTCAGCNTNGGTGTTGGCTCGATCGCTGAAATTCAAATCGATGGCGGTTATAACAAACTATTAGTTACGGAGAAGTCTTCTGCAACGTTATCAAGTGTGACAAATTTNATAGGAAAAGGTGATTCAACNAGTAGTTTCCANCCGCTCGTAATCGGNACAAAAATCAGGCTACTCTCTGAGACGNGTGGGCGTCCGGCNTTCGGACTGCGCCTGGCGACGCGTTTACCTAATGCGAGCAACGAGAGTGGATTGGGACTGGATACGACGGATTATTTTGCGTCGTTCCTCCTNGGCAAGACTGTGNAGTCGGTTCGTNTTGTTGGGAACGTTGGTNTAGGNGTGGTAGGNGATCCGACCAAGGGGNATCAACATAATCAGCTATTGCTTTACGGAGTGTCAATATCTCGTGCGATTTTCAATGCGTTGGAAGTGGTTACTGAGATTAATGGTCGACACAATACGAAGCAAGGGNCACCGCAACTTGGTATTGAGAATAGTTCGCTGATGCGATTCGGTGCNCGNTACACGNTCGGTGGNGCACGAATCGATAGTGCGGTGTTAGTGGGGATGAGATCCACGGATCCTAGCATCGGATTCACTCTCGGATTTACCTATGTCTTTAAAGCGTTTCAAGCGCCATAGCCTATAGAAGATAGAGATGCTCGACATCGTTAAGGCACACGCTTACGGAAATGACTTCTTGTTTGTCGACGCAGATCGGGTTGCTGAGGAGTCACGAGCAGCCCTCGCGAAGCGTGTCTGTAATCGACATANAGGNATNGGCGCNGATGGACTNGNGTTCTATACCAGAACNTCTGACGGTGCGNCGATGAAATTGNTGAANGCGGATGGCAGTTATTCNGAAGTNTCAGGNAANGGTNTCCGCTGTTTGGCTGCCTTAATACTCTCGTCCCAGAATAGGCTTCAGGCTGGAAGTCAGCTCACGATTCATACCGACGTGGGGCCTAAACAATTGACGGTTGTCGACGTAACAGGTCCGCGATTCACATTTAAGGCCGCAATGGGCAAGCCAGAAGAAATTCAACTGAAGAATATCGACGTTGAAGGTGAACAGTTAGATGTCGTTACGTTGCGTGTTGGGAATCCGCAGTGTGTTGTGCTTGGTGCGTTACCTAAAGAAGAACGATTTAGGCGTTTAGCGAAAGCATTGGCGACTCATTCTGTGTTTCCAGCTGGTACAAATGTGGAATTTGCGGAGGTCGTCTCAGAAAAATGTATACGTATTGCCATCTGGGAACGTGGGGTAGGGCCCACAGAGGCTTCGGGAACGGGTGCCTGTGCAGCGGCTGTGGCGGCGGCGTTGTATGGGAGTGCCGGTCGTGACGTCGAAGTCATTGCACCTGGTGGATCGCAACGAGTCGTCTGGACAGAAGGAGGCCTTACTCTCACTGGATGGACTGAACTGCTTCATACTTCACAATGGCTCATTCCGATCGAGTGATCAAGGACGGATTGCGCACCCTTCGAACTTAAAGCAATATCCGTATAATCAAGGCGCTGAGTGGTCTACACTTGATGGGCTGCTTGATTGTGTAGAGTCTTGTTCCATCATGA
>NZSH01000034.1 GCA_002696705.1 Woeseiaceae bacterium | reverse complement strand
GAATAAATCGTCCGGCCGAACTCTCCGCCCCAAATTACCAATGTCTCCTCAAATAGCCCCCGGTCCTTTAAATCCTGGATGAGAGCCCAGGCGGCTCGGTCTACGTCCTTAGCTTGCGCAGGAAGTACTTCCGGTAAGTCCGTATGAAAATCCCATCCTCGGTGGTAGATTTGGACAAATCGCACGTCCCGCTCGATCAACCGCCTAGCCAACAGCGTTGCGTTTTGAAACTTCCCTGGCTGCTTCGCTTCCTCGCCCCATCGCTCAAACGTACTCTCCGGTTCACTAGAAAGGTCGGCCATCTCCGATACCGACATCTGCATCCTGAATGCCATCTCGTATTGCTGGACCCGAGCCATCGTTTCAGGATCCCCGATCTGTTCATGATGAATACGGTTCATCTCACCAAGTCCGTCAAGCATCCTTCGCCGCACGTCCCGCGATACCCCCTCAGGATTTCGCAAGTACAAAACCGGGTCGGCGCCAGGCCGTAGGCCAACCCCCGCATACTCGGGCGAAAGGAAGCCCGAGCTCCACATCTTCGCCGAAATCGCTTGAATGTTGGACTTGGGATGACTTTGTTCAGCGTTCATCACAACGAAGGTCGGCAAATCACGATTCATGCTGCCGAGTCCGTAGGCAAACCAAGCTCCCACACACGGGCGTCCTGAAATCTGTTGACCAGTCTGAATGAACGTAATCGCTGGTTCATGGTTAATCGCTTCTGTATGCATCGATCGAACAATCGCGATTTCGTCAACCATGCGCGCGGTATACGGAAGCAACTCGGAGACCCAGGTACCGTTTTGGCCGTATTGATGAAACTTAAACACTGATGGTGCAATCGGAAAACGAGCCTGTCCAGAAGTCATGGTGGTTAAACGTTGACCCTGTCGGATCGAATCCGGGAGGTCCCGATCGAACCAGTCACTCATTTGAGGCTTGTAGTCGAGCAGGTCGACCTGAGGCGGCCCTCCCATCATATGGAGATAGATGCACCGTTTTGCCTTTGGTGCAAAGTGCGGAAGCGATGGAAGGCCCCCAAGCGAAGCGCTGCCCTGAACAGCTCCAAGCGAATCCTCGGTCATCAGACTCGAGAGAGCGAGACCGCCTATTCCCTTGGCAACCTTTCCAAAAAATTGTCGCCTGGTCTCAGTAAGAATGGCTTCCTTAACAGGGTGCATGCTCGGCCCTTTCCCCACAAAGACGGAACTACTTATTCAAAACCTCATCCAGATTCATGAACTGACTCAGGAGCATGGTCCAAGCGGCGGATTCGGCCAGTGGTAACGATAGGTCCGGCTCAGTCTTACCTACTGCTAACAAACGTCTTGCCTGGACAAGATCCGCTTCGTATGCTTCCAATAATCGGGCATAGGAACGCAGCGCCACGGCCTCCTCTTCTTCACTTAACGACCGCATTAGGAGTCTTAAGGCGATAAAGTCAAGGCGTTGCGTAGAGGACTCGCCCGCCTCTCTCATGGCCCGCTGCGCAAAATATCGGGAGGCCTCGATAAATTGAGGATCGTTCATTGTAACCAACGCCTGAAGAGGCGTGTTCGTCCGCTCACGTCGTACCGTCGAAATCTCTCGCGTGGGAGCATTGAAGATTTCCATCGATGCTGGGGGCGCCGACCGCTTCCAAAATGTGTATAGACTCCGGCGATACAACTCCTCTCCAACACCCTGCTCATAAATCCTGGTGTTACTTTGAGGCATTGCTACCCGTTCCCAGACACCCTCAGGCTGATAGGGCCTAACACTTGGCCCACCAACTGTTCGCACCAAAAGACCACTGCTCGCGAGGGCATAATCACGAACCATTTCAGCATCCATTCGAAAACGAGGACCACGAGATAGTAGACGGTTCTCTCGATCGCGCTCGAGCTGCGGCTCGGTGGACTGTGCTGATTGACGGTAGGTCGCGGAGGAGACAATCGTCCGAAACAACTGCTTCACATCCCACCCAGTCTCTCGAAATTCGACAGCAAGCCAATCCAGAAGAGCCGGATGCGAAGGCGCCTCCCCTTGAGCCCCGAAATCCTCACTCGTCCGAACTAAGCCGGTTCCGAATAGCTCCTGCCAAAAACGATTGACCGCGACTCGACTGGTTAGAGGATTCGACTCATCAACGATCCATCGTGCTAAACCTAGGCGGTTCCTCGGTAATGAACTGTCCATCCGGGGTAAGAAACCAGGCACATCGGCGGCAACCCGCTCCCGTGGCTGGTCATACATCCCACGAAATAGTACGCGTGCTTCTGGCTCAGTGTCACTTCGTTCGTTCATTACATGAGTGACACCACCTCGGCGTCGGATTTCTCGCCACTCTCGATCAATTTCCTGCCTCCGAGCCACGAGCTTTCGAAACGGCTCGTCCTTCACGCTGAGATAGAAGTATTGAAGTGCTTCTCGCTCCTTAGAATTAAGCTCTGCAGGGCTCTTATCCCGCGCCTGCTGAAGTGTCGGCCAGGTCGACAACACCATGGCCTCTTGCACCGTCAGGACGCGATTAAATATGCGAAGATCCGCAATTCGGCCACCTGCGAAATATCGTGGTGGCGGTTCATCCCCAGTCGGGCCAGCCGCCAGTATTCCTTTTCCCAAGACGAAAGGTTCGTTTGTTCGAATGCTGCCACTAACATCCGCAAAAAACTCACTTCCTTCTGTTTCGACAACTTCCCCGTCTGGGTACACACGAAGTCCACTTCTTTCCCCAGAACCGTCGTAGGTGAATACAATGTGGGTCCATTCACCGGCTGGTAGCCTCTTTTGGTTGTTCGGGAATAGGTGAAATGCCTTGCGATCACCGTTCGCCGCACTCTCCTCTCCAACCATATGAAAAAAGATTTGCCGCTCTCCTATTTCAATTCTCCACCCTCGTAATCCATCGAGTGGGTCAGCCTGACCACCTAGCCAAAAAATTCCTCCATCTTCCGGTGTATACACCCACATCCCTAATGAGAATGGCGTGTCAGTGTCTAAAGGTAAGGAAGGTAGTTCGGCCCAAGACTCCTCGCCGAACACCAGCGCTAGCTCGCCCTGAGGGCCCGAACCAACTGCGGCGCCGGAATGAAGTGGGACTTCGTGAAGCTCTCCCGCTTGCTCTACGGCCGGGAGCTCGGAATCCTTAAGCACGAGGGTCATTACCTGCGCTGAGGTCTCGAGCGGGGCTTGAAGTTGGCGATATTCCTCGGTTGCGATCCATTCGCTGAACAGATTACCCACTGACATCTCACGCTTAACAATCTCGCCCTCAACGATACCGGCTTCTATACGCAGTGAGTGCCCGAGCTCGCGGTCTTCGTCCACGGGCACGACCAAGATGGGTGGTGTGTCAGACACATTCCCGTCCATTACGTACTGGGTCGTGTTTCGGAAGAACGCCGTCATCGCATAAAAATCGCGCTGCGTAATTGGATCGAATTTATGATCGTGACAAGTAGCGCATCCCACGGTCAGGCCAAGAAATACGGTGCCCGTTGTATCGGCACGGTCCTTGGCATAGACAGCCTCCCACTCTTCAGGAATAGCGCCGCCTTCGTTAGTTGTGATGTTGTTCCGATGAAAACCCGAAGCTATCAGTTGGTCTAGCGTGGGTTCAGCCAGGCGATCGCCAGCGATCTGCTCGACGGCGAATTCATCAAAGGGCTTATTACTATTGAAAGCCTCGATCACCCAATCACGATAGGGGTACATCTCACGGTAGTTATCGATATGGATCCCGTGGGTATCGCCATACCGTGCCACATCGAGCCAATACCTAGCGCGGTGTTCCCCCCAATGTTCGGACTCGAGTAATCGTTCAATTAAGGCTTCATAAGCTTCGCCTGAGTCGTCCCTCAAAAACCGTTCGACAACCTTAGGCTCTGGGGGTAACCCAGTCAGGTCCAGAGCGAGTCTGCGCACCAATGCTCGCCTATCCGCTTCAGGAGCTGAAGTGAAGCCCTCCGTTCGAAGTTTTGCAAGAACAAACCGATCGATTGCGTTTCGCGACCACCCATCGCCTGGAAGTTCTGGAGGCTCAGGACGCTCAATCCTCGTAAATGCCCAGTGCTGGTCCCATGACGCCCCTTCGTCAATCCATCGTTGGAGAGCCTTAATGTTCTCATTCGACAAAGTCTTATTTGCTTGGGATGGCGGCATGCGCCGTCTCTGATCTTCATGAGTAATTCGCTGATACAGGAGACTTCCTTCTGAATTTCCAGGAACCACCGCATGTCCACTTGTCCGCTCTAAGAAAAGCCCTCCTTCGGTATCAAGACGAAGCTCTGCTTTACGCGCACTCTCATCAGGACCGTGGCACTGGAAGCAGTTGTCCGCCAGGATGGGTCGAACGTCTCTTTGAAAATCAAGAGGGACATCCGATGTTTCTTGTGCTTCAACACTAACCGCGGAGGCGCCTCCAATCACCATGAGCGCCGCGAGTCCACAGTAGAGGGTCGTCCAACGACGAGCACCGCATCCCTTCCTCAGAGTGAAGAACATTCTCAAGTCATCCTTTTGACTATTCGGTCTGAGTAATTCGAGATACCCATGCATCCAAGAAAACACCTGATATAGCGGTATGGCTTAGGTATTGTAACTCGTTCCCAGTCCATGGATCGCCGGCGTGTTTCAGGTGCAAAAATCGATTAGCCCAGGATAAAATCACGCTTACGCTTGTGCCTGCAATCCATATCTTGAACATTCCAGCCTCGGCACCCGTCTCGCTAAAGAGGATCAGCCTTTCTCTCGGCATCGTCTGTCTTCTATTTTCCGCCTGCCGTGCGCCCGAGCCCGATCGTCCGAACATCCTGTTTCTCTTTGCTGACGATCAACGTGCCGACACCATTGGAGCGTGGGGCAATGCAGGCGTTTCAACCCCAAATATCGATCAACTTGCCCGTGAAGGATTCAGTTTCCTTGCGAACTACAACATGGGGGGAAACAGCGGCGCAGTGTGTATTCCGAGTCGCGCAATGGTTAACAGTGGCAAAGCATATTTTCGAGTGCAACACGATCTCAATGACACCGTCCTTTTGCCTGAACTGCTTGGAGCACACGGTTACACCACCTTTGCAACCGGAAAATGGCATAACGGACCATCTTCTTGGCTTAGGGCCTTTCAACGTGGCAAGGCGGTCTTCTTCGGAGGCATGAGCGACCACACCAGGGTGCCGCTACAGGACCTTGCACCGGATGGCACGCTGATCAACGAACGAGAGGAGGGCTTTTCGAGTGAGGTATTCGCTGACGCCGTCATTGAGTTCCTCCGCACGTACAGTGAGGACGCACCCTTTTACGCTTACGTCGCGTTCACGGCCCCGCACGATCCCCGGCAGCCGCCAATGCCATATCGTGAAATGTATTATGAGAACCTGCCTCCGCTACCGTTGAACTTCTTGCCCCACCATCCCTTCGAAATCGGCGACATGCAAGTTCGTGACGAGCAACTCGCAGCCTGGCCTAGAACTCCAGCGCTCATCCGAGATCAAATCGCAGAGTACTATGGCCTCATCTCGCACCTCGATACCCAGGTTGGTCGAATCCTTAAAGCATTAGAGGAAGCGGGACATGCCGAGAACACCTATGTCATCTATGCTGCAGACCACGGACTCGCCGTGGGTTCGCACGGACTCCTCGGTAAGCAGTCGGTGTATGAACATAGCCAACGAAGTCCCTTAATTATCACCGGACCCAAGATTCCCCATGGAAGCTCCGTCGCCCTCACCTACCTGTTCGACCTCTTTCCGACCATATCGGCGCTTGCAAACATTCCTTCGCCTATTGATTTAGATGGTTTGAATTTGTCTGGGCTCTGGACTGGGGAACAGGAAAAGATTCGAGACTCACTATTCTTGGCCTACACGGACGTGGCCCGGGCCGTACGGGACAATCGTTACAAACTTATTCGCTATCCCCAGATCAATCGGACGCAACTCTTCGATCTGCAGGATGATCCAGATGAAATGCAGAATTTAGTCAATGACTCGTCACACTCCAAGCGCGTCGAAGAGCTAACGACTTTACTAGTGGAGTGGCAACAGCGGGTTGGCGATACCCAGAGCCTTGTTACTGAATCCATAGACACCGGAACATTGAACATTGATAAGCTGGAGCGAAGCCCTGACCGCTGGCAGCCGCCATGGATTATCCAGAAATATTTTTGATGTACCTAGTAGGCCTCAAAATGGTTTTTCACCAGACTCCATCCGGGGCCGAAGCCTAATGCTTAGTCGTAGTAGCCAGGAGGACACATGCATTCAATAAAGCTCAGTCGTCGACACTTTCTATCCGGAATGACCGGTGTTGGGGCCATTCTTCCTGTCACATCTATTGCAGCAGGTTCCTCTCAAGCTGCGAGCCCGAAGCGACCCCTAGTGGTTACCTCTAAAACTAATCCACTTGTGCGGGAGGAAATTACGACCACTGCCTACGACTTAATGCTAAATGGTGGATCGGCAATGGACGCTGCTGAGAAGGGCACGAACATTTCTGAGAGTGATCCGAGAGATACCACGGTTGGTTACGGCGGCGATCCGAACGAAGACGGTTTTTTACAACTCGATGCATCGGTAATGAACGGGGCCGACAATAACAATATTGGCGCAGTTGCGGCGATTGAAAACATCAAAACTCCCTGCTCGGTGGCTCGTTTAGTCATGGAACGCACCGATCACTGGTTGCTTGCCGGACGCGGTGCCCTGCGATTTGCNAAAATGCATGGATTCAAGGAAGAAGACTTGCTNACCGATGAGGCGCGNCAGCATTGGCTNACCTGGAAAGAAACTTTGAGTAATCGNGACTATTATTTNCCACCACGCGATCCTTCAGAACCNGTGGGNGGCACCATCAATGTGCTGACGCTTGACAGAAANGNTGATATCGCTGGTGTGACGAGCACAGTTGGNCACCATTTTAAACTGGTCGGNCGGGTTGGCGACTCCCCNATTATCGGAGCCGGTTTGTATGTAGATAACGCTGTTGGTGCAGCTGGTGCGACCGGACACGGTGAGGAATGTGTTAAGAACTGCGGAAGTNTTTTTGTTGTAGAACGCATGCGAGATGGCATGACGCCTCAGGAAGCTTGCGAAGCCCTCTGTCGGCGAGTTCTAGAACGGCATAATGGTCAGCCGATGTTTAATCTGAGAATGGTAGCCCTTGATAAACAGGGTCGTTACGGTCAGTGTTCACTGCGAGGTCTTCAGGCTGATGAAGATGGTTCATTTCGAGGAAGCGGATACGCCGTGCATGATGGTCGGGGCCATCGNTTGGANGAAGGAGTAGCCCTCTTGCCTGCAATGACGCAAGCGGAGTTGGATTCGATACCATGGCGTTAACATCGAAACCGNTGTCCATTTTGAGCACTTGAAGCNTATGGCACTTAANNCACGAAGCCCTCAGAANTTAGATNCCTACGACGTNTGTATCGTTGGTTCCGGTGCCGGTGGCGGCATGGTTGCGAAGATGCTTACGGAAGCTGGCGCTGACGTTGTGATGNTGGAAGCCGGACCAGATTGGAACACCGAGCGCGATTCACGCATGCTGGCCTGGCCTTATGAGTCACCTCGGCGTGGAGCCGGCACCGACCGTCCGTTTGGTGAGTTCGACGCATGCCTAGGCGGCTGGGAACTTGACGGCGAGCCTTATACCGTCGCTGAAGGTGAACGTTTCGACTGGTTTCGTGCGCGAATGATCGGCGGTCGCACCAATCACTGGGGCAGGATTTCCTTGCGATACGGTCCAGATGATTTCCGTCGTCGAAGTCTTGATGGGCTTGGAGATGACTGGCCAATTACATACGAGGAATTAAAGCCGTACTACGATTCACTCGACCGNCTGGTTGGCCTTTTTGGCTCAGTGGAAGGTCTCCCTAACGAGCCGGACGGGATTTTTCAGCCACCACCTCGCCCTCGGTGTTATGAGCTGCTTTTGCAGGAATCNTGCGAACACCTNGGTATTACATGTATTCCCTCTCGGATGTCGATTTTGACGGAACCGCTCAANGGACGTTCTGCATGCCATTACTGTGGACAGTGTGGTCGCGGTTGTGTGACGNCNTCGAACTTTTCGTCACCTACCGTATTTCTACCGCCGGCACTTGCGACTGGGAGGNTGCAGATTCTTACGAATGCGATGGCTCGTGAAGTTACGACCGGTGAAANCGGTCTTGCNACGGGNATCTCATACGTGAACACATTAGACGGNCGGGAGTACCAGGTTCGAGCGCGCATCGTTGTGCTGGCTGCTAGCGCGTGTGAGTCGGCTCGACTTTTACTTAATTCAAAGTCATCTCGCTTTCCCGATGGNTTGGCAAATTCGAGTGGGACGGTTGGGCGTTACTTGACAGACTCCACGGGTTCTGACGTGGCTGGTTTTATCCCTGCGCTTATGGATGGAGTTCCTCATAANGAGGACGGAGCTGGGGGCATGCATGTGTATAGTCCATGGTGGTTAAACAATGCCGACTTAGATTTTCCGCGTGGATATCACATTGAACCTTGGGGTGGAAAAAGAAGCATGCCCNGGTTCGGCATTTTTGGAGGTGTCGAAAACTATCCATCTGGAGGAGGTTGGGGGCGCAGCCTCAAAGANGACTACCGGCGCTACTATGGCGCGGTGGTCGGGTTCTCNGGGCGAGGAGAAATGATTCCAAACTCGAACAGCTATTGCGAAATTGATCCCGAAGTTNCCGATCGCTGGGGTATACCAGTGCTACGATTTCGTTTTCAGTGGAGCGANCACGAGCGTTTACAGGCTCGGCACATGCATCAGACGTTCCGCGAAATAATTGACGATATGGGTGGCTACCCGCTCACGCCGGAACCGACAGAAGCCGACGAGTATCGACTGGAACCTGGTGGACGCATTATTCACGAGGCTGGTGTAACTCGCATGGGGCACTCGCCAGATAGCTCTGTCCTGAACGAACATTGTCAAGCACACGACGTGAAGAATCTGTTTGTGGCTGATGGGGGTCCATTTGTGACGCAAGCCGACAAGAACTTGACCTGGACGATCATGGCNTTGGCTATGCGNACGGGTGACTACATCGCGAAGGCTCGTAATCGCGGTGAGCTCTAGGAAGACGATTAAATGACTAAGATATTGCGGCGTGAAGCACTGCAGCGGTTGGCAGCGGTTCCTATTGCTGCGAGTGTGGCTTGGACTCCGGAGGAAGTTCAGACCGCCAGACTTCGCACCGATAGGCTGGGACAATCGTCTGATCAAAGTAGCAGTTCGTATGCGCCTATCTTTTTTACCAATCAAGAATACGCAACGGTAGCTCTCTTGGCGGAAATGATTTTGCCTNCNGATGANNAATCTGGTGGTGCGGCCGATGCCCGTGTTCCAGAATTTATTGACTTTATGATGGTGGATCAGCCAGCCCGACAAGAGTTTATGCGGCAAGGACTTGCCTTGATANACCAGGAGTGTCGNGCTCGCTTTGATGCTGTTTTTGTGGACTGCGATGAATCCAATCGGGCCANTCTCCTTGATGCGATAGCTTGGCCAAATCGGGTGCCGAGTGATTATGGGTCGAGGGNACGCCCTCGCTCGGTCGCCCCCACGCAAAACTTGCAAACGGTCGATCGTGATAAGGGGGTCGAGTTCTTTTCGATGTTCCGTGATCTAACGGCNACGGGATTTTGGACGAGTAAGATTGGGATTGAAGACCTTCAGTACCTGGGCAACCAATACGTAGTGGACTGGGAAGGATGCCCAAGCGAGGCTCTTGAGAAGTTAGGTGTGCGCTATTCTGACTGAGTATTCTCTTCAAGTTGCACCGCGGGACATCGTCNTCCGNTCAATCGCGACACCCCTATAATCGTGAACAGGCCTGCAAGCATTGCGAAAGTTCGAAAAGGAAACCAGACCAATCCGGTCGACACATCCTCGGCATAGGAGATAAACGGGGTAAGTCCCAGAAGCGGTTCCCCTGCTCCNAGCCTGAGAGTAAATGCAACGATATATCCTGCGGAAGCCCCAATCCAATTTGCTCGGCGGTCATAGAGCNCGCAAACCAATTGAGGAAAGAGGATGCAGTAGACGAAGTCGCTTGATAGAAACCAGAGCGAGTANACGCTTCGGGTGTTTANGGCAATAAGTGTTGCAGCGCAACCGACAGCAATGATGAGTCGACGAATGATTCTATTTAGGTCCGTCGAGGTCGCCTCAGGCTTGATAAGCGGACGATAGATATTCCAGGTGGCCATAGAGGACGCAGACAGGATCGAGGAGTCGACNGATGACATGACNGCGGCAGCCATTGCGNTCAGNCCGAGAGTTGCAACAACTGGTGAGGTTAAATAGCGTAAGACTAACGGGAGAATCATTGCCGCGTCAGGGTCGGAGCCAATCAGTTGCGACCAATTGACCGAAGTTCCAATCACTCCAATTGCCATTGCTGGAATCGCTACGGTTAGGCTGAGACCGCCAGCCCATANCGAGAGTCGGCGAGCATCTGACGGGCTTTTGGTCGCGAGGACGCGTTGGAAATATGCGTGCCACGGAATTCCTCCGCAAATTAACAATAAGGCTGCATCCGACCATGGAATCCAGGACATGGGAGGCTGGGCTATCTCGCTAGACGAATACGTCGTCCAAGCCAGAGTTATGCCTCCAACTTCAACACTCGCGAACCAAGCGGCTGCTGACAGACCGACCAGTAAAAGGGCTAGTTGTACGACATCGGTGATCGCGACGGCCCAAAGGCCACTTCGTGCCGTATAAGCTATTGCAACAATTACTGACAGGATCACTCCTGGCGTGAAAGGAATACCAGCAATCACTTCAAAACTGACGCCAAGGGCTGTCAGAATTGCAGCAGTCCAAAACACTTCGCCCATTAGCGCCGGAACATACAGCCAGGCAGCGACCCTTGGGCCGTATCGCTTCTGAAACGGATCAAGCATTGTGGTGCAGTTCAGCCTCCGCATCGTCGGTGCGAACCATAAGCCACCGATAATCAGGCTCAACGCGTATCCCCACGGCGCTTGGGCATGCCACAAGCCTCCAAGGTGAATAGCCTCAACCGTACCGTTAAGGTATCCTCCCCCAACCCAAGTAGCCGTGACGGTCAAGATACCTATTCCCAAAGGCAGCCGGCGCCCAGCCAGAGTCATCGCCGTAAAATCGAGAATTGCGGCTCGACGTGAAGCTCGGGAACCCAATAGATAGAGAAACAGGTAGAGGCTTGCAATACAGAGAACGGCGAACCAGTTGATCGTAAGAGTATCCAGACTCATAGCAGCCTGCTTGGTGAAACTCCCCTGACGAGTCTTTAATGTCTGAGGGCCTCTACCTCTGACCTCGGCGTTTCCTTAAAGAGTGAAGCGAACAACACGAGAATCAGCGCTGCACCAACAGCCGGCACTAGCCAAATGGCATTCCAGGTATGGGTGCCCTCTGGTTTCGCAAAGTAATCGACAATGAGTCCCGACAGCCAGGAACCTACAAAAAATCCAACACCTAGCGTAACGAAAGCAATGAGACCCTGGGCAGCACCTCGGAGATGTGTCGGAGCTTTTCGGTCAACATAGATTTGTCCTGTAACAAAGAAAAAATCGTAACAGATTCCATGCAACAAAATGCCCGCATAAAGCATCCAGGTTAAAGCGCTTACATCTCCGAAGGCGAAGAAGATATAGCGACAAACCCAGGCCAGCATGCCAATAAGCAACATACGTTTAATGCCGAGACGTACAAAAAACCATGGCATGACGAGCATGAACCCAATTTCAGAGACCTGGCCGAGTGTCATTTTGCCGGCCGCGTTCTCGAGTCCGATCTCGTTTAAAAAAGGGTTAGCGAACGTGTAGTAGAACTGAAGTGGAATTGATATTAGAAACGAACCTAGAACAAAGATGGCAAACGATCGCTCTTTTAAGAGTCCGAGTGCATCTAGGCCAAGCACGTCACGCATCGTCATGCGTTCGGCTGTCCGTTTGGGTGGAGTATGCGGCAGCACAAAACAAAACACTCCCAACACAATCGAACTTCCGGCGGCCAACTGTAATTGAACCGGGCTGCTTTCCAGTTCCAGTATTCCAATAATGTTTCCCGCAACAATCCAGCCGATCGTGCCCAGCACGCGAATCACTGGAAACTCTTTCCCTGGATTCTGCATTTGATGAAATGACAAGGAGTTTGTGAGCGCCAACGTCGGCATAAAGAGCAAAGTGTAAGATAACAACACCAAATAAAAAGGTAGGAATGTCTGCATCTGAGAGGCGAAGAGCAGAATGACTCCCCCAATGAGATGTAAAACAGTCAGAATTCGTTCTGTTGCAAAAAACCGATCTGCAATCATCCCGACAAAAAATGGAGAGATCATGGCAGCCACGGCAGTGGTACCGTAGGCAAGACCGATCTGTTGTCCCTGGAACCCAAGAGTTTCACCGAGATAGGTGCCAAGCGTGACATACCAGCTTCCCCAAACAAAATACTGGAGAAACATCATGGTAAAGAGTTTGAGACGAATGGTAATAGGCATGGGTGCCGCAGGTTGCGGGACGTGAACTAGCGACTCGGAAGTTCTCGAACCTTTATATTGCGGTAATAAACAGGATTGCCGTGATCCTGTAGAGCAAAATGGCCACGTCGTGCGCGACCAAAATTAGGATAGGCGGCAAATTTACTCGCTGCGACTCGTTGTTCCCAATCGTCACTCCATAGTTCGTAATCAACAACTTGCACGTTGTTTAGCCAATATTTGACATGGCTGCCATTAACAACGATTCGAGAGTGATTCCATTCTCCAACAGGTTTAACAACATCCTCGCTCCGTCCGTAGAGAGCATAGTCGCTGCCGGCAGAAGTCATCGCGGCCTGTCCGTCTGGGTGGGCGTCGTCATCCAACACTTGCATCTCTGGCGCTGTATGCCACACTGCATCCTCATCTTCAGTTACTCGAAAAAACACCCCGCTGTTGCCACCTGTTTCTAATTTCCATTCAAATTGAAGGTCAAAATTTTCAAATGTTGCTTTCGTGACGATATCTCCACCTTCGCCGACCCGGGTCAGGGCACCGTCGACGGCCTGCCAGCCCGCAGGCATAGTCGACTGCTTAAAGCCTCGCCACTCGTTTGTCGTCTGACCGTCAAAAAGCAGTTCCCATCCTTCGGCTGCTTCAGTCGGTGTCAATGTATTCGATTCGCCTTGGTTATCTTGGACACTTACTGTTGTGCTCACCAAGACGATTATCCCGAATACTAGAAACGTTTCTCTCATTACTTCCTCCGCGTGACACTGACTGTAGGAGTTATTCCTCGAGCCCGGCAGCCCATCGAACTCCACCAATCAGATGACCTTGAAATTGTGAATCCCGCCACGTGGCTGGTTCGTGACCCAGTGCAGTATAAAAGATGCGACCATTCCCATACTCTCGAGTCCACGACAAGGCAAAATCACCATCCGTGCGATTGATCCCGTCGGCCTCCATATCAACCGAAGTGGTATCCACACTTAGAAGCACATGCACATCGGTGCGATTCCAATCTTTAAACTGATAGATTTCTTCGTAAAGAGTTAACGGTGATTCGAGATGCCTTGTCGAGGGATGGTCTGCATCTTCAACCGCAACACCGACTTCCTGATGCCAAGGATGACCGTCAAAATAACCGCCAAGCATTTCTCCATATTCGGGCCACTCGTAGAACGTATCCGTAGCACTATGAACGCCAACAAATCCTCCACCGTTCCGCACAAATTCTAGAAGAGCCTCCTGTTTTGACGCGGCCATCGGTAATTCACCCGTCGTATTAAATGCGACCACGTCATAGTTGGTTAGTGTGGCTTTGGTGATTTGCTCAGCCGAACGGATCACCGTCACATTGAAGGCGTCTGGCTTCTCACCAAGTGCTCGCATGACCTCCTCAGCGACGGGTAACACCGTGTGGACCCAAGCGGCTGGTTCTGTGAGATAGAGCAGATTTGGTCGCTCTTGAGCGACCGCATCGTTCGGGATGCCAACTGTGACACAAACTAGTATGGGCAAAAGCGAATGCCAAGAGCATCTTTTCGTCATCTCATTTCATCTCCATCCTTAACAGCCTGACCCCTAGAACCAATCCGTCTACAGTGTTACCTGTATCCTGACACCACTACGTCGTTACTTGCATGTCTTTCGGATTCCACCGAACTGGTTTCTTTTCAAAGTAGCTAACGTTTGACAAGACAGCGGGACCAGCGGCACGGAGTCCAAAGTTCGCGTCCTCGACCACGGGTTGTCGAGTTCGTATTGCGTCGAAGAAATTTTGGAAGTGATCCAGAGTATCGCTGTATCCATTCGGGGCTGAAAAATATTCTTCTTCCGTGGGCGTTAACTCCTGTCGCGCACCAGGGTATTTTGATTGGTAGTCGTCAAGAAATGCTTTCTGTGCTTCATTCGAGAAAGTATTAATCGTGTAGCCTGGGGACGTCCGTCTAGCCCGGCGGGTCAGACCCACACGAGACCCCACACTCATAACTGCTTCGTCTCCCACGAACCGAAAGCCAGAACCACCTGCTGCACCATCAGCAAAATTGACACGAAGAGCCAAAGTGAACTCGGGGTGGGCGTCTGTCGCTGGATAATCATATAGACCCAGCATGACATCTGGGACATCTCGACCATCCTTCCAGTAGCGCAATCCGCCAGTGGCAAAAATTCGGGTTGGACCGTCGGATCCAACAATAAAATGCAATCCGGAAAACAGATGAACAAATAAATCACCTGCGACTCCGGTGCCATAGTCTTGATAATTGCGCCACCGAAACATCCGGGTTGCATCGAACGATCGCTTTGGCGCATGGCCGAGAAATTTGTCCCAGTCGACAGTTTCGGGTGAGGCATCGGCTGGAATCGTGTATTGCCAGGCTCCGACAGCGGAGTTTCGATCCCACCAGGCCTCTACCATATTCAGATTGCCAAGGCGTCCACTCTCATAAATTTGTTTTGCGTGTTCATAGAGAACGTTGCTCACACGCTGACTGCCGACCTGGAGAATCTGTTTAGTTCGATTTTGTGCTGCCACGAGCTCGGTACCTTCCGCAGCTTTCTGCACCATCGGTTTCTCGACATAAACATCTTTGCCCGACTCCATTGCTTCGATGGCAATGTGTTTATGCCAATGATCGGGAGTCCCAATAATGACTGCATCGATCGTGTCGTCAGCCAAGACCTCTCGATAGTCCCGTGTGGTTGACACGTGTGAACCGAATCGCTCTTTCACATGAATCAGTCGACCATCGTAAACATCAGCAGCTGCTACCAACTCCACCCCAGGCACTTTCAAGGCTTCCTGGGTGTCGTATTGTCCTTGGCCCCCTGCACCGATTAGCGCAATTTGAATTCGGTTATTTGCGGAAAAGGACTGCTGCCCTGTCATTCGCGGACGGCTTAACAGCGTCGTGGAAGTTCCTGCTAGAACGCTGGTGGCAGTGGTTAACTTAAGGAAGTCACGCCGAGAGGTTTTAGACGTCTTCATGGGTTTCTCCGGACTCTGATAAGCCATATTTATGGGTTCTGCAATTACTGTGCAGGATCTTACTTCGAGTTAGCCACTTTTGCGTTAGTATTTATTTGCAGATTGCACCTTGGTGAGCATGTCAACCTATTGGATTGAAGGGAGATTTATGGCGTCGCGAGGAATCGATCGACGAAAGGCACTTCGGGCCCTTGGGATGGCCGGTGCAGGCGCTGCCAGTTTACCGTTGTGGTCCAGGTCTCTTCTGGATCTGGCTGAAGCGCATGCGGCCGTGTCGCCTCAAACCTTCAGAGGTCCAATGGCTGATAGCTTTCAGGATGCCAGACAAGGCGTTCTAACCCAGACTCAGTTCGAAACCGTCGAAGTTCTTACTGAATTAATTATTCCTCAAACTGACACGGCAGGAGCCCGAACAGCTCGAGTCACGGCATTTATAGATACGATTCTTTCTGACGCAGAAGCAAACGCCCGTGACCAGTTTGTAAATGGCATTGGATGGATAGACCAACGAAGCATGGAATTGTTTGGAAGCAGTTTTGTCGGGGCCGCGGTTGACCAACAAACCGCATTATTGACGATTCTCAGCGCAAGAGAAAATACGACTCCGGCCGATGCTGTCGGGGTTGAATTCTTTCAAGCCTTGAAGTCTCTCACTGTGACTGGTTACTACACCTCTCGGATCGGGATGCTGCAAGAATTGGACGACGATGGTTCCAACTATTTTGATGAGAAGCTGGGATGTCAACACCCAGAACATAAAAGCGGTAATTAACATTGGGAGTTCCGATTCATGTCCGCACAAGATGAACGCTATGACGTTGTAATCGTTGGTTCTGGCGCGACTGGTGGTTGGGCTGCAAAACAACTCACCGAGGCTGGATTGCGAGTTGCAGTCTTAGAAGCCGGACGAAAACTTGATCCAGAGCGAGACTTTAATGAGCACAAACGCTCGTTCGAGATGCCTTTTCGTGGACGGCGCCTGGGAACGCGTGAACAACAAGCAAGGCAGCCAGTCCAGTCGCTTTGTTATCAGTGTGATGAGTACACCAATCATTTGTTTGTTGACGATACCGAACATCCCTACACCACCCCCGCTGATCGACCATTCCATTGGATTCGTGGCCGACACGTTGGTGGTCGCTCAATTATGTGGGCTCGCCAAACCTATAGGCTGAGTGACTACGACTTTAAGGCAGCTTCACGGGACGGCTTTGGAATTGATTGGCCACTCGACTACGCTACAATCGCACCGTATTACGATCAGGTGGAACGGTTCATTGGCGTCAGCGGGCAGGCGGAAGGGTTACCCCAGTTACCGGATGGCGCCTTTCTGCCCCCAATGCAACTCACTTGTGGTGAGGAGCTTCTCAAGAGTGCTATTCGCGATAAATTTGGACGAGCGTTGACCATCGGTCGATGCGCTATTCTCACCAAGGACCATAATGGACGAGCTAAGTGCCATTACTGTGGACCTTGTTCTCGAGGCTGCCGCACAGGTTCTTATTACAGTAGTCCCTCCTCGAGTCTTCCTGCGGCCGAAGCGACTGGCCGTCTCACTTTAATTCCGAATGCAGTAGTGAGTCATGTAGAGGTCGACGATGCTGGGAAATGCCGAAGCGTGTACTACGTCGATCGTATTACCCGTCAACATCGCGAGGTGTTTGGATCAGCGGTCGTGTTGTGCGCCTCGACTCTTGAGTCGACACGCATCATGTTGAATTCAACCTCGGATCAACATCCAACCGGGATTGCAAACTCCAGTGGTGTACTGGGGCATTATTTAATGGACCACGTGATGGGTGGTGGTGCAGCAGGTGTGCTTCCAGTCCTGAAAAATACGCCTGACACTCGTGGGAAACGTCCTAACGGTATCTATATTCCTCGATTTCGGAATATCAATGACCGTCATTCAAAATTCCTCAGAGGGTATGGGTATCAGGGTAATGCGAGTGTCGTGAAGTGGGGGCATGCAATGAGCGTGGAAGGTTTCGGTGAATCCTTCAAAAATGAAGTAAAAAACAATCGCCCTTGGACGATTTCAATTGGCGGATTCGGGGAGCACTTACCCCAATATGACAATTTTTGCGAGCTTGATAAGGTGCATACGGACGCCTGGGGAATTCCGATTCTTCACATTAGTGCAGCTTACGGAGACAACGAGCAGAAGATGATTGACGACATGGCTGATGCTGCCGAAGAAATGCTTCATGCGGCTGGCGCTGAAGACATTGAAGTTCGCCGGGATATTTCTGTGCCAGGATTGGCCATTCATGAAGTTGGCACAGCCAGAATGGGTGATGACCCAGGTTCTTCAGTGCTCAATACATGGGAGCAGGCTCACGACGTTAGCAATCTGTTCGTTATGGATGGTTCGGGTTATCCATCATCGGCCTGCCAAAACCCGACGGTCACGTTCATGGCTCTTGCGACACGGGCATGCGAATATTTGGTCGAAGAATTTAAGGCTGCACGTCTATAAACCAGCCAGACTGCGGCCGTTTTCCATGAGCGAACTCGAACCAATCGAAAACCAGACTACCAGCCTCAAAAGAACGTTGGGCCCAGTTATGATTTGGGGCCTTGGCGTTGGCTATGTTGTATCCGGTGAGTATTTCGGATGGAACCTCGGATTATCGCATGGTGGCCCTTTGGGGATGTTGGCTGCCACCCTCCTCGTTACGGTCATGTATGTCGCCTTCGTGATGAGTTATGCAGAGATTGCGTGTGCGCTGCCTCGGGCTGGCGGTGTGTT
>NZSH01000033.1 GCA_002696705.1 Woeseiaceae bacterium | reverse complement strand
GGCATGATCGCTCTTCTTGGCGCAGCTTTTCTGACGTACCTCGCCTACGATAGCTTCGCAACACCTCCCTCCTTAACCGTTGCTACGGAAGGAAACGAGCTTAATTCGCTTCGTAAGGGAGCCTTGACAAATTTAGTGAATCCAAACCCGTATCTATTCTGGTTTACGATCGGCGCGCCAGTCGTCCATGAAGCGTCTACCGTCAATTACTGGTTTGTTGGAATGTTTCTTGTCGGACTCTATGTTTGTTTAGTCGGTGGTAAAATAACTCTCGCTATTGTCGCTGGACGGGGACGTGTTTGGCTAAAAGGCCCTGCCTATACCTATGTCATTCGGGCTCTTGGTGTAGCACTTGTTCTGTTCGCAATCAAATTCACTCGAGACGGCTTAACTTACTTAGACTTACTTTGACGGAGTGCCGCAGCAATAGAATCTTTAAGTGACGCAAGGCCTCTCTCAACATCCTGGCCGAGGTGTACACGAAGCACTCGTCGGTTCAGGCTAGCCAATAACTTAAAGTCGCTACGCGCCTGTGAAGCTTTCACGATCCCAAATGTGACCCTACGACCTGGCACTGGTAAGTCATCTGCCTCATCGCACGTAATTTGCAAGAATACCCCTGTATCGGGACCACCCTTGTAAAGCTGGCCGGTCGAATGCAGAAATCGTGGCCCAACCGAAAGACAGGTAGCTAACTTCGTGCTTTGTCGCACCATGCGGCGAATATCTTGTAGAACTTCTCGATTTTTTGAATTCGTATCTATGAATGCAAGCAGAGCGAAATAGTCACCGGCTGTCATACTCGCGAGGTGCGCCCCTAACACTCCCTGCACTGAAATGATTTCACCTGAACCTTTCCGCAAGGTTTCGTCATAAGGTTCATCCGCAAACAAACCCATCCCTTCTCCTTCAACAACTGGTATCTCAACCGGCAGGGCTCCTCGTTTCTCATATGCGTCAGTCAACTCTCTGGTAACCACCTTGCCAGTCTCTACATCAGGTTGATCGAAGGGGTTTATTTGGAGCACTGCCGCAGCGACCGCCGTGGCCATCTCCCATCGAAAGAATTCCTGGGAAAGATCATAAACATCACTCAGGTTAATCCGTATTACAGATTGCCCAGACTGTTCCAGCGCCGTTACTGCATCGTCCTGAGACACATCGTACCGAGAATCGATACCTATATAAACAAATAGGCGATCAGAACCATAATCTACTGGTGATCCGAAACCTTCAGAATCAATGGGGATAATCCCCTTTTTCATCTTTCCTGTCGATTCAGCCAGTAACTGCTCCAACCATCCACCGAAGGTCTCGAGGCCAGGAGACGTCATGATGGTCACCTTGTCTAAACCACTGCGCGCACCGACACCGAGTGCAAGTCCCAGCATGACTCCAGGATTCTTCTCAATCGATACTTCGGGTCCACATGCCGCCACCATCCGTTTCGCGCTCGCAATCAGCGTCGCGGTATTGAGTCCCATCATGGCAGCAGGGACCATCCCAACATTTGACAGGGCGGAATAACGCCCGCCGATACTCGACACTCCTTCGTGAATTTGTGCGAAACCATCGCGCATCGCAATGTCGTAAAGTGTTGATCCTGAATCTGTTATCGCAATGAATTGCAATCCTGCATCTTGGCCACATCTTTTACGCCGTTCATCAAAGAAATATTGATATAAAAGATTTGTTTCTAACGTGTTTCCAGTTTTACTTGAGACGACGAAGAGGCAACGATCCAGATCTAAGGCATCACGAACACGTCGCACTTGTGCTGGATCGATCGAATCAAGAATTTGGAGTGATGGAAATCCTTCCTGCTTAGGAAAACTCTTTGCCAAGACGTGCGCGCATAAGCTTGAACCGCCCATCCCCAATAACAGTGCGTCGGTAAACTGTCCTTGCCCGACGAAGTCTCGCACTAAATCTAAAGTGTGAAGGCGCGTGGACCAAGTACTTACGATATCCAACCACCCCAGGCCATTCGCCTCATCGCCTCCCGTCCACAGCGTGGCATCCTTCGCCCACAACCTGTGAACATTGCTCGACTCTCGCCACAGAGTGACTTCCTTCTCAATCGCCGTGTGTAGTGAACCTGGAAGGCTCATGGCCTGGTTTACTATCATCGGTTCGTTGACTCTCGGCGATGTCTCGCTAGAACGACGAGTCCTCTCTCATGACAAACGAGATATTTTGGAACCTGCTCTGTCTCAATGAAGCAACTCATTAACCGATAAACCTCGTATTGATGCATCAAGCAGTTGAATAGGGTGCAGCACCGGTGGGTCATGCGTTGCCCGACGTCCAGCAGCCTGAATCTGTAACAGACACCCCGCATTGGAAGTCGCAACAATATCGGCGTTGACTGTTCGTATTTGCTCAATCTTCCGATCACCGAGGTCTGCCGCTGCCACGGGCTGGAGCAAGTTGTAGGCTCCACCACTCCCACAGCACACATTGTCTTCTGGAATTGGCAGTATGTTGAGATTAGGTATCGACGCAAGAAGCGATCGTGGCTGGTCACGAAGAGCTTGCCCGTGTAAGAGATGGCACGGGTCATGATAGGCCACGCGTATGTCCAACGGGTGCCGCCTAGCGCGAGTCGGTGTTAGATCACTAATTACTTCGCTGATATCTTTCACTTTTCTTGAAAACGCTTCTGCCCGAGTCGCCCACTTTTCATCTCCCTCGAAAAGTTGCCTATAAGTCTTCATGACTGAGCCACATCCAGCGACATTAGTCACAACATGATCAACATTACTCCGCTCAAAAGATTCAATGACTGACTTCGCCAAACGGCGCGCCTGGTCATTCAATCCAGCATGCCAGGAAAGGGCTCCGCAACACCCCTGCTGAGACGGTATAACGACCTCACATCCTTCAGCTGTAAGTGTTCGAACCGTGGCACGATTGACTGGATCAAAAAACACGCGTTGCACACAGCCAGTCAATAAACCAGTCTTGGCCCGAGATACTCCTACTGCTGGAATCTGCTTTGGCCACGAACCAGTGAAACCATCAGGGTTAATAGAACAACCCAGATCGGCAAGTGCCGTAAACCATCTGGGAAACCGTTGTAAAAGGCTCAGACTTTCCACTAGAGACCAGATGCCACGATAGCCAACCAACGGTACCTTCATTAGTCGTAAACGTCTTGGATACGGCAGAACAGCAAACAGTAACCTGCGCCAGATTCTGTCAGTAACGCTTCTTTGCGGGGATTGTCCAATTTGCTCACGAAAGGACTCTAGGAGTTGCGTGTAATCAACACCGGATGGGCAGGCAGTGACGCAAGCCATGCAACCGACGCACCGGTCTAGGTGACGAATAACTGTGTCACCTATCGGCGCACGGCCCTCTTCGACTGCACGCATCAGTTGGATACGCCCTCGAGGCGAATCCATCTCATTGCCCCACAAAAGATACGTGGGACAGGTCGGAAGGCAAAAGCCACACTTTACGCAGGCAGACAATTTGGACAGGTTGTCTGATGAGTCCAAGTTCGACGCCTTCATCTCTAGAGTCATATCGTCCACAATCCCTGCATGAGCAGCTTTCAGGTGCTCATAAGTAACCATGACCTAATCAAACGGCCACCGCCCAGGACTCATCAGGCCAGTCGGATCAAAGTTCTGCTTGATGGCCCGCATAACCATTTCCCCGTCTCCTAAGTCACCCCATTCATCAATTTTAGATCTGACAGCTAATGGTCCTCTAAGAAACACCGCGTGGCCGCTCCGTAAGCTAACTGCGTTACGCAGTGCTCTGATGACCACCACTTGATTATCTAACTCTCCCTCAATCCCAACCATTAGAGACCCTACAGCCGCACGTCCCACCACGTCAGCAATACCATCATGAGTGGCACACAAAGTCTGAATCTCTTGAAGGACCTCTGTAAGATACGATGGCTTAAAACTCACTTTCAACACGGACCCAGTTCCTCGCCATGGCCGTAGCGCGTGATCATCCCAGCATTGCTGCTCTTTTTCATCTCTCATAACACTAATCTCACAACGGCTTGCGACGGATAATGCCGAGGTCCGAACAGCCTGTTCTTCAGTCACTGCCTCAAGAGATTCGAACCGTACCAGAAGGCGATAAGGTGCCCCTTGGACCTCAAGCGCGCTCGGTGTAAGTGACGTGCTCATCAACTCACTTACACACTCTCCCACCTTCTTCGCGTCTACACATTGAATCACTACAGTTCGCGAAGCCTTAGGAATCGGAGTCAACTTAAATGTTGCGTTAACGATGACGCCAAGGCTGCCAAAAGACCCTGCTAAGAGCTTTGACAGATCGTATCCAGCGACATTTTTAACGACTCTGCCCCCTGCCTTGGCAAGCTGACCATCCGGTCGAACAAACGAAGTTCCAAGAATTAAATCTCTCGGCGTACCATACCGGTGTCGCCGTGGTCCACTATCGTTGGTAGCGACGATGCCACCAATTGTTGCTTCGTTCGCATGATTTGGATCAACAGGCAACCACTGACCGTACTGCGCAAGTAAAGCATTCGCAGCAGCTAACGGCATACCGGCATCTATTGTCGCAATTAAATCACCTTGGTGGTGCTCACAATCAACTGATAACTTCGCCATTGATAAAGCGACGTCAACTCGGGACGGCAAACTGCCCCACTCCATTTTTGTACCACCACCAACAGGTACGATCGTTTGAGCAGCATCGTTGGCCCATTTCACAGTAGCCGAGAGAGATTCTACATCCGGTGGTGTCACACAAAGCTTCGGCACTGCCGTGGCTACCCGTGTTGCTCCCTCAATAACTGCCTCTTCACCCGCCACAAGCTTCGCCGAAGCCAAAATGTCTGATTCATAAAACTTCATCAAAAGCGCTCAGCTAAACCATCTTTTTCAATTGGATGAGGCCGATATGGACCAGGAACTTCACCACAGAGTCTTGGCGTGGGAAAGATTTTGTCTGGATTACATATTCCCTTTGAATCAAAAGCCCGTCGTAACCGTTGCATTGTGTCCAGGTCCGTTGCGTTGAACATCTTTGGCATTTGACACGCCTTGTCAGCTCCGACACCGTGTTCACCAGTAAGCGATCCACCGGCTTCAATACAATAAGTCAAGATTTCTGCGCCAACCTCAGCTGCCAATTTGGCGTTGCCCTCAACTGCTTCGTCGTAACAAATTAGAGGGTGAAGATTACCGTCACCAGCATGAAATACGTTACCGATTCGAAGTCCTGAACGCACCTCAAGCGCACGAATTCGTCTCAACACCTCTGGGAGCTTAGTGCGAGGAATCACACCATCCTGAACATAATAATTCGGCGATACCCGGCCCATTGCAGCAAATGCCGCCTTCCGTCCTCGCCAATATTGTTCTCTCTCGACCTCACTGGTAGCCACTCGCATTTCTCTTGCTGAATTTCGTAAAACAATCTCTTGCACTTGATTAAAAACAATCTCCACTTCCAATAGAGGACCGTCAATTTCGACGAGCAATAAAGCTTCCGCATTAGGAAAATTCGGATGCACGGCAGATTCGGCCGCTTCTATTGTCATTCTATCCATCATCTCAACCGCAGCCGGAATGATTCCCGCAGCAATGATGCCGGATACAGCTGCACCCGCTAAATCAGTGGAATCAAAGGCAGCGATGAGCATCTTCTTGGATTCCTGACGGCGAAGTAGTCGCACCGTCACCTTCGTAACGATGCCAAGTGTTCCTTCGGAACCCACGATGATTCCCAACAAGTCCAATCCAGGTGTATCAACACTCTTCCCACCAATCCGTATCAACCCACCATCGGGAAGAACCACCTCGAGAGCCATTACATGATGTACGGTAAAGCCGTATTTTAGACAGTGAGCACCACCAGAATTTTCTGCCACATTTCCACCAATCGAACACACTTGCTGNCTTGATGGGTCGGGNGCATAATACAGACCCANTTTNTCAACACAGCGACTAATTTCAAGATTTGTAACTCCTGGTTCAACCGTCATCTGAAAATTTNCAGNATCCACCTCAAGAATCCTGTTCAGNCTNGTCAAGGCAATTAGCACGCCCTCAGACGNTGGCAAGGCGCCACCCGATAGACCGGTACCGTGTCCACGCGCAACAAACGGCACGTTNGTCNCATGGCAAAGNCGCACCACGTCCTGTACCTGCTTGACCGATTCCGGTAGGACTACAGCTCCAGGTNCTATTCGNAANTGGGTCAGCGCATCACTCTCGTAGGTTAANCGGGCCACNGGGTCTGTGANTAAGCCGTCGTCACCGACGATTTCCCGCAANCGNTCTACTAGCGCATCAACGCCCATGGCTGCTTACTATATAGAAAACGGCGTGCCACCGTCAGATAGCACGCCGCTTTGAGTACTCGAGCTATAAAGATTTAGTTATCTTCAGTANTTAGNATTACTGGAACGTCTGGCTTCGGACCACCCCTNAACGTCAGCATATAATCACGAATCGCACGAATCTGTTGCTCCGCATTATTGTCAAACTGCGTAAAAAANGATTCCGGATAATCTGGCCAAAAATCNGGCATNCGTGTGCCAGGCTGAATAATNTGGGGGTGATGGAGCCAGTCAAGTATCCAATCTGCCTGCAGTCGTTCAGGTGTCATGCGTAAATCAGGAGCTAAGTTCGATGTGGGNTGATCTTCTGGNATCGTATCAAGCACATGNCACTGNTGGCATCTGAGCAGTTCAAATAATTCTGCACCNGTNCGAGTCTGATNNCTCGAAGCATNTACGATNACTTGCGGNCNAAATTCTCCAATCGTNTCGGAAATCGNACCGAAGTAGTCGAGNGTTTGATTCCANTGAGCATCNTCNANGGCAAAGCTTGGCATACGAACATCGAGCCANGGTCGAATTGGAATGGGTNCCTTGAAGAACGCATATAGCCATTCTGGCTTCACCTTGGCGCCTTCAGGAGTCAAAAGTGGAGGTGCCANAGAGGGATCGTCAACAAGATCGCGATACTCACCNCCATCCTCTTCCACCTGATGACACGCGACACAATTTCTTCGGCGCACCAAAGTNCGACCGACCGATAGAGCTTCATTGCGAGCCGTACGNGGCCAGAACGAACCCTTCGGTTGCACTTCACGCTGAAAACTCATNATAGCGGTAACCAGCAACTGCACCTCTTCGTCACTGAAGTCATAATTCGGCATTCGNAGNTTTTCGAGCGGCTGCAGAACCCGATTACTGTCANAGATNCTCGGNTNAGCNAGNTTGTNTGANAACCAATCAATNTTGGTGTGCGGAATATCGACGAAGGCNAAATCCAGTTGCNCNATGAGCTTCGTNCCTTCTTCAGAGAGTTCAACNCCTATTGGNTGTGTGTCTTCGAAACCNGCGATATCGTGACAACTAAAACAGCCGTAACGTTGAATAACNCGCCGGCCNAGTTCCACAGTCCGNTCGTCCGTAGANAGTGCCGCCACCGTTGCTTCAGCCTCNTCGGTTGGCACCACNGCCTTTAGNTAATCNAGCAGAACGTCATCNCGATANNCCTGATCGTAATCAGCNACAGCCTCNACCCCNNCGTNTCCGGTCAACGTCATGAGATACGCTGCNANGTCTNCTGCTTCTCCNTCAGTNAACCTAAGGTNAGGCATGTACGTGTCCGNACTAAAGTGGGCAGGATTACGGACCCAATCGAAAAGCCACTCGNAGCTAGTTTTGTTACCAATATTTTGAAGNGCTTGCCCAAATGTNCGACGNGGNCCGGCCTCGGTTCTNGNTTCATTNCCAGAAACATGACAGGCCAAACANCCAACTGATTCAACGAGTCGCTGACCTTCTAANGCNTCACCTCGTGGNGGNACCCGAACTGCAAACTCATGGTTCTCAGAGTTTGCAAACANGTAAGCAACTGTNGCTTCNATTTCAACTTCATTACGCTTCGCATCAGCCGNTGAGGANCTATTCGAGTTATACCAGACTCTGGGCATCCATGTGGTCGGCTTAACNGCNTGAGGATTACGNATCCATGTCNTCACCCAATCTTCAGTCAGCTTAACGTCAATCTTACGTAAACTCGGTCCNGGNTTCCGCAGATCTTCGAAACCGCNGCTCTTGTGGCAGGCAGCACAACCNGCCCGCTCATACANCCCNTANGCNAGATTGAGGGATTTTGCNTCCGGAATATGAATTTCATNGTCATGGCANTTGGCACANGAAGCTTCCGCCATACCGGAGGGTAGCATCGGNTAGTCCCANAGATGCGGTTCTTCCCAGTTATAGGCTTCTTCCCAGGCATGTAGCTGTTCTTCACTAACTGGAGTGTGAGCANCATCACGAAACGAAACTGACTGCCCCATACCTTCATGGCAGACAGTACAGCCCGTCTGTTCGAGNGGGTGTGGTGATGCACTTCCCACGTAAGTNGNCAGATTTGAATGGGTTCGAAATGGCTGCGGGTAGTCNTCNTAACCCTCACGGTCGATCGCCAAGTGNCANGTCATGCACCGATCCATTTTCGGCACACGCGTGAAATTAACNTCGTCCAAGATGTTTGGTGTCACNACCTGCTGGACNGTGATCGTTGGCGCCATGAAATCCAATAGAGGAGCGTTNAGNAAAAACTCATCTCGGAAATTTGGTTCTATGNCTCCAAGACGCTCNCTTAGNCTGCGAGACTCTGCTGTTAGTNCGCCGATCTCNTCGTCAAGATCGGTAACCTCNTTACTAAANTCGGCTATTTCANCACGNAAACCATNACGTTCAGCAGTCANTCNNTCAACTTCAAGTCCCAATTCAAGCCACTCTGCATACTGNNNTTCNATTACAGCNTGCGTCNCGTCCANGCCNNGCGCATCAGGATCNNNCTCGCGNTCGACCTCAAAAGTGTACTTGTCNACGTCGTAATTCGCNTTTGCGAACTGGTATAACTGANTCGCGNGGTCCAACTGCACGTCCACACCGTCCAACTCNTCTTGAAGGATTNANACTTGCTCGGTCTGGACTTCAAGTCGCGCCTCAGCGTCAGCTCGTTTCGCCTCAAGTTCACTAATAACTCTGGTATCAACCTCTTGATTAGCTGCCTCGAGACTAGCACGGGTCACTTCCATCTCAAGTTGGACAAACCGGCGTTGATATCCTTTCCATTCACGGTCATAGTCGTCCCACACCATCCACAGCATCGAAACAAACAGAAAGATACTCGACGCAGCAAAAACTACGTTGAGAAAATCGATGTTATATGCGTGTCCTACTGACTTCTTGTCAGCCATATCATTTATTTATTCGCGTCAAATATTGAAAAAGAATTCAGGTATTGCTACAACGTATTTCAAATTAAACAACCATCTCGCGAGCATCTTTACAGGCAACGAAAGCATCGATAGGAACAGGAACGCTCCTATATAGAAACGTACTGGCCCCATCTTTTCCAGGTAATGTTTACACCATGTTTTTGCCATCACCACTGGCAGTACAACAACGTAGACTCCCGTGAGGGCAAGGCCCAAAAACTCCCTCAAGAACCAATTATCTGGCATACCGGTACCGAGCCCACGCACCCATACATACTCGGACAGATTTACATTGGTAAGCGCTTCCAGTTTGTGAATATCCCAGTATTCAAAGGGCCCAAAGAAATTCCAATTCGGTCCACGCAGGAAGGTGCCCAGCACAATCAAGGAGGACCAGAGAACGACGAAGCCAAACAGGAAAATCGTAATCTCAGCCTTTCGCTCGATGAATGTATAGTAGCCATTTCCTTTTGGATTTGTATCGATGTAAGGAATCGCCATCAAGCCAACAACAATCAAACTCGGCAAGACTACGCCGGCCAGCCACGGGTCGAAATAAACAAGCATCTCTTGTAATCCAAGAAAATACCAAGGAGCTTTCGAGGGATTCGGTGTTGCGGCGCTATTTGCTGGCTGCTCTAACGGCGCCTTAAGTAGTATCGACCAAAGAATCAAAACAACTGAACACAACACCAGACAAATAAGTTCCGTATAAACCAGATCTGGCCAAACCCAAACGCGACCCTCCTCTTCTTTCTCAATAGGAGGCTTTCCGTCTGCGATGCGTTTATCGTTCAACACCCCTTCTCTTATCGAATACCAGGTAAAGAAGATGAGTAAAAAGATTAGAGCGACGATCGGAACGTTGTCTGGTTTAGCAATAATTAATCTGAAATTCTCATCGAATAAACCAAACCCAAAAAAGACGGCTAAAAAAATCTGTAGCCCCCAGCCAACTCGCGTTGAAGCAAAGGTTTCTCGCTTCCATACGAGAAGTATCAGCAAGGAAAGAGTTAACGTGAAAAACACACGTGGATCAGCAAAAAAATTAAAGAAGTCCTTTATGGCGTCCATAGTATCGACTAGCCTTATTTCGCGAAACTTGTACTGTTAGGAACTCCTCACATCGGCCCTGAAATTCCACCGTCTTTACGTACTCGCCAGAAATGGATGGCCATTAGAAACCCAATGACAAGCGGCAATGCCACACAGTGCAGCACGTAAAATCTGAGCAATGCACCTTCCCCAACAAAAGTGCCACCCAGTAAAGCAAATCTGGCATCATCCGCCGCGTGAATCAATTTGACATCACCCAAAGCTAAAAGGGCAGAACCGGGACCTTCAGAACCCAGAAATGGTGCTGCACGAGCCATGTTTGAACCAACGGTGATAGCCCATATTGCAAGCTGGTCCCATGGCAGCAGATAACCCGTAAAAGAAAGAAGCAATGTCAGCACTAGCATGATCACACCGACATTCCAGTTAAACTCACGCGGTGGCTTATACGAGCCAGTCATAAAGACTCTGAACATGTGCAGCCACACTGTAATGACCATCGCATGTGCGCCCCAGCGATGTAGCTCTCGCATAATCCCAAGAGGTACGTGTTCCCGTAGACCTACGATGTCACTGTAGGCATATTCGAGAGTCGGTCGATAATAAAACATTAAAAGCAAACCAGTAAATGTTAATGAAAGAAATAAGAAGAAGCTAAGCCCACCCATGCACCACGTGTACCGCAACTTAACACCAGATTTTCGAAGCCGCACTGGATGGAGGTGCAAGAAGACATTTGAAAGTACTACAAGAACTCGATTGCGATCAGAAATTGGAGCATTGTGCCGAAAGACTGAAGTCCACACCTGTGTTTCGGTCAACCAATTCCAAGAACGAACCAATAAACTTTCTTTAGGAGTAATAGTTTTAGAATCAGCCATAAGTATAAAAACCGTCAGTCACGAATTTAATAATTGCAGATTAACGAATGTGCTTCTCTTGGAACTCTTTCTCATATTCTCAAAAACGATTCAGGATCCGTCCATTGGCCAAGTTCAAACTGAAACTTTCTAGCTTTGTCGACAAGAATTTGCCCATCTTCAGCCATCACGATCCTCGCTCTCTCAAGCGGCCGAGGAGCAGGGCCTTCAAAATTGATTCCAGTAGGTCGGAAACCACTCCCATGGCAAGGGCACTTAAACTTTAATTCCGCCGAAAGCCAATTTGGTGTGCAACCGAGATGAGTGCAAGTCACCAGTAATGCGTAAACTCCACTAGCTTCCTGCACGACATCACTAGGAGTACGCACAATCCATACACCAAAACGATCTTTCCAGCGTTCATCAACACCCGGGGCATATTCGTCAGGAAACCCAATCTTGAACTGTTGAGGCGGCTCATTCAATACATTCGGGAACATAAACCGACCAGTGGCCGCCAACAGTGCCGCAGAAGCCGCACTAAACGAACCCCAAGCTACCGCCAACCATGACCGTCGAGAGAATAGGGGTGAAGTGTCGTCGGCGACCTTCTTCTTTTTGGCAACCGGCTTCTTTATTGCCGCGGTAGTTGTCTTTCCAGACAAATTGACACCTTCCGCTGGCTTCACTGCCTCACGACCAGGCGTATTATCTGGAGCTGAAGGTTTCAAATCGTCGACCATGACTCTGTTCTCTATGTTTAAGGAAATAAAAGTTTAACTACTCAACCCTTTAACTCTCAGGCCTCAGCACGTCGAGCGCTTCCAACGCTGCCTGACGCACCTGCATACTCTGGTCAGTCTTGCTCAACTCAACAACGGCCGCTTGCAATGATGTCGCCTCAAGCATGCTGACTGCCTGGAGTCCACTAATCATAACCTCAGCCACCGGATCAATGTTAGTCCCAGCCCGCATTTCTGGATCAACAATCTTCTTGACATATTCACGATCTAGCATTCGCCGCAGCACTGAAAGCCCATAATCACTGCCGTGCCTGGCAAGCGCAATCGCGGCATTCCATTGGACGTCAGGCGCTACATCATTCAGTGCTGTCCGCAGCGTCACCATCTGCGAATCACCATCAATGGCGCCAAGCGCATACACTGCCATCTTTCTGACCCCTGCATCATCCGATCCATATACACGCTGCAATTCTGGAACAACCGAGACATCTCCAAGTGACCCTAATGCCCAAATTACACTGATACGTGTTTCGCTGTCAGCATCGTCTAACGCATTAACCAACCGTTCAATTGTGTCAGGCGGTGGACTCTGCAGACGTCCAACTGCTAAAGCTAAATATCTCCTAACGCGTGGATCGTCACCGTCAGAACCCTCAAAAGCTCGGAGCAAAGAACTTCCGAGTTCCGGATATTCCAATTGAATGTCTGGATTATCCATCAGACGAGACAGTTCATATGCCGCAGGCCATCGTCGCTCGCGACCGCCAACGCGAATATCGTTGAGGTACTCCGACGGAGTTCGCTCATCATCAAGCAGAACCCGAAAACCGAAGTAAACCGCTGCAACGGTGGAAACAACAATCAGTGGAATGAGAAAGAACTGCACAGCGAGCGCCGGTATTGCCGGCGACTTGACTTCATCAGCCTCACCGCGATGATCTGATTGGGGCTCGTCTAGATTCTCCATGATGATACTTAAAAACGACGAACCACTAGCTAATCACCATCAAATTTTATCCCAAACTGCGAAACACGGTCAAAGCGCAGCAGCAGCAAATTAAAGTTTTGGTAGTGTCACTTCCCGTTGAGATTGATACTTACCTTTCTTATCGGCATACGATGTCTCGCACACTTCGTCACTTTCAAAGAATAAAACCTGCGCAATGCCTTCGTTCGCGTAAATTTTGGCAGGAAGCGGCGTCGTATTTGAAATTTCAAGTGTCGCTGTCCCTTCCCACTCTGGCTCGAACGGCGTTACATTTACAATGATCCCGCACCTCGCATAAGTCGACTTGCCAAGACACAACGTTAAAACACTTCGTGGAATACGAAAATATTCAACCGTCCTTGCCAATGCAAAAGAATTGGGCGGGACGATACATTCAGTAGCTGTAATATCAACGAATGATTTGGGGTCGAATGCTTTTGGATCAATAACGGTGTTGTTTATATTAGTAAACACCTTAAACTCATCCGCTACTCGTATGTCATAGCCATAAGATGAAACCCCATAGGAAATGACTCCGCTACGGACCTGACTCGCAACAAATGGCTCGATCATGCCGTGCTCTTTAACCATTCGCGCAATCCAGCGATCGGATTTAATAGTCATAAGATTTGGTTCTCTGAATAAGACCTATGGCTCCTTAAATTTGCATCACCGACGCAGAAAAGCAAACAACAACGTTACTATCAAACTCAACACAATCGACGAAACAATCGGTATATAAACTGTAAAATTGCCTCGGCGTAAGATTAAATCACCCGGCAAGCGACCAAGTGGCAAGCCAATCATAATAAGAGCACCAATACCTGTAACAACAAGACCTATCAATACAAGTATCTTGCCCACGTTAGTTTAGTCCCGNAAATGTCAAGTCAGNTCTATACCAGGNAAAAAATANCNGATTTCNAACATCGCTGTTTCAGGTCCATCGGAACCATGCGTAGCNTTTTGCNCNATCGACTGTCCAAATTCACGGCGAATGGTTCCTGNGGCCGCCTGAGCAGGNTCAGTCGCCCCCATTAAATCTCTCCATTTCTTGATTGCCNCACNTGCTTCAAGNACTAGAACGAGCACTGNACCAGACGACATAAAACTTGTCAGATGTTCGAAAAACGGTTGTTCCCTGTGGACNGCGTAGAAACCTTCAGCTTCGGCACGTGANAATGTCACCATCTGCATTTTCCGNACCGTGAATCCGGCAGTTTCGATACGNTCCAAAATGCGACCAGCAGTTNTNTTGCCGACTGCATCTGGNTTAATAATTGCTAACGTGCGTTCCATGATTAGTAGTTGTTACTACTTCAGCGTAANTTCTCCATCATCTCTTCAAACGCTTTTCGAGGTGGACGAANTCGGTCCGCGGTCAATGNAGCCAAAGGTTCGTCAACTAGANTCAGGAGTTCAATNAAATCATCCTTGTCTGNCTCCACATAGAGGACCCCGGTAGCAAACTCATCTCGCCGAGCGGTCTCATGTAGAATTCTTAACGCNTGCAAGCGATCAGTTGGATCGTAATTTTCATCGAGTTTNTTGAGCAATATCTTTGANCCGTCGTGTANCGNAACTTCTTGTGTGGTGCCAGGCTCGTAATCCACTTCAATATCTTCAAAANAAGGAACGAAGTTGATTTCTCCCAATGGTTCATCGTGATCGCGAGCGTACGCGTAACTCTTTGTCGAGCCTTCGTGATCGTTGAACGTAACACAGGGAGAAATAACATCAATCATTGCTGTTCCACGGTGGCTGAGAGCAGACTTTAATATGGCTAACAGCTGCTTTTTATCTCCAGAAAACGACCGAGCCACAAACGTCGCCCCTAATTCAATAGCCAGAGCACAGGTATCAATAGGTGGCAAGTCGTTAACNACTCCAGTTTTGAGCTTAGACCCAAGATCAGCTGTCGGGGAAAATTGACCCTTCGTTAATCCATAACAACCATTATCCTCAATGATATAAATGAAGGGTAAGTTCCGGCGCATCATATGAACGAACTGCCCTACTCCAATAGCCCCCGTATCTCCATCACCACTAGTCCCTATAGCAATCATCTTCTTGTTTGCCATCACAGCACCAGTACCGACAGAAGGCATCCGCCCATGAACTGCATTAAAGCCGTGTGANCCTCCAAGAAAATATGCTGGGCTTTTACTGGAGCANCCGATTCCNGATAATTTAATGACACTGCTTGGGTCCACACCCATGTCAAAGAAAGCATCAACGATGCGTTCTGAAATCGCATTATGACCGCAACCAGCGCACAATGTGGTTTTNCCGCCTCGGTATGTCCGCACCTCAAGACCAATGCGATTGATTTTCTTTTTACCAGGCGATGGTGTTGTTGTACTCATCGTTACCCTTCACANTTAACGCGACCGCGCACTTNGGAAACCTAGTCACTAAAACTGCAATCGACCACGAATCAGGACTCCTCTACCGGTTCCAAGTCACANCCTTCCTGNGCAAGNACAGATTCGGTNATAGTTTGAGCATCAATCGGTAAACCACTGTAATGCAATACGCTTCTTAGCTTTACCAATCGAGACGGTGACAACTCCATCCGCATCAAACTTAATAACTGCGCATCACGGTTCTGCTCAATAACATAAATGCGCTCGTGACGATCAATAAACTCACCAAGGTCCGAATNAAAAGGATACGCACGCAGTCGGGCATACTCGACGGTGACTCCTGCCATCTTAACCAGTTGATCGCAACTTTCAATGGTCGACCAATGGGAGGANCCGTAAGCAATCACACCAATTGGACCATCTGATGCTCGCTCGACCACTAATCCCGGCACTAACTTACGCGCCGTCTCAAATTTCTGATTCAACCGTTTAAGATTGTCCTCATAGTCCGTGGCGCTCTCGCTGTATTCTGCTAATTCGTTATGACCTGAACCNCGACANAAATATGTTGGCATACCATCNCCAGGAATCGTTCGGTACGGAATTCCGTCCCCATCTACATCTCTATAACGACCCCATTTGCCAATTTTGGTCAAAACCTCATCATCCAGCAACTTGCCACGATCCATCGGCTTCTCAGGATAATCAAACGGTTCGGACATCCAATTATTCATACCCAGATCAAGATCGCTCATGACAAACACTGGTGTCTGAAGGCGTTCAGCTATATCAAAGGCCTGTTGCGCCATCACATAGCACTCCTTCACAGACGACGGC
>NZSH01000032.1 GCA_002696705.1 Woeseiaceae bacterium | reverse complement strand
TGGCGATGCGCATGGTTACCTACTTGAAAGTCAGTGCAGTTCGTATAGGATTGTATTGTATATCAGCCCTCCTAATAAATTTGGAGTTACAAAGAGTTGCACCCCAGTAACGATAAGCTACAGTCAGTTAGTTTAGGAACTTAATGGCACTACTTTTGTGGGCTTCCGTCTATAACACTGTTGAGTTGTTGTTGATGCTTGACCTAATCTTTCTTGTGTGCCTCAATAGGTCATGTGTCTACTGCAACGACGCAACAGTTCTATCGCAACAGATCTACCGTGGCGTGAAGCAGTAACACTATTTACTAATAAATCGAGCGCAACCACTATGAAAACTCCTAACAATCGGATTGGTCTAATCTGGCCATCAGATGGTGTCCTTGATTCTGAGCTCTGGCAGTTTGCGCCAGCTCATGCGAGTCTGCATTTCACTCGTACGCAAGTAATCGACGAGCCCATTTCATTATCGTTGGTCGAAAGGATGGCCGAGGATACAGATATAGACTATGGCGCCGAAACGCTGCGACCGATTTCACCGGCTGTGGTCACATACGCCTGCACTTCGGGCAGCTTCGTCCTTGGTATCGACGGAGAAAAACAACTGCTCGACAGGATCGAACGCAGCGCGAATGCCCCATCCACGACGACCTCGACGGCGCTGGCTGCCGCCTGTCACGCATTGGGTCTTGAACGCGTCGCGGTTGCGGCGCCCTACATCGCGGAGATTACGGACCGCTTGGCTTCATTTCTTGAAGCAAAAGACATAAAAGTAAGCAAAGTGACTTCAATGGGGCTCAGCCATGGCATCGGAGATGTTAGCGATGAAGAGGTGATTCAACTCGGCATCGAGGCCAACGATGCCAAGTCAGATGGCTTGGTGATCTCGTGCACTAACTTGCGAACAGCTGATATCATCGAGCGCCTCGAAGGGACTCTCGGCAAGCCTGTGATCAGCGCCAACCAAGCGACGATGTGGCACGCATGCCAAATCGGCCAGATCGATTTTCCCGATGCTGCGGGCATCGGGAAACTCTTCGAGCTACCTGCTATTACTAACGTCTAACGAACAATTTTCGTGGGAAGTCACACAACGGTTTACCGCCTTTTGGTGTGACCCGGACGCATTCGCTGATTTCGATAGCCCATCCTTCCATTGCAATCGCCGGTACGCAGTGCAGCGTCATATTTTCCTGCAGCAAGGTTCGGTCACCTGGGCGTAAACTGATCGTGTGTTCTCCCCAGTCGGGCGGATAGTTGAGGCCGGTGGAATAACCAATTCGGGATTCCTTGGTGATTCCGTGGCGACTAACCACACGTCGCCATGCAGCTTCAACCTCTTCGGCAGTTGTTCCAGGTGTCATCGCATCGAGTGCAGCCTGTAAGCCCTCCAGGACCACTTTGGCGGCACTTCTCATCTTTTTTGGTGGCTGACCGAGAAAGACGGTTCGCGCCATAGGGCAATGGTAACGATGTCTGACCCCAGCGAGTTCGAGTGCTGTTCCTTCGCCGTGCTTAAATCTTTCATCTGTCCAGGTCAGGTGCGGTGCTGCGATTTCACTGCCTGTCGGCAACATGGGCGGCAAGCTTGGATAATCCCCACCAAACTTACGGGTTCCAGCTACGCCGGTGCGCCAGATCTCGGCTGCCACATCACACTGACGTGTACCAGGTTGTATATTCTGAATGCCGATACGCATCATCCGTTCGACGATTCGCGCGGCGTCAGCCATGTACTCCAGTTCCTTTCTTGACTTGATAATTCTTACCCAGTTAACGAGGTTCCTGGCATCTTTAAACCGTGTTCGCGGAAGGTTCTTGCGCAGTGCCTCCATCGCTCCAGCAGTAAAATAGTAGGCTTCCATCTCNACACCGATTCTTTTTCGNTGCCATCCACGCGATTTCGCGATTTCTGCAACCCGGTCCATCGGATGATTGCTNTCCGATTGAACGAAGTCGTCGGGGTAATCAAGAATATTCTCGNCCTTGAGGTAGGTAGTGACCTGNGCGCCGTTCCCATCCATTGGTCGTCCTATCCACACGGGTTCCGGTTCATCGAGTGATAGAACCACCATCTGGTGCACATAGAATGACCAGCCATCGTATCCCGTCAGGTAATTCATGTTCGCTGGGTCCGTTACGAACAATACATCGATNCCTGCCTTTTCCATTCGGGCTCGAGTTCTCTCCGTTCGTTGCTTGAACTCTCTACGGCTAAATCGTGGTTTCACTGCTGTTCTTCCATTTTCATGNCCATTTTTCGCAATAGTTCTTATTGCGGTNTCGAACTGGCTGTTGTGGATACTTGAATGCTGTTGTATTTACGTGTGACNAAACTGTATCGGAATTCTAAAGGAGGGATTATCCTAGTATTGAATTGGCTGTATCAAATCAGTCATNCAAATGGCAAAGCTACAAGNACTCCCTGCTTCGGTGAATAAAACGGGAGCTCAGTGGTTTAAGGGGGAAATCGAACTAGAGACCAATGNTTATAGCCGTCNNACCACCCCCNATTTCCACTTATTTGACTCAAATAGTGAAAAAGTCTGCCGCTGTGCGGCCGAGAATATTTTCTAGATCTCTGTCGTCAATNACTCCTGCACAGTGCACGCGGAATGTATCAAGCGTCTGACGATAGTTGCAAAATCGCTCAACATTAGGCATGTCGGTGCCCCACATCAGTCTCTCGGAACCGAGTTTCTCTACCAACTGACCAACCACACTTTNAAACTCTGCGTACGGGTAATCGAATACCCCCCCCAGCGCGATATGCAGTAGCAACTGCAGTTTAGCGGACGAGGCTTCGAACGGTTCAAATACTGCTGCCGGCAAATTCAACCGGTTGCCCTCCAGAAACATTCCCCAAGGAAATCCATGTGTCAAAGCTGCCGGAACTTCGGGGTATCGCTCCAGCCATTCGCGCCATAGGGATAACTGGGCCAAGTAATCGGTTAAGGTATTCTCCGGACAGGGTGGCACGATAGTAAATAGGACTGGGCGACCGAGCAAGGCAACACCATCCCAAAAAGGTCGACATTGATTGTCGTTCCACGATTTATCGATCCCATTTCNAAAACGTGTGTTGACGATAAACTGGAGCGCGTGAAGACCGTTACTGTAAGCACGTTCAATCTCATTTACCTGACCCTCGGGGTCGGTCTCTATTTCCCATTCCTTGACACTGGCAAGACCTAGGAGNCGATTCGGAAAACGTTGGACACAATCGGCCACGTAGTCGTTGAGCAANCCCATGATCGGATTAACGTGAAGCACAGATCTATCTATGCCGACGTAATCCATTTGGGCAATCAAAGTCTCAGCCGGGTGTGACGAGTCGACAAGGTAGGGTGGNAAATACTGCTTTGCATAATCGTCGCCGTCTACGGTCCATACGAAGCGGCCATATCCACCAGAACGAAAATCGACATTCNTGAGCCCCGCGAGAGTTGCATCGTCCGGGCTCGCTAACATCGTGTTATCTCCGACGCGCGCCCTGTCGCGCACGCGCCACACGGGTTGGTGATGATCTGCCATTTCCCGTTGAAGGTACTGCAGGTGTTCAGCGACTGTTGGAAATCCATTNGCTTCTCCCAACGGCGGAAAACAGTAGGCGTGGGCATCGATAATCATGGTTTCCTCCTTTCCAGCGTGTAACGTTCCTGGCCTATGTAAGCTTTCCNCGACCTAGAACCCGCCAGGTAAGCTCGACCTGCTCGTGTCTAACACCGACCATTTCATCGTGCAGGCAGACAGTGGTATCGCCGTATCCGACNATCCACTCTAACTTGTCACCAACCTTGATCGTATGATTTGGTTCCGCCAACTGAATGATACCGTGTTCAGCAGAGAGACTTACNGAGGCAATATCGCTCACCCCTTCCAGACGCGGCTGAGCAATATCGACACTCANTGCTTTGCGGCCTGNATCGACGATGATTCGATCTGCNACCGGTCNGCTGGTCACGGTGGACACTACAGTCAAGGCAAACGGGTGGTCGATTCCCCAACTCTCGTAAAGCATATCGGAAAATATTCCNCCACCCGCCTGAATTTCCGTAATACCGGGAATACCTGCCGTGAACTTGAACGTACCCGTACCCCCGCAACTGACAATCTCGACCGGTAAACCGGCATTACGGCANAGGTCAGCAGTCGCAACCAATTTTCCGACTGCCTCATCACAACATGATTGNCGCTTGTCAGGAGGCAGGCCGAGGCAGTGTGCTTCCCATGCCATTAGTCCGACAAACCGAAGCCCGGGGAGATCGTNGAGCGCTTTNGCAAGGNTCAGGGCACGTTCGCCTGGCGGCACGCCTGCACGATCCATACCGTTNTCGANCTCAACAANGACCCGAAGCCGTTGGTCCCTCGAATTTGCAGCCTGGGAGAGTTGNTCGCCATTTNCCAGGCTATCAACTGCCACGATGACATCGGCGACATCCAACAGCTTGGCAAGCCTGCTTGCTTTTTGTTCCCCCACGACCTGGTTTGCGATGAGGATGTCTCTGATACCNCCCTGCGCCATCACCTCGGCTTCACTCAGTTTCGCGCAAGTGATNCCAATTGCACCTGCTGCGAGTTGAAGGTGTGCAANCTCCGGAATCTTCTGTCCTTTGGTATGGGGGCGCCAGTTAACGCCNTTGGTGCGAAANAACTGCGCCATGCGTGCAATATTCTGTTCGAGCAAATCCAAATCNACGACCAACGACGGGGTATCGAGGTCCCACTTTGTTNCTGCTGAGATNTTTGTCATAAGTATTTNATCTTANGTAGGTTGAGACNCACATGCAACTGCCCNTGGACCCATGTGATGAGCCCCTAGCTGTGGCCTGGATGGGGCGCAGANGAATCNTCNCCCGGAGACCAGCTGGTATCTCGTTCGAAGGGAAACATCGGGCGACGACGGTGGTGAAAGTCGAAGCGGGTCAGGTCGGCGCAGGTCGATCCGGGNGTGTTCACCCGGATATGNTGGGGGCAGACCTCACGATAGGCGGCGATCGGTGCGTTGACACCTTTCGCCACTAGGACCCGNAACCGGTCGGGCACGACCGCGCAGCTCGTTAGCTGCTGCAGGCTGAATGGCACTACTCGTTTCGAGGTCAGCATAATGGTCAGACCGTCCGGGGTCTCGACGACGGCGGTGGGGCCCTGATCGAACTCGGTAAATCCCCCGTGTCGGGGNTTGGGCTCGGAGAACCGTCCGTCGTGAAGCGAGATCACGCGAAACACGGCCTCGANCGGCGGGCCGTGCCAATCGTCGGTCTTTCCTCCAACCGAGAGCGCCAGGCTGCGACCGGGTNGGGCTTCGCGGGCTCGNCGNGCCGACTCGGGNTCATACAAGCAGACGAAAGCNGGTCCGAGGTGACGCTCGCGCAGTGCGTGGGCCAGATAGGTTCCATCGGCGGCGGAACCGCCACCGACGTTGTCACCCATGTCGAGCAGACACACCGGACCCGAAAGCCGCTCGCAGGCATCCAGCGCCTCGTCGATCCCGGTGAGCTGGCCGGCCAGCACCTCCCGGTCCTGCCACAGCTGGCACGCCAGTTCGACCGCCCGGGTGCGTGCCAGCTTCGGGTCACCGTTGGTAATCACGATCACCGAGGATCCCATCTCCGCGACGTCGGCATACGGGAACCCGAGCATGATGCTGTTCGACAAGACCGATGCGTGCTCGAGCTGCCGATCCGCGAGCGCGTAGAGCGGCTGAAGATGTGGTTCCTCTGTCATCTGGCGCTCGATGTTGATCACCATCGGCGGAAGCTCGGCGTGCATGGTAGGGCGAACCTCTCCGCTCAGAGTACGTGCGATCAGACGCGCCGCCTCGTACCCACGTGCGTGCTGGTCCAAGTGCGGGTTGCTCCGGTAGGCGATGAGCGCGTCACAGCTTCGCACCATCAGCGCTGAGAGATTGGCGTGGGGATCGATGGTACCGATGATCGGCACCGCCGGGCCAACCTGCTCACGCACGCAGGACAGCCAGTGTCCATCAGCATCGGGCTGCGTTTCGCTGACGGTGGCTCCATGCGGCGCCACCAGCAGGCCATCGAGCGGCGGCGCCGCGTCCAACCCCTCTAGGAGCCGCCCGGTCAATGTCGACCAACACTCGGCCGATAGGGTGCCGGACGGCAGGGCCCGAGCCGCGAAGATCGGCACCGCCTCGATGCTCGCTTGGGACAGGCCGTCGAGAAACCCGCTAATCTCGTGATGCGCGCCGGCAAACGCATCATGAATTGCCACCCCTTCCAGAAGGTCGCAACGCTCGAAGCTCTCAATCGTCGTCGGCCCAGCAATGAAGGTGTTGGACTCGTGCAGCAAGCCAACGATTCCTACGCGCACGACTCATCCCGTCGGTGAATCCAGCACCAGTTTCCACGCTTGCCATCTACGCTCATCTTGCACTCTCTCCACGTGCGTGCTTAAGCCCTTATTATTACCAGTTCACGGTTGGTGTCACGAGAGCGGCGAGCGGGACCGGACCAGCCACCTGTCAAGTGATGGCACTATGGTTGTAGTTTGCAGACTGTTTTGATCAACCTAATGGGCCTCCAACACGGCACTGAGAAATTGTCGTGTTCTCTCGTGTTCCGCATTTCCAAATAACTGTGCCGGCGGCCCCTGCTCAAGGATTTGTCCGTCATAGAAGAAACAAACTCTATCGGCAAACTCACGGGCAAATCCCATCTGATGGGTTACTATCAACATCGTCAGGCTGTGATCTTCGCCCAGTTGCCGAATGACCTGCAATACTTCACCCACAAGTTCCGGATCCAGGGCCGAGGTCACCTCATCAAACAGCATGACTTTAGGCCTCATTGCCAAGGCCCTCGCAATGGCTACCCTCTGTTGCTGGCCACCTGACAGTTGGCTTGGATAATGGTCTTTTTTGTCCGATAGGCCAACCATGTCCAGCAGATCATTGGCGCGTTGTTGAGCCTCGTCCCGAGACAGACCGAGTACATACATCGGCGCCTCAATACAGTTGCCNATCGCNGTCTTATGCGGGAAAAGATTNAAATGCTGAAAGACCATTCCGATTCTGCCACGCACCTGGCGAAGGTACTTCTCGTCAGCGACAACCAGATCACCCTTCNNTTCCATATGCGTCAGCGGCACACCATCGACNTAGATCACNCCACTGTCGATCCGTTCCAATGTCATGAGCATGCGTAACACAGTGGTCTTACCGGATCCGGAGGGCCCGATGATGGCAACCTTTTCATCTGTCTCCACTGCCAAATTGAGTTCATCCAGCACGGTCAACTCACCGTACCGCTTAGTGACGTTCTTAAACTCGACCATCANNGACATATCAATGNCTCCTCACCCGNAACCAGNCCTCTAAACGGCGAACACCAATTGCTGCTACTANACTCATGAGCAGAAAAAACAGACCGACGATCGTGATCGGTTCCCGAAATACGTACCACTCTGAACCGATGATCTTGGCCTCCTGCATAATTTCAACCACCGCGATAAAAGATAAGAGCGGCGTATCTTTAAACATCGCAATCAGGTAATTGCCCAGCGCCGGTACAATTGGCGGTATTGCCTGGGGCACAATAATATCCTTGAAGGTTCTGAGTGGGCCGAGATTGAGTGCGATCGCCGCCTCCCACTGCCCACGGGGGATATTCTCTAGTCCAGCGCGGTATACCTCCGAACAATATGTGGAATAGTGCAGGCCAAGTGCCAAGACACCCGTAAGGAATGCCGGCAACACGATCCCGTAGTCTGGAAGAATGAAGAATAAGAAGAAAATCTGTACAAGGAGCGGTGTCCCGCGGACGAATTCAATGACCTCCGTAACGGGTCTTGATATCCAGACATTCTTAGACAGTCGACCAATCGCCAACACCAGACCGAGAACAACTGCAATCCCAAAGCCCAGGAACGTTGCTTGGATAGTAATTGGCACTACCTGGATTAAGCGTGGCAATACCTCGTTTCGAGTAAATTCCCAATCCCAGTCGATGGATCCAATTGTGGCTGATTGGCCGTACAACACGACCACTAGACCACCAATAATCGCGTAGGCTGACAATACCAACAGATTCATCCGCCACAGCCGCATCACGCCCTGCCTCGACTGAGGCCTTGACCCAGCCTTTCTTCCAAGGCGCTGGTCGCGATACGACTGACCTGTGCCATGAAGTAATAGATCACCAATGCCAGCGCAAAGATTTCCATCGTTCTAAGGACTGACTGGTTTAATTGATAAGCTGCAAACGTCAGGTCAGTCAGAGTAATGACGGATACCAGTGCAGTTCCTTTCAGCAGTTCTATGAAGAGGTTTCCCCAGGTTGGGATCATCGCGACAATTGCCTGAGGAAGGATGATCCGCCGCAGTGCCATCGCACGCGAAAAGTTAAGCGCTGTTGTGACCTCGTATTGTTCTCTCGGTACCGCAAGGACCGCGGCACGTACAACTTCAGCACCATAGGCGCCTACATTTAATCCCAGTGCCAACACACCTGCCTGCATCGGTTCCAGCATGATGCCGAATTCTGGTAACACGAAAAATATCCAGAAGAGCTGTACTAGGGAAGACGTTCCACGAAAAATTTCGATATAGCCAATCGCAAGCCAGCGAATACTCCAAAGAGGCGACAACTTGGCCAAACCCGCCGCGAATGCAAGAACAAGCGCAACAATATAAGCCATTACCGTCAACTTGATCGTGACAACCGAGCCGCGCAATAGTGCCGGAAGAAAATCCTTGAATCCGGCAAAACTGGCGACAGCCAGGCCGGCGAAGAAGCTCAGGATCAGTATGAGAAAAATGTAGCGCCGTTTCATGAGCAACCAACGACAACATAAAATTTGCAAGAGGCGAACATGGCACCACCCGGCGGTCTAATGGCCCGCCGGGTGGTGCGGATCAGAGGCCAGCTTATCTGCCTAGTTTCCAGCGCACAACTGCGCCGTTGTCTTTGTCGGCAGTTCGGTCTGACCGAAGCCAAACGGCTTCACTATATCCAGGTGCTCTTTCGAACCGATAAAAGTACTCAAGTGTTTGTTAAACGCGGCGAGGAGTGCTGTGTCTTGCTTGCGAAAACCAAACCCGCCATGACCTTTTTCAACATTGCCAGCAGAACTGACAAACGTGAACGGTATTGCCCGCTCGACCCCTCCGTCCGGACCCACCTTTTCGACCAGTTGCCCAATTGAAATAGCGGTCAGAGCATAAGCATCTGCCCGTCCGGACTGAACCGCCGCAAGACCTGTCGCAAAATCGGGCACCATCATCAGGTTTTTCACGTTCTTGTCCTTGGACTGATCAACCTCAACCCCACCCGCGGTGACAGCTAATGTTGCACCAACTCTGGCAATGTCTTCGTAGGTGTTGATTCCCTTTGGATTACCTTTTTTGACCAGAAGAGCCTGGGTCATGCCGTAAGTCGGTTCCGAGAAATTGATCTGCTTACAACGTTTTGGGAGCACAAACATACCTGCCGTGATGACATCAAAACGCCCTGCACGCAATCCCGGAATCAACGAGGCCCATTCGGTTAGCACACCATCGATTTGGTCGATTCCCATCTTCTTGAAGATGGCTCTGGCAATCTCTGGTGCTTCTCCTGTCAGTTTTCCAGCCGNTGTCGCGTAAGCATATGGAGCCTCGTTTGCAAAGGCGACCCGGATATATCCTTGCTCTTTTACCCGCTCCAGTGTCGAACCTGCTGAGGCTATTCCGACCATAGTTACCGTTGAGACAAAACACAGGACCACACCACCCATCACCACCCTTACTAGTAACCGTGTGAAGTTTTTCATTACGTCCTCCTAAATTTGTATTCTTGTAAAGAGTAACATCCATGTCCGGCCAATTCGTCAAAGCCGTATTGGCAATTATTACTCATATCTGCATAATATATCTAGCCTTGCGTTCGGCAACAATCATGATCACGAGGACCTCGTGCGGGATCTTAGTGAAGAAAATATTGCACAATGATCAAGCGTTAGATTACCAGCGTGATGGCTACGTTTTCCCTATAAAAGCCCTCGCTATCGATGAAGCACACGGCTACAGGTGCCGCCTGGAGGCTGCTGAAGACGCTCTCGGTCGAAAATTGCAGCACATGGAACTGCATAAATCTTACCTGTTTTTCACGTTCCTGGATGAACTGGTGCGACACGAGTGCATTCTGGATGCAGTGGAAGACCTAATTGGCCCGGATATACTGACATTCAGTTCTAGCTTGTTTATCAAGGAACCCGGCGATAAACGTTTTATCGCTTGGCATCAAGACTCAACGTATTGGCGGTTCGAGCCAACTGACATCCTGACCGCCTGGGTAGCGCTGACTCCATGCCACCGCGGAAACGGCTGTTTGCAGCTTGCGACCGGTTCACACCGATGGGGCCAAGTTGAACACAGGGAAACTCTTGACGAAAGGAACATGTTGAGCCGGGACCAGCAAATAGATAATGAAGTGATCGAGAGAGCCACCAATCAAGATGTCGTACTGCAACCTGGAGAGATATCCTTTCACCATATGTTTACCGCGCATGCATCTGGCCCAAATTCCTCTCCCGATAGGCGCATCGGTTTTGCGATTCGATATATGGCGACATCGACTCGACAAACGGGTGGCCCCAAGCTGACTGCCATGTTAGTCAGGGGCACTGACACACATGGATACTACGAACCGGAACAATCGCCACAGCGAGATTTCGATCCGGATGGAATGGCTTTTCACCGACAAACTGTCGAACGCCATCGGGCAACGAAATACTCGACCATGTAGGCCGACTTTTTAGGGGATACCATCCTTATTTAATCGGTTTGAGCAGCTTCTACGGGGGAATAGAAATAATTAAAGTCCCGCGCAGAGTACGATTGTCTGAAATTGCTCGAATTAGGTGCCCTGATCCTGCAAAGCACCCGGTGTATCCACAGCCTATCATCCAGCGCCTAACCTAACCAGCGCTTGGTCTTCCACACCCCCGCAATTCCCCACCAATACAGCCCAACGCTGCCCTGTACGACGACCGTGGAAAAAACACGTGGCGGTGGCCTATGCTTATTCAACGCCGAATGATCTCGTTTCGCCGATGTGGCGGATTGAAAATGAAACAACACCACCCAACACCAACAACGCTTTCTCAGTGAACTGCTTCAACAACTCCCATCTGAAAACAGCCCGAATCTCGCTACTCCCAGGTCTACTCAAGAAATATTCAGGCTAACTCTTTTGTCTGTTTGCGCTAATCTGTATCATCGGCCAAGCTCATAAATGTTTTTGCCTAAATTAACCTAGGGTAGGATATTGCATCATGGGAGTATTGTTTGGATACTCCGCATTGGTAGCACACACGATCTGTCTTCACCATTACACCGCAACCGATTCCTTTAATCACGGAAAATTTAAATGACAACTCAACACAACATAAATCCAATAGCTGGTGGAGTCATGTCGCTGAACAGGGTGATCGATCCGATGAGAACATTCACCCGCGCGAAGGGCGCTTATATTTTCGACGATCAGGACAAGCGCTATATCGACTACCACGCGGCATTCAGTCCCTACCTTCTTGGCCACGGTGACGAAAATGTAGACGACGCTGTTCGAAACGCGATTGACAGAGGAGCATCGCTAATCGGGGCGGGCATCACACCATGGGAGAGCGAAGTCTCCGAACTGATCGTCGACTGCGTACCAGGTCTTGAACAGATCCAACTTACCAACACTGGAACCGAAGCCGTGATGTATGCGCTCCGGCTGGCCCGAGCAGCCACAGGTAGAGACAATGTGCTCATTGTACAAGGCGGCTATAACGGAGGTATGGACTACGTCTCTTTTAACCTCATGGACTCCAGGGACGTCATGCAAGATCACACACCAGGCACAGCTTATCCATTGCGCCCGATCACTGCCGGCATACCTGAGGTTGTGCAAAAAACTGTCCGGGTCGTTGAGTACAACGACCTATCCGCCGTCGAGATGGTGCTATCAAATTCCGACGTTGCGGCGTTTATCCTTGAACCCATTCTCCAAAACGTAGGCATCATCAAGCCTGAGCCAGGTTACCTCCAAGGAGTGCGTAAGCTATGTGATCGTTACGGTACGGTACTGATATTTGACGAGGTTAAGACTGGCTTTCGACACGGCCTTGGTGGATATCAGAATGTAGCCGGCGTGACTCCGGATCTCAGCATCTTTGGTAAAGCAGTGGCAAACGGCTATCCGATGGGTGTAGTTGGTGGGAAGGAATCTGTAATGCGCTATTGTACAGACTCGGATGTTAGCCGCCGGGTTATGGTAGCCGGCACTTACAACGGACACCCACTGGTCGTAGCTGCTGCAATTGCCACGTTGGGAAAACTCAGGAATCGGGAGGCGGAGATTTACGGAAAGCTCGATACGCTTGGGCAACAGATGGAGTCCGGACTCGAGCAAATATTTCACTCGAGAAACTATCCAACCACTGTTGTTCGGCAAGGCTCGGCATTTGTTGTGTATTTCATGGACCACGCACCTGTCAATTGGCGAGACATCGCAATCCATAACGACGCTGCCTACGATGTAGGCTACCGTAAATCATTAATTGAAAATGGAGTGTTCCACTTTCCGGTAACAACCAAGCAAGGCAGCATTTCCTTCGCCCATAGTGAAGCCGATATCGATCAAACACTGGTGATCACCGAACGCGTACTCAACCGTATCGAGAATTCCTGACGGCTATTGAGCCGGGCTACCCCTTACAGACCTAGGCGGAAACTATCTCTTTCATCTCACGAG
>NZSH01000006.1 GCA_002696705.1 Woeseiaceae bacterium | reverse complement strand
TGCCCCAGAGCAATTTGCACCTCGATCTCAAATGAATCGCCATCCCGAATGACACCGAGGGTAACGGTCTTACCGATATTCGCGTCGGCAAGCAGGCGGAGTAGATGTGATGCATCCTCGACGGAGGTGTCTTCAAATGTTATGACCACGTCACCCGGCCGTAATCCAGCATCGTAGGCTGCCGAATCTCGTCGCATTCGCTGGATAAGAGCGCCGCGACCATCTGGGACACCCAATTGTGCAGCCAGCCGGTTTGTCAATGGCGCTATTTCGATGTACCCGATGGACCCGCGCCGTACCTCACCGAATTCGATGAAATCTTTCATGACACGACGTGCTAAGTTGCTGGGCACCGCGAAACCGACACCCTGGTCACCGCCACTCTGACTATAGATTGCAGTGTTAATACCCACCAGTTCACCGCGACCGTTAATGAGTGCGCCACCTGAGTTGCCTTGATTGATTGCGGCGTCGGTTTGGATAAAATCCTCATAAGTTGCAATCCCGAGATTCGCTCGACCGACAGCGCTCACGATACCCAACGTGACTGTCTGATTCAGTTGAAATGGATTTCCAATGGCAAGAACCCATTCGGCAACTTTCAAGCCTGAAGAGTTGCCCCAAGGAGCAGGTTGCAGGGTCTCTTCGTTGATTTTTAGCAGTGCGAGATCTGTCCACTGGTCGACCCCAATCACTTCGGCTACGTATTCTCGCTTGTCGACGAGTGTGACTGTTACCTCGGCGTCAGGGTTACCGACGACGTGGTTGTTTGTGAGGATGTAGCCGTTTTGAGAGACAATGACTCCAGAACCCAGACTCTCTTGACGGTCCCAACCGAATAAATCTGGTTCGTCACCAAAAAAATATTGGAAAAATGGATCGCCACCGAACGGTGACATTTGGCGCGGCTCAAGGGTCTGTGACGAAATATTAACCACGCTCTCGATGCGCGCCGCAGCAATACCCGTGAAGTCTGGTACATTTGTGGTAATCGTGGGTGTGGCAGCTTGCTGTGACGCCACGGTGGCGATGGTTTCTGCTGTCGTTTCCTCGGCGTAGCGAAGTCGTCCCGTTAAAACAAGGCCGGCTAGTAATCCGCATACGAATAGAAGTAATGGTACAAATAAACGTTTCAACATGAACATCCTCCATGAAGCATTCCTACAAGCATACGACGAAATCTGAAAACCTGTTTACGAACAAGGATTATTTTCGTTTTGCCGTGCCGAAAATCATTATGCTACGATCTGTAACTTGCACTGGTAATTATTGTTAGCACAAAGGAAAGAGGGCGATGAACTCCATTCAAGCAACTCGGCTTCGTAAGGGGATGTTGATCAAGCGGGGCCAAGATTTATTTCGGGTATTAAATTTGATGCACTTAACGCCTGGGAAAGGGCACGGGTTCGTCCAATCACGTCTCAGGAATATTCGATCGGCTACGTTGGTCGACCATAAATTTCGGTCAGAAGATCATGTTGAGCGGGCGATACTTGACGAACATGAAATGCAGTATCTGTACTCAGATGGAGACGTGTATCACTTTATGGATACGGCAACGTTCGAGCAGACGCAAATGACAAGCGATACCCTGGGTGATTCGGTTAATTATTTGGTACCAGAAGCAGTCATTCGTGTTGCGTTCTACGAAGATGAACCAATTGGTGTCGAACTGTCTCAGACTGTGGATTTAATAGTTCAAGACACACCACCTGCCATCAAGGGTGCAACAGCCAGTGCCCAGATCAAGCCTGCGACACTTGAAACTGGTCTCGTCGTTCAGGTTCCCTCTTTTATTAATGTGGGCGATAAGATTAGGGTGAATACTGAAACAAGCGAGTACCAGTCGCGCGTGTAGGTGGGAGCCACACGCCGATTTGTGAACAGTCAAGGTAGTACGATGGATGGATCGCCACTGTCGAACATCTTATTGATCTTAGGCGTTGGCTTTTTGGTTGCCAACTTGCGAGTGTTTTTCGCTTACTTTCGATTTCGTCAACTCCGTGGGACGGCACTGTTGACGTGGCGAAATGCTCGTCCACCGTTATATGGTCTCTTGCTTGCAATTGGTGTTGTGCTTGGAGTGTTGGTCTTCTTTAAACTTGTTATTCAGCAACGTCCTCCGATGCAGTTGTTCGGCGAGAGTATGATGTTTATCTATTACGCTTATGCTATTCAGTTAAATATTCGGATCGGCCGTGGGCTTTACGAAGATGGGATATGGGTTGAGACCGGCTTCGTTCGGTATACGGAGATCGGTGGTTTNACCTGGCGTGAAGGCGACCCGCCGACGCTAATNGTCATTTANCGNCGGCGACAGTTGGCGCGTCGCTTGGTCGTACCTCAATTACATTATGGTGAGGTAAGACGTCTTCTTCGTCAAAAAATTNCCACTCACGACATTCACTTTACCGGTAAGAGTTTNGATCTTGGTGTCCACGATGAGCGGGATGATGTTTAGTAANCCNGAAGAACNAACNAAAAGCAGACNGGANTACTAGACTTTCTTGCGAAGCCTTTCACTCAAAAAACAAGCGTAGCCAGCCAATAAGGCCNGGGCCATCAGCTGTGGGGTCATTTAACCAGGCGGGTGGTGTAATCCAAACGAATGCCAATATGGCAAGAACCAAGAGATCGTATTGCCACGTTGCACGCTCGTAGGTCCAGTACGCTGCATTCCAAAGGACTAAGAACGGCAAGAANGCTAGTTGGCGCAGNGTCATACTGTGGCTCCTGTCCGTTNGTGATTAAGNTCGCGCCAGGTGTAGTAGATTCGGTCGGCTACTGTGAGAGCCGAAAGAATNCAAATTACCCAGAGGACCGCAGCCATNCTGTTNGTAAAAGCACCGATCATAAATAAGACNATACGCTCCGGCCNCTCCATGAAACCTACCTTGCATTTTGNGATTANCGATTCGGCGCGTGCGCGTGTGTAGCTCGTTAANACTGCGAACATCATGGTTANTGCAGTAATGACCACATAGTCGGTCCGACCCAACTGTGCGTAAAGGTAGANAAGACCGATGAATAATGAGATGTCTGAGAACCGATCCATGACTGAATCCCAGAAGCCTCCGAACTCTGAGCGCAATTGCAATTCTTCGGCCACCTTGCCGTCAATAAAGTCAAAGATATTGGCGANAGTCATGATNNTGCCCGCCAATNTGAAGCGTCCTTGCGCCAANGCCCAGGCGGCCAAAATGTTGATGAGTACGCCAATTAACGTCAATACGTTGGGATGCAGACGTAGTTTGACGCTGATCGCGATTAGCAAGCGGAGAGGGAACATGCAGGTTGCGCCGATAAGGCCGGTGANTGTCATCGAGAACTCTGTTTAGACAGGCGTGACACTATAATACGGCAATCGGCAGATTTTCACTCACGCGGCNTCAGTCGCATTGAGTCTAAGTTCGGCGTCAAGCCATGCTCGCCGGTTTGCAGTGTAGCTTATGCCTATCCAAGATCTCAAGGTTCAGATATCGACATTACCAGAACAACCCGGTGTTTACCTGTACTTCAACGGCGCGGGCGACACCATCTATGTGGGAAAAGCAAGCGTGTTGCGGGATAGGGTGCGGAGTTATCTAAGTGCCCATGGTGCGAGCCCTCGNATTGATGCNCTTCTTGACGATGTCGAGNGNCTTGAGATTATCGTGACCGATTCGGTAGCTGAGGCGCTCGCGCTTGAAAACAATCTGATTAAGCACCGTGCACCNAAATACAACGTCNTACTCCGAGACGANAAAAACTATCCGTATCTTCAACTTACAACNAATGAAGCGTTTCCGCGGGTGCTCGTGTCGCGCCGAGTTCAGCGNGATGGAGCATTNTATGCTGGACCATTTCTTCCGACAGCACTCGCCCGNAAGACCATGCTTCTCACACATCGNCTTTTCGGCATTCGATCTTGCAATGAAGTCATCACAGGGCGTCGGGATCGACCGTGTCTTGAGTACGACATCAAACGATGTTTAGCTCCGTGTGTTGCTAATGTGTGCAGTCAGGAACGATATGCGGAAGCCGTCGAGCACACACGAATGTTTCTTGANGGNCGAAATCATGAGCTCCTTAATACTCTTACTTCGCGCATGACTCAGGCTGCAAAGNACGAACATTTTGAACAGGCTGCCGAGTGGCGTGATGCCATTCGGACCATTAAAGCNCTCCGTCATCGGCAACAGAAAATGTCNTTGCCTACACTTGGCGATCGTGACGCGTTTGGTATGCGGCTGGGNCCGGCNGGTGTGGTTATCCAAGTCTTTCANATGCGTCGAGGGCGAGTTATCGATCGTATTGAACTCGTCGCAGATGTCGAGGAGCTGCGTGACAATCGCGAAGAGTACATTGTGCAGATCGCTGTACAGCAGTTCTATGAAGCAAGACCCGCACCGCCNGAGGTGCTTCTGCCGACGATTATCGATGATCTTGAAGCGGTGGAAGANTGGCTTTCNGAGCGNGCGAAGAAAAAGGNGCACTTGTCCGTACCTAAACGCGGCAATAAACGTGCACTTCTGGANCTGGCATCGCGGAATGCGACTATAGNNTANAAAGCACGCTACTCGGAGGAGGTTGTCAGNCACCATGCNGCGATGGAAATTCTTCGGGTTGAACTTGACNTNGCCACATCGTTGCATCGGATCGAATGCTTCGACATTTCTACCATTCAAGGGAGCGATACCGTTGGCGCGATGGTAGTTTGTGAGAATGGTCGCATGATGCGTTCCGCCTANCGNAAATTCAAGATTCGTGGATTGGTAAAGGNGCAGCAGTCTATCCACAGAAGANCTTCTTCAAGTNGTCTCGNTTCTGTGGTCGGCAAGCCAGACGATTTTTCCGCNATGCATGAAATCGTATTTCGTCNTTATCGGAGGCTGCTTGAGGAGGGTGGACCGTTTCCAGANCTCATTGTAATNGATGGNGGTAAAGGCCAGCTTTCGGCGTCGTATGCGGCNCTCGAAGAATTAGGACTGAGTAACCTGNTTGCAGTTGGCTTNGTGAAAAAAAAGGAAGTACTNGTAGTNCGCGACCGNCCAGANCCCATTACATTACCGTCGGCNAACGAAGCTTTGCTNCTCTTGCAGCGAATCCGCGATGAAGCCCATAGGTGTGCGGTGACCTTCCATCGCCGCNCACGAACTGCACGACANCTGCGATCGGCACTGGACAGCATTCCNGGTGTCGGTTTACAGCGACGGCGCACATTATTAACGCGCTTTGGTAGCGTGGCTGGTGTGCGTCGNGCGTCACGTGAGGAATTAATGACCGTAGTTGGTGCTCGTGTTGCCGATGCTGTTCTGAGCTATTTCGCAGCAGCACGATAAGGACNTGTAACAAAGATCNAGCTNGTAGCACTTGCTCTCTTCGTGTAGAGCCCTTATTCTTGAGTGCNTTGCCCGATTTCAACATTATCGATCTGCTGAGCACCTTTATCGTTTTGCTGTTTTCGTTAACCATCCACGAATCAGCTCATGCATGGACAGCTAACTGGCTTGGGGATCCGACTGCGCGGAGCCTAGGACGTATCACACTGAACCCCCTAGTNCATGTAGATCCAATCGGNACAGTTTTGTTGCCACTCATAGCCTTTTCCACCGGTGNACCTATCNTTGGATGGGCTAAACCCGTACCGGTCAACGTAGCAAATCTCAGAAACGATCGCAGCGACTTTGTCTGGGTNGCAGCAGCAGGTCCCATCAGTAATCTGGNGATTGCATTAGCAGGAGCTTTAATGATGCGCCTGCTCGNTGTGTGGGCAACAAACGTGGATGTTTTAGGGGGACAACCGAGCTTCCTATCCTACGATCTAGCTGGGCTAAGTGGTCCCGTGNTCAGGATTTTTCAGTTGGCNAACNTNGCAGTTCAGNTTAATTTGCTCTTGGCTGTCTTCAATATGATTCCGATCCCACCGCTAGATGGTGGTAATGTGCTTGGCGGCATGTTGCCAATGTGGCTCGGCGAGCCGTACGACCGACTTGTCCGACCGTACGGNTTTTTANTGCTCTATGCGTTACTCTTGACCGGAACACTCNGGGCGATTATCGGACCACCGTACCTCTTTCTTTCNCGGCTACTGATGTCTGTCACAACCGTATACTGAGACTATGAAAAAACGCGTTTTATCAGGGATGCGCCCCACAGGTCAGTTGCACCTTGGCCACCTGAGTGGTGCATTGAAGAACTGGGCCGAACTNCAGAATCGTTATGACTGTTTTTATTTTGTAGCTGATTGGCATGCGTTAACTAGCGACTATGCTTCAACAGAGGGCTTAACGGATTACGCCTTGGANAATGTGACTGATTGGATNGCAGCCGGTCTTGATCCTGAGCGTAGTACTTTTTTTGTACAATCACTTGTACCAGAGCATGCTGAGCTCTACTTGTTGTTGTCGATGGTGGTCCCAACGCCTTGGCTAGAGCGAGTACCNACCTACAAAGAGCAGATCGATGCGCTGNCGGATCTNGATCTATCAACCATTGGATTTTTAGGATATCCGCTNTTGCAGGCTGCAGACATCATTATGTACGGAGCCCATTACGTGCCCGTTGGTGAGGATCAGGTGCCGCATNTAGAATTGACTCGAGAGGTGGTTCGGCGCTTTCACGGATTTTATGGTCAAGTATTTGTTGAGCCGCAACCACTGTTGACGCACTTTCCAAGATTACCAGGGCTTGATAATCGCAANATGAGCAAGAGTTATGGCAATACGATCGATTTGNCTGACGATGCCGAGACAGTGCGCAANAANGTCATGAAGATGTACACGGATCCAAAGCGGGTNCGTGCTGANNTTCCTGGTACCGTCGAAGGGAATCCAGTATTTATGTATCACGANGCGTTTAATCCCNATATAGATGAGGTTAACGACCTTAAGACGCGCTATCGGGCGGGNACGGTTGGTGATGTTGAGGTCAAGCAGAAACTGGTGAGTNGTCTNAATAAAATGCTGGANCCGATTCGNGAACGACGAACAGAGTTACTCGCTCATCCGAAAAAAATTCGTGAAATCTTGTTCGACGGCTCTAGTACGGCACGGCGGGTCGCGAAGGAAACGATGGCTCGTGTTCGAGAGGCTGTGAACCTCTCGTACGAATAACAGTGTTCTGATTTGTCTNAGGGATGTTTTAATTATGCAGCGACCAGACAATTTTGAATCACTTCTTGAGGCCTATCCTGTTAAGGTTGCGAATTTCGAGGGCCCCCTCGACTTACTCCTTTTTTTGATTCGTAAGCATGAGATTGACATTCAGGATATTCCGGTNGCGCTTATTACAGAACAGTATCTTGAGTATCTGGAGTTGATGNAGGAACTCGATCTCGACNTTGTTGGTGAGTTCTTGTTAATGGCNGCGACACTGATTCATATCAAATCGCGTGCATTGTTACCGCGGCCTGTTTCAAGTGAAGAAGGATCTGAAGAAGATCCAAGAGAAGCGCTTATGCTTCGACTGATTGAGCATCGGAAATTTAAGGCAGCAGCTGAANTGTTACATGAGCGAGAGACCGTACGTAGCGCTCAATGGGGTCGTCCTGACGATCGTATCTCAGAGATTGCCGGTGAAGAGTACGAGCCAGAGCTTGAGGTCGATTTGTTTAGCCTGCTAACGGCTTTTCAAGCAGTTGTNGAACGAGCCAAGCAGCGACCGTCAATGGCTTTACCGATCGAACAAATCTCGATCGAAACNCGTATCGAACAACTTCTCGCGAGGCTTTCAGAAACAGAAGCTTCTGGCTTTGANGAGTTGTTTGCTGATACTTCTTCGCGTGCGGACTTGATTACGACATTTTTGGCATTACTGGAAATGATTCGNCTGAAACTTGTCAGGGTATTTCAAGATGGCTCGTTTGGTCCTATTCGGATATANAAACGAGCGCGTCCCGCTGATGCGCCAACNCCGATTGGTGATCCATTNGCCTAATCTGAGGTAAAGGAGCNGAGNGGGTGTCTGATCAGTTNAAACCAATTATTGAAGCGCTGGTGTTCGCGTCGCCAGANCCGTTGACGATCAAGACGCTCTTTAAACTTCTTGAAGATGAGCCACAGGAAGATGTTGAAGCGGCTCTTGCGGCGGTAGAGGCTGATTACGATCGACCTGGAGGATTGCAACTAGTTAAAGTAGCAGGCGGCTTTCAAATCGTGACTCGTCCGGAATTGCACGAATGGGTGCGTCGTTTGTTCCATGAGCGTAGCACACAAAAATTAACAGTTCAGTCGCTGGAGACCCTTGCCGTTGTTGCCTATCGTCAGCCGGTCACAGCGCCTGAAGTTTCCGAGATTCGAGGGGTGAACACTTCGGGCGTCCTAAGTACATTAATCGAGCGTCGACTAATCAAGGTGGTCGGACGGAAAAAGGTAATTGGTCGTCCTTTTCTCTACGCGACCACACAGGAATTCTTGATTCGATTTGGACTAAGCGATCTCAAGGATCTTCCTAACGTTGAAGACATGGCTGAAGCGTTTGGGTTAGAGATCGCAGAATCATTAGCCGAAACAAGTACAGCAGAGGACGAGCCGTTGCCGGTGCAAGAACTTGGTGATGCACCACGACAACAGGAGTCCGTCGAAGAAGCTGCGCAAGTAAAAGAGTCTACCTCCGACGATAAATCGAGCATCCATTGAGCGTCCAATGCCATCACCCAAGGTTCGCCTTCAAAAGGTTCTAGCGTCTGCTGGCATTTCGTCCCGTCGTGCAGCAGAACGACTCATTGAAGTTGGACGGGTAACTGTTAACGGTCGCTCTGTAACAAAGCTTGGAGCAAAGGCTGATCCAGATCTTGATGATATTCGGGTCGACGGCCGGAAGGTAATTACTGGGCTCCCTCGAATCTACCTTCTGGTGTGCAAGCCGCGTGGTTATGTCACCACCCGGTTCGACCCTGAAGGACGTCGAACCATCCTTGATCTGATTTCAAATGTACGGGAGTACGTCTATCCGGTGGGACGACTCGATTACGATTCAGAAGGCCTTGTGATTCTGACAAACGATGGTACGTTAGCCGCTCGACTCACACATCCTCGCTATGGTGTAGAGCGTGTTTACGAAGTGCGAGTTCGAGGCGTACCAAGCCAGGCGGCGATAGACTCGCTTCGTCGCGGTGTCGTGATTGATGGACGCCGCACTGCTTCGAGTTCAGTGAAGTTTCTGCGTAGACTTAAAGCAAAAAGCAGTGAAAATGCTTTATTGCGAGTTGCGATTCGTGAAGGCAAGAATCGACAGGTGAGAAAAATGTGCGAAGCGATTGGTCATCCCGTGATTCGCCTTCGCCGTACACAGATCGGCCCACTTCGTGATTCTTCTCTTAAAGTTGGTAAACACAGACTTTTAACTAATTCTGAAATTGCTGCGTTGGTCCGCGCAAGCGAGGTGTCACACTCGCAAGATAAGATGAGTTGAGTAGGCTCTATGGCAGAAGCACACACAGTTATCGCAATTGATGGTCCGTCTGGCGCGGGGAAAGGAACCATAGCTCGTGCCGTTGCTACCAAGCTCGGGTACCAATATGTTGATACCGGTGCGATGTATCGGGCTGTGGCATGGAAAGCTAGCTTGGAGAAGGTGGCTTTTGATGATGAAGCGGGATTGTCGAAGTTGACTGAGCGGGTTATCTTCGGGTTCGAAAATGGTCGTACGGTCATTGACGGTGATGATGTTACTGAGGCAATCCGTACACCGGAGATAGATGTTGCAGCGGCTGCAGTCGCAAAGTTGCCAGATGTCAGGCGTGCACTAGTTGCGCGACAGCGGGCACTAGGCGAATGTGGAGGTTTAGTGATGGAAGGGCGAGACATTGGAACTGTTGTCTTTCCTAATGCCACTGTGAAAATTTATCTTGATGCCACGGCTGACGAACGGGCTCGCCGTCGAGCTGCGGATCCAGCCCATGCGAGCGGAAAAGGCCATGACCTAGCTTTTGTAGCGACCGCCCTTGCGACCCGCGATGAATTAGATCGAACTCGTGCTGCTTCACCGCTGAAACTGGCTGAAGATGCTGATTTTGTCGACACTACCGGTGTTCCCGTTGAACAAGTTGTTCAGCGAGTGTTGACCTTGGTGCATGCCAAGCTTGGTGGCAGCGATTCCGAGTAACTTTAGATACCTTCCCAACACAGCCTTGGTTAGATCGTTAGGCCGTAAGATCATCTTGTTCGAGCGTGTTGTCATGGTCATTATTAGTCAGTGAGCCATGGGTTGTAGGATGTGTTTTGGACCACATTCTGGCAGTTTCACTGCGCTGTCGAAGCTTGACTGCCCGGAGATAAGTAGCGTATAATCTGTATCTTATCGTTACTTCGAAGAGTGTAGCTATGCGCTTATGGTTGCTTGAACAGGCCTCGCAGATTCGAATTAACAGACTAAAAATGGGGAGGGCCCGAAGAGCATGCCCAGCGCAGATGAAACGGAAAATATCGAACTGACTAAAGGAGGTCCAGATAGCACCGTTGTCAAATCGGAACTGCACGACTTCGTGGAAGATCCCGATACCCCAGACCCGGATGAGTACGCCCGCCTGTTAGAACTGTACGACAGCAGTTTTCGAAATATCGCTGAAGGTGAAGTAGTCAGTGGCACAGTACTTCAAGTCACATCTTCTGAAGTTGTAGTCGACGTTGGCTATAAATCGGAAGGCATGATTGCGATTGAAGAATTCCGTAACGAGCGTGGTGAGGTCGTGGTTGATGTGGGTGACAGTGTAGATGTACTGCTTGAGCGTACAGAAGATCGACACGGCTATGTTGTGCTCTCCCGTGAAAAAGCCGAGAAGATGAAGATCTGGGATGAGATCGAAAAAGCCTATAACGATCAAAAAGTTGTTATTGGACACGTCATCGAACGAATTAAAGGTGGCCTGGCAGTCGATATTGGTGTTCGAGCCTTTCTTCCAGGTTCGCAAATCGATGTTCGCCCTGTTAGAAATCTGGATTCGCTCCGCGGGGAAGAACTACGGATGCGGGTCATTAAGGTAAACAAGAAGCGTGGCAATATCGTGTTGTCACGCAAGATTTTACTGGAAGAAGAAAACGCTGACAAGAAACAGAAAACGTTAAGTAGTTTGGCCGAAGGCAAGGTCATTAAGGGTGTTGTCAAGAATCTGACTGACTATGGTGCGTTTGTCGATCTTGGAGGTCTAGACGGTTTATTGCATATCACAGATATGTCTTGGGGCCGAGTCTCACATCCGTCGGAGTTGTTCAAGATTAACGATGAAGCAGAAGTGATTGTGCTTAAGTTTGACCCAGAGACTGAGCGGGTCTCCTTGGGGTATAAGCAACTTATTGCAGATCCGTGGGACGGTGTGGGTGATCGCTATCCGGTGAATGAACGTGTTAGTGGTCGCATCGTAAGTTTNACGGATTACGGNGCTTTTGTAGAACTGGAACCTGGTGTTGAGGGTTTGATCCATGTATCNGAAATGTCTTGGAGTAAGAGGGTTAAACACCCNTCNAAAATCTTAANCGTTGNGGACACAGTGGAAGCNTTGGTGCTGGGTGTTGATCCGANNGCTCGNCGGATATCACTAGGCTTGAAGCAAATCGAAGTAAATCCATGGCTGCAAATTGCCGATCGTTATCCACTCGGNACGAAAATTACTGGGACTGTTAGGAATGTTACCGAGTTCGGTGCCTTTGTTGAGGTTGAAGAAGGTGTCGATGGATTGATTCACATATCTGACATGTCGTGGAGCAAAAGGNTGCAGCACCCGTCTGAAGTAGTNAACAAGGGTGACGAAGTGGAGNCNGTGGTGCTCAATGTGGACGCTGAAAACCAACGGNTATCATTGGGNCTTAAGCAGCTGTCAACGGATATCTGGGACGAGTTTCTCTCCAACAACAGCGCTGGCGATGTTGTCGAAGGCAAGATCGTCAAATTGACGAATTTCGGNGCNTTTGTTGAGCTTGCCGANGGAATCGAAGGGCTGATTCATGTTTCGGAGTTTGACGATGAGCAGGGTGACGAGAAGATTGAATTAGAGGTTGACCAANCTTATTCGATGAAAATCATCAAGCTCAGTGCAGTAGACAGAAAGATCGGTTTGAGTATACGGGCGCTCAAGTTAGGTGATGAAGCGGTTGACTGGNCATCTCAGGATGAGCAGTCGNGTTCGCNAGAAGCCACATTAGGNGACCACTTTAAACGTCTTCAAGAGTAAAACTTAGCTTGACCTTGGTTTAATCGTNTTGGGCAACGAGTAGGGGGAGCGGTATGACAAAGGCGGAGCTTGTTGAAGAGGTTTCGCGTGTTTCCGAACTTACCAAGAAGCATTCCGAAGTCATTGTCGACACGGTATTCAAGAGTATTGTTACAGCTTTGCATCGCGGTGAAAAGATNGAACTTCGNGGTTTTGGGAGCTTTCGGTTAAGGCAGCGTGAGCCGCGGAAGGGNCGAAATCCTAAAACTGGCGATAGGGTTGACGTCCCGCCGAAGAAGGTGCCTTATTTTAAACCGGGNAAAGACCTGAAAGAGTTAATTAATCGACGNTCCAAAGAGTCNACGGCTTCAATACCTAGTGTCGCAACTTTGCCNGACANTACCAACTTACGGCAATACTGACGTCTGTATGAGATGTCGCATGNGATCAAAAGCGAGCATCTCGATGTTGCTGATTTCCATCCCGNTTCATTAGGTTCGNGTTTCGTGAAATACCTCTGGTCNCCNTGGAGATTGAAATACGTGGTCAGTGCCAACCGGTCGCGGGANTGTATNTTCTGTGAAGTCTTAACGGAAAATTCAGAATCAACACTCTNGCTTTATCAAGGGGAGACTTGTTTCATTCAACTCAATCTCTATCCTTATAGTCCAGGTCATTTAATGGTTGTTCCTAAGCGACATTTACCTTCNTTGACTNCGGCGACAGTGCAAGAGCGGATTGAAATTATTACNTTGACGGCGCTTGCTGAAGTTGCACTAACTGAGGTTTATGCACCACAGGGGTTGAACGTTGGTATTAATCTTGGCAGTGCGGGAGGCGCTGGGGTTGTGGACCACATCCACGTACACGTTGTNCCACGCTGGTCTGGNGATACAAATTTCATGACTGTAATTGGTGANACCCGAGTGCTNCCAGAAGAACTCGAACAAACAGCTGCCAAACTGAGGCCTNTTTTNAAGCGTCTGGNTGTATCCGAGAAGAAAAGCTAAATTGTATTGGCGTAACTGATTTCGATTTNCACATTCNAGNGAATGTTTAANATCTATTNTCCAANATTTGCTTNGCGATTGTTTGCAACTGCAGATTAGAAGTTCCTTCATAGATTTGGCCGANNTTCGCATCTCTGTACAGTTTCTCAACGGGATAATCTTTTACGTATCCGTAGCCTCCAAAAAGCTGCACAGCAAGCGAGGTAACTTTTTCAGCGACATCTGATGANAAAAGCTTGCACATCGCCGATTCGGTGAGAAATTTATAGCCGCCGTCTCTTAAACGGGCGGCGTTGTAGACGGTAAGTCGCGCAGCTTCTAACTCAGTTGCAGCTTGGGCAAGTTGAAACTGCACTCCTTGAAAATCTGCAATCGGTTTGCCAAATTGTTTGCGTTCCTTCGTGTAGGCGACAGCATGATCCAATGCNCCAGAGGCGAGACCAACCATTTGTGCGCCAATGCCGATCCTGCCGGCGTTNAGAGTTTCNATGGCTACCTTATATCCTTGACCAATTTCACCGAGGAGGTTGCTATTNGGGACGAGACAAGCGTCAAGAATTAATTCGCACGTGCTACTAGCGCGAATNCCGAGCTTGTCTTCTTTTACTCCGATACTAAANCCTTCCATATCGCGCTCTACGATGAAGGCTGTAATACCACGATGNCCCGATTCGGGTTTTGCNTTGGCGAAAACAACGAAAATGTCTGCCTCGGCCGCATTCGTNATCCATAACTTTCGCCCNGTAAGTTCAAAGGCTCCATCACGAGGAATGCAACGGGTTGTCAATGAAAATGCATCGCTTCCGGAGCTTGATTCTGAGAGTGCATAGGCTCCGACGGAACTAGAAGTTAATCTCGGTAGATAGCGACGTTTTAGGTCTTGATTGCCCCANTGGAGTAGTGCANTAATGACTAACGTGTTGTGCACATCGACAAGGAGTGCAATCGATGGATCGACACGTGAAATTGCTTCAATGGCTAAAATAGTCTGAAAAAAATATCCGCCAGNACCTTGAAATTCGTCTGGNNCTTCAATACCCATTATTCCAAGCTTAAACAAATCATCGATGAGAGCTCGAGGAATCGTCTTGGATGTGTCCATCTCTCGTACGAGTGGACGAATACATTCGTCGGCGAAGGAACGCACGCTCGTACGGAATAAAAGTTCTTCTTCGGTTAACTTGGTCAGCGGNCNGGGTGTCTCAGACGNATTATTTGTCACGATGTCTTCTNGGCGNATGTNCTTACGACCATNGATTTGATGTCATGGTTTNTAGCTGCATNCACAAAAANGACGAGACNGCCTTGGTTGNTGCGAAATGTTATCATTAAAACGTGGANGGCATGGTAGGGCAGTTGTGCAGGGCTCANNTTCAGGCTACNTGGCTCGTCGCATGAATCAGCTCATGTCTCGAATCCTTAACTTCTCTTTNTTTTTTGTCGTTTCAGTCCACTTTGGTATTGGAGAAGCTCACCAGATTCNACCTNCTNCTCCTGAGCAGNNCCAGGAAGNTCAANCTGAACANCCTGTATTTCGTACAGGGATNAATTTCGTTCGTGTAGACGTAATCGTCACGGACNATGACGATAATCCAGTTACTGATCTAACAATCGAAGATTTTGAAGTGTTCGAGGATGGTGATTTACAGACAGTTGAAACGCTACAGTTTTTTGAGATAAGTNGNANACAAAGCTNATCAGAACCACCTANGGCGATNCGGAGCGTCTACGATGAGGAGGTNGAAGCGAATCGTCCAGATGTNCGCCTGTTTGCCTTCTTTATGGACGATTATCACGTCAGGCGTGGGGCNGGATTACGNATCATTGAACCGCTCGTNAATTTTATTCGTAACGACTTGTCTCCATCAGATCTTATCGCAGTCATGTANCCGTTGACCCCNTTAACTGACGTGCGNATGACACGTAATCACGAAGCGATTATCGNTGCGATAGAAAAATTCAGGGGACGNAAGTACGANCACGAGCCTCGGAATGGCTTTGAGNTNCGCTATGCCAGTGCATCAGCAGAAACAGTTGAANNCATTCGTAACGAAGTATCTCTGACAGCNTTGCGAGCACTTATGACTCGCTTGGGTGGGCTTCGTGAAGGGCGCAAGTCAGTAATTCTTGTGAGCGAAGGGTATACGAATATCGTACCTCCACAATTNCGTAATCCNATTGCTAGTGAATTTGATNACCCACGTCAACGGAATCCATTCATTNGTTCGGATGACCCACGTGAATCGGCNCGNCNGATGATGGCTGATNTGTCGATCCGGANTGACTTAGAGCGCGTTTTTGATACGGCGAACCGAAATAATACGTCGATTTATGCTCTGGACCCTCGAGGTNTNGCTTCCTTTGAGTTTGANATCGANAGNGGTGTNGGTTTNACAGATGACAGCAATATGCTTCNNTCGACTATGGCNACTCTTCGTGATTTGGCCGAGACNACCGACGGCCGTGCCATNGTTAACCGTAATGATCCGACTGATGGNCTTCGTCAGGCAGTGCGGGATTCAAGCGCATACTATCTTCTGGGTTATACGTCGAACGACACTCCAACTGACGGTCGTTTTCACGAGATTCGAGTGCGCNTGAAGAGGCGNGGTCTCNATGTTCGNGCACGNAAAGGGTACTGGGCACTGTCTNAGGAGGATCTNGAGNGACTTGAAGCGCCTNCACCAGCCGCAGCACCGTCTGATGTCGACTTGGCCTTGCGGGTCTTAGAAGCGCGTCGNAACGCNACTCAGATACAAACTTGGATTGGTNCAGCGAAAGGCAACAATGGTTTGTCTCGAATGACCTTCGTNTGGCGNCCAATACCACGCGTTCCNGGACGGGCTNCTNTGGATGTATCTGGTGTTGANGTTGTNGCGCGTGATGAGGGNGGGACGACCTTCTTCGAAGGCNTAGTGCCTGCTGAAACTGCTATAGCGTCCCAGTCCGACTTGTCTCCAAGTACAGAAAAGCCGGTGCAGCTGCCNATTGTTNCGTTTGACGTTGAACCTGGTTTNTTGAGATTAGATTTATCGATCCAAGGTGCTGATGGCAGAGTGTTAGATAACGATGTTCAGANTTTTACCGTGCCTGATTTTACGGAAATGGNTGTAGCACTCAGTTCGGCNATGGTCTTTCGCGCAAGTAANGCATATGAAATGCGTCAGTTGCGAACACAATCGGANGCTGTGCCGGAGATTGGNCGAGAGTTTCGNCGCGGCGATCAATTGCTGATNCGATTTGAAACCTATGCTCTGNGTGAAGCAAGTCNGTCTGTAGAAGCTGNGTTGCTCAATCGTGCTGGGGACGTCATGGNTAAACTTCCGGTCGTCTTGACTTCNGCAGGAAGTGACTTTTATGAGCTCGGTTTACCNCTGGCGAATCTCGCTCCCGGGGAGTATCTAGTCGAACTGACAGCCTCGATCGGCTTGGAACCCGTTCGTCAATTGATNGCATTCCGAGTGACTAGTTGAGTGGAAATGCCAGCCTAGTTTTATGCGCCGTCAAATAGTTTCAGTNNGTTAATTTCCTAGTGAAAGTAAAGTGANNGCGCATGATATATTNGTGAGTTTGTAAGTGCCGAGAGANTGTTNATAGGTAGATGCTGACAATATTACTGTGAGGNGGATTGACAGATGGTGNCCAAGGAAACNAAGGCTCATTCNCANACCGCGACTAGCTACACTTCTGACGTACTAGCTAGTGTTCTTGAGAGGAATANGGCAGAGCCNGAGTTTCATCAGGCTGTTGAGGAGGTATTCACCTCTCTCGGTCCGGTGCTGGAACGGCGCTCCGATTATCGCAACGCACGCATTCTTGAGCGGATNGTTGAACCCGAACGAGTCATCATGTTTCGAATACCTTGGCAAGACGATCAAGGTGGNNTTCATGTCAACCGAGGGTTTCGAATCGAGATGAATAGTGCCATCGGTCCTTATAAAGGAGGTCTTCGATTTCATCCTTCTGTGAANCTAGGCATCCTCAAATTCTTGGCGTTTGAACAANTCTTCAAGAATGCACTAACAACACTGCCGATGGGGGGAGGCAAAGGAGGATCAGATTTTGATCCCAAGGGNAAGAGCGANTCNGAAGTGATGCGNTTTTGTCAAAGCTTTATGACNGAATTGGCTCGTCACATTGGTCCCAACACAGACGTACCAGCTGGTGACATCGGAGTTGGTGGTCGAGAAATCGGCTACATGTTTGGGCAATACAAGCGNCTGCGCAATGAATTCACNGGNGTNATAACTGGTAAAGGNCTCAATTGGGGTGGTTCGCTCATACGGCCTGAAGCGACCGGCTATGGTTCAGTTTATTTTGCTGCAGANATGTTGGCGACTAAGGGCAAATCACTCGAAGATAAGGTTTGTCTNGTTTCTGGGAGCGGTAATGTTGCGCAATACACGGTTGAAAAATTGATTCAATTAGGTGCGAAGGCGGTAACCCTGTCCGATTCGAGCGGTTATATTTATGACGAGGCTGGGATTGACAAGGAAAAACTTGAATTCNTATTNGATTTGAAGAACGTACGCCGTGGTCGTATCAAGGAATACGCGGATAAATATAAGAATGTAGAATTCACGGCNAGGAATGCTGCACTTGACCANAATCCTTTGTGGAATCACCAGGCGCAGTGTGCATTTCCGAGTGCNACTCAGAACGAGATCAATGAAAAAGATGCGNTGGCGATGCTTAAGAATGGAGTGGAGTTGGTGTCTGAAGGTGCCAACATGCCCGTAACAANNGATGGCATCAAACAATTNCTTGACGCAGGAATTNTTTATGGCCCTGGGAAAGCNGCTAATGCTGGCGGCGTTGCTACTTCNGGGCTGGAGATGACACANAATGCCCAGCGTTTGGTTTGGACGCGCGAACAGGTNGATGAACGNCTTCAGCACATCATGAAAGCAGTTCACAAAGTGTGCTATGAAACCGCNGAGCATTTCGGTACGCCAAACAACTACGTGAGTGGCGCTAACATCGCAGGTTTTGTGAAAGTGGCAGACTCGATGCTGGATCAAGGAATAGTCTAGCTGGCTCTGCCTTGAGCCNAGACNGTGGGACACTGTNTGGGGTNCATNAGTGTGAGGCCCCAACCAGNGTGGNAAATCGGCTGGAGCGTATACNAGGGGTAATTACCGATGCCCGATGTTCGGCCCGATAAGCGATCGCTCGGTTCCGGCAGCCGACTCAGAAGCTTCAAAGATCTCGGACGGTATCGCGTTAACGATATTCTTCTTGTNTCCACACTCTACGATTCCTTCATTCTCTCTGAGGACGGGCAACTCAGTGAGGTGATGCTCGACGAATTTCTCGATCTCGATCTNCACCATACACCTCGATTACGTCGGGTCTCAACCGGTGANCNTGCACTTCGCATTGCACGTGATGAGGGTCGGTACAATCTCATCATNAGTTCGATGCATGTCGCTGATATGAGTGCAAAAACGCTTGCTGAAAAAGTGGAAGCAGCTGGCCTTCAAACACCAGTGATTAGTTTGGCCTACGACATACGCGATTTAAGTGATGTNGATGTATCNCAGGTTGGNTCCAAAGTGGATCGAGTGTTTCTTTGGCAGGGCGACGTGCGGATCTTGCTTGCTATCGTGAAGTACGTTGAAGATCGTATGAATGTTGCAAGAGACACTGGTGAGATGGGGGTGCAAGCGATNATTGTCATCGAAGANAACGTTCGTTTTTATTCATCGTTCTTGCCGGTGATCTATACGGAGTTAATGCGTCATTCTCATAGCCTGTTGCCNGATGGAATGAACAGGTCGCATAAGCTCATGCGGATCCAGGCNCGACCGAAGATTTTACTGTGTGGCACCTATGAGGAGGCTTGGCGCTANTTTGACGNTCATCAGGATGATGTGCTTGGCGTGATTTCTGATGTCTCATTTCCGAANGATGGCCAGTTGTTTAAACGTGCCGGTGTCGANTTCGCCAAGCGCGTACGTGAATTACAACCTGATGTGNCGATCATGTTGCAGTCTGGATTACATGATCTGGAAATTGCATCAGAGGCTGCTTCACTTGGTGTCCCGTACGTAATGAAGGATTCACCCACACTCTTGCAAGAGTTACGNGAATTCATGAACGAAGGTTTCGGCTTTGGCGATTTTGTTTTTCGNACGCCGGATGGNGCAGTCGTATCAGTTGCGCNTGATTTACGTGAACTTGAAAGCCAGTTACACGTGGTGCCCCCTGAGAGCGTCGCGTTTCATGGCGAACGNAATCATTTTTCGAGGTGGCTTAAAGCTAGNACNGAATTTGAGCTCGCACACTTCTTACGACCGAGAAGAGTCTCGGATTATGAGACGGTTGAAGGACTTCGTGANACATTGATAGATGCACTCCGCTCGTACCGNCGTCAACAACATCGNGGGGTTGTNGCCGACTTTGAAGCAGAGATGTTCGAGCCAGAAAGTGATTTCAGTAGAATCGGTAGNGGTTCACTTGGAGGAAAAGGTCGCGGTCTGGCGTTCGTGAATTTTATGTTGAGTGACTACGATTTAGAGGCCCGTTTCCCAGAAGTCCAAGTTTCGGTGCCAGCAGCGGTGGTGTTGGCGACAGATATTTTTGAACGCACGCTGGAAGAGAACAACCTGCGGGACTTTGCCCTTGAATCGAAGGATCATCAAGAAGTCGCAAATCGGTTTCGAAAAGCCAGGTTTCCGCGTGATGTGTATCAGCAATTACGCGATCTTCTTAAACTGGCTACCTATCCACTGGCGATACGGTCATCAAGTTTGCTTGAGGACTCGCAATACCAGCCTTTTGCTGGCATCTATCAAACGGTGATGCTGTCAAACGATCAAGAGGATCTTGATGTTCGGGTTGAGCGTTTACTTGCAGCAATTCGTGCTGTCTACCTTTCAATGTTTACTGGAAGAACGAAATCATATTTGGGCACCTCACCGTATCGTCTTGAGGAAGAGAAAATGGCCGTCATTATCCAGAAAGTGACTGGTCTCCCGCATGGGAATCGTTTCTATCCAGATATTTCTGGAGTCGCCCGTTCGCACAATTTTTATCCGGTTTCACCAATTAAAGCCAAGGATGGTATTACAGCTGTAGCGCTTGGTCTTGGTGCTACAGTTGTTGACGGAAACGTGTGTTTCAGATTTTGTCCAAAATATCCACAGCACGTGATGCAGTTTTCTTCTGTGGATGACATTCTTCGTAACTCGCAGAGGCATTTTTACGGTTTGGAACTCGGTAGGGAAGGGGATGCTCTAGCAACAGATATCGATACGGAATTCAAATTGACACAGTTCGGTCTTGAAGTCGCAGAACAAGACGGCAGTCTCCAGTTTTTAGGCTCAACGTATTCCCCTGAAAATAACGCAATTTATGATGGTGTAGCACGGGAAGGAGTTCGGCTTGTAAGTTTTGCTCCTGTTCTGAAGCATGAGATTTTTCCATTGGCCAATATTCTTGAGCTGATGCTAGAAATTGGTAGAAGAGCGACTGGTTCACCTGTTGAGATCGAATTTGCAGCTAACGTAAAACGCTCAGAAAGTAGTAAGTCGGAATTTACCGTTCTACAGTTACGGCCCCTTGCTTTGTCACGTGAACTGGTTGATATGAACATCGGCACCGTCGAGAAAAAAGATTTGATATGTTCAAGTCAAGTTGTTTTGGGTCATGGAAAAGTCGATGACATTTTTGACATAGTAGTCGTGTCTCGAGATACATTCGACAGGGCGAGCACCGGTGAAATCGCCGCCGAAGTAGGACGACTGAATGCGGATCTTGTCCAACAAGGTATTCCTTACGTCTTAATTGGCATGGGACGCTGGGGATCACACGAACCTTGGTTGGGGATCCCCGTAACCTGGGATCAGATCGCGGGAGCGAAGGTGATCGTCGAAGCTGGATTTGAGAATTTTAAAATTAGGCCATCCCAAGGTTCTCATTTTTTTCATAATTTAACAGCGTTTAATGTCGGGTACTTTACAGTCAACCCCGAGTCTGGTGAAGGCATCGTTGATTGGCCGTGGCTGTCGGCACAGCCAGCTGTGACCAAGTTGACCTATGTACGTCATCTAAGACTTGATCGACCGATTACGATCAAAATGAATGGAAAGAAGAGCGAAGGTGTCATCCTCAAGCCGTAACCCTAACAAGGTCNAAGGTGNAGGTNCTGCGCAATCGAAAACTCGNANNAGGAGTGCAAAGTCATCAATTNTCAGNTCTGACACGACANACCANCAGTTAGATNTNACAGAANGTGAATCNCCAGCTTGTAANAAGCAGACNGTGACCAGTTCTGGGCATCCCGTAGCGCCATTCTACGAATCNGACGATCTTTCCGACCTTGATTATCAACGTGATCTAAATGACCCAGGCGAGTTTCCATATACACGTGGGATTCATCCGACCGGTTACCGAGGAAAGCTGTGGACGATGCGTCAATTTGCNGGTTTTGGCACACCTGAAGAAACNAACAATCGNTANCATCAATTGATAGCNGCTGGCGGCACNGGTCTTAGCGTTGCATTCGACTTNCCAACATTAATGGGNAGAGACCCCGATGANCCCTTATCGGCAGGCGAAATAGGCAAATGTGGTGTGAGCGTAGCGTCTCTNGCTGACATGGAACGTCTCTTNGCTGGTATCANATTGTCNGACGTCACAACATCCATGACGATCAACTCATCTGCGCCAATGTTACTGGCTATGTACTTAGTGTTGGCCGAGCGGCAGGGTGTCGATTGGCANCAGGTGNCTGGAACGATTCAGAACGATATCTTGAAAGAGTTTATTGCGCAAAAGGAGTACATTTATCCTCCGCGGCCATCGATGCGACTGATCACTGATGTATTTGCATTTTGTGGTGAGCANGCACCAAAGTGGAACACTATCTCCGTTAGTGGCTACCACATCNGAGAGGCNGGNTCCACGGCAGNCCAGGAACTAGCGTTTACNCTGCGTGANGGCATTGAATATGTCCAATATGGTATCGATGCTGGGTTGGACGTTGATACATTCGCACCACGAATGTCGTTCTTTTTTAANGCGCACTCTGATTTTTTTGAAGAANTTGCNAAGTACCGAGCTGCTCGAAAAATCTGGAGTCATGTNATGCGCAACCGATTCCATGCGAAGGATGNNCGTTCATGGAAATTGCGGTTTCATAGTCAAACNGCTGGNGGNTCACTTACTGGNCAGCAAGCGTATAACAATGTCATGCGTACAACNTGGCAAGCACTAGCCGCTGTAATGGGTGGNACAAACTCATTGCACACTTGCTCGCTTGATGAAGCTTTGGCTTTNCCGACGTCTGATGCTGCGACACTTGCACTTCGTACACAACAAATCATCGCGCATGAAACTGGTATTACCGAGGTAGCGGATCCANTGGGTGGTTCATACTTGATCGANACATTGACNNGTGAGNTGGAANATAAAGNNAATTCCTATTTTAAAGCGATCGATGATTGTGGTGGTATGGTGGAAGCAATTGAGCAGGGATATCCCCANCGAGAAATTGCTGAAAGTGCTTACCAAGATCAAAAGCGTGTGGAGTCTGGCGAGCGTGCAGTCGTTGGTGTTACGGCCTTTGTCGACGATGGTGATGCTGAAATTCCAACGTTATATATCGATGAGTCGACAGAACAGAAACAGTTAGATCAGTTGCAGCTATTAAAGCGAAAACGCGACACTGATCGAGTCGCACGCGCCCTTGAGCAGGTGCGTGCAGCTGCGGAGGGCACTACGAATATGATGGAGCCCCTGTTGGACGCAGTACGGGTTTATGCGACATTGGGAGAAATGTGTAACGCACTCCGGGATGTGTGGGGTGAGTACGAAGAAACACCAATGATTTAGACGCAGGTTGCACATTACAGCATGTTTACCATCGAGCGCTTACTCGATATGGGTAGGCAGTGTGAGAGGGTGATGCGAACGATTCGAGTGGTGATTGCTAAGTCTGGACTTGATGGGCACGACAGAGGTGCAAAAGTGATNGCTCGNGCGTTACGGGATTCTGGGATGGAAGTCATCTACACGGGTCTTCGCCAAACGCCTGAACAAATTGTTGAAACGGTGTTNCAAGAAGATGCGGACGTTATCGGGTTATCTATTCTCTCAGGTGCACATAATCATGTGTGTCCTCGCATTGCNGAACTTTTAAAGATAAAGGGTATGAAGGACGTCCTCATTGTTGTGGGTGGAATTATTCCAGATGTTGACNTTCCAAAATTACGTGCGGTTGGAGTTGAGGGTATTTTTCTCCCNGGTAGCCCGATGCAAGANATTGTCAATTTCATTCGNGAACATGTGCGTCCCTCGGCTGTATCTACGTGATACAGGGCGTTACATNTCACGTCTTCTTGACCTGTTTATCACCTATAGGTAGTCTCAAATAAGTATGGCGCGCCGAATTCTATTAACTGATCACCACTTNTCACTAGTGTNCGGNAGTCTATTTTCTTATGTCTAAGGCACAGTTATCGAAGACGTTCGAACACGACAAAGTCGATCCAAAGTGGTACGCATACTGGGAATCGGTANATGCGTTTCGCGCGAATCCTGAAANTACACGTCCCCCATTTAGTATGGTCCTNCCGCCACCTAATGTNACTGGATGGTTACACATTGGTCACGCACTCAATCAGACNCTGCCAGATATTATTGCGAGGTGGCAGAGGATGCGTGGCTTTGATGTGTTGTGGTTACCAGGGACTGACCACGCAGGTATCGCGACGCAAAATGTTGTTGAGAAACAATTGGCAGCTGAAGGTACTACTCGGGATGCCCTTGGCCGTGAGGCNTTCGAAGCCCGAGTACGTGCATGGGCAGAGCAGAGNAAAGGGACGATTGTTGGCCAAATGCAACGGTTGGGTTCATCGGTNGACTGGAGTCGTGAACGCTTCACGCTTGATGAGAGCCTTTCGCGAGCGGTTCGCCGAGTGTTTGTTTCATTGTACAAAGAAGGGTTGATCTATCGGGGTAACTACATTGTCAATTGGTGTCCTCGCTGCTCCACAGCCTTGTCAGATTTAGAGGTGGTCCATAAGGAAACGGACGGCAAGTTATACCATGTGCAGTACGCCTTNGTAGACGATGAAGGCGCGCTCACTATTGCTACTACTAGGCCCGAGACGATGCTCGGTGATACCGCAATAGCGGTCAATCCAGAGGANTCTCGTTACCGATCTTTAGTTGGGCGTCGAGTATTCNTGCCAATCATTGGCCGAGAACTGCCAATTGTTGCCGACGAATTTGTTGATCAGGCNTTTGGAACGGGAGNAGTTAANGTAACNCCCGCTCACGATCACAATGACTTTGCGATTGGGCAGCGGCACAATTTGCAGCAAATCTCNGTGATCGACGAAGCNGGACATCTGACAAAGGAGGCAGGTCCCTATGCAGGACAGGATTGCCTCACCGCACGAAGAGCTTTAGTTGAACGTTTAGAGCAGGAAGGTTTTCTCGTNAAGGTTGAGGATCACCGTCACGCTATCGGACATTGCCAACGNTGCGACACTATTGTTGAGCCTTTAGTATCGAATCAGTGGTTCGTGAGTATCAAGACTTTAGCAGAGCCTGCGATCGACGCTGTCAAGGATGGGCGCATTACCTTCGTCCCAGCAAATTGGGAAAAGACTTACTTTGAGTGGATGGCCAANATTCATGATTGGTGNATCTCGAGGCAATTATGGTGGGGACACCGCATACCAGCCTGGTATTGCGAGGCCTGTGACAAGCTCCTAGTGGAGGANACTCCNCCAGAACGATGCTCCTGTGGCGGTGCGTTACGTCAGGAAACCGATGTTCTNGANACCTGGTTTAGTTCNGCGNTGTGGCCCTTTAGCACCATGGGATGGCCAGAACGGTCCACCGATCTAGAGCGNTACTATCCAACGACCCTCATGCTNACNGGCCTTGACATCATCTTTTTNTGGGTTGCACGCATGATCATGTTGGGNCTGAAGTTTGGCGATGATGTCCCNTTTCGGACGGTGTTTATTTCGTCCCTCGTGCGTGATGAACAAGGGAAAAAAATGAGTAAGTCCAAGGGTAATGTTGTTGATCCCTTNGATTTGATGGACGATATCGGTGCTGATGCTTTGCGATTCACCTTAACGGCGCTTGCGTCACCAGGGATGGACATCGCGCTTTCTGAAGGTCGATTNCGTGGTTCTCGTCAATTTGTAAATAAGATTTGGAATGCTTCTCGTTTTGTTCTGATGTACGTCAATGAGGTNGAGCGACGACCAGTTGTTCCGCAGGCGTCNTCCACTGAGTTAGTCCATCGATGGATTTTGCATCGCGTTAATGAATTGGCCGGNGAGGTCAACGANGCNCTTGAAGCNTATCGNTTTGANGTGGCNGCTGACCGACTCTATCAATTCTTCTGGCACGATTATGCGGATTGGTATATTGAGCTNGTCAAACCACACCTCAATGGAACNGGCGAAGTGCGTNNTGTAGCGCTCGCGGTGCTTCTCGAAGTACACGACAGAACATTAAGAATGCTGCATCCGGTCGTTCCTTTCATAACTGAGGAGGTATGGCAACAACTGCCACGGCACGCNGATNCTGGACTCACGNCGGACGGTTGCCACCAGTCTATTACTTTGGCTGAGTTTCCTAAGAAACAAGATGCTTGGATTGACAATGAAGCCGCGGACTGTATGGAACTGCTTCAGGAAGTGATTACGACCATTCGAACTGTTCGAGCTGAGTGGGGTGTNCCTAGGGTNCAAAAAATTACAGTTGTTGTGGTTGGTGGGGNCTTGGCCACTTTAANTNTCCTCCGCACTCACGAAAGTTATATCACTCAGCTTGCGGGTTTAGAGTCTCTNNAACTTGTCGATAAGCATGACAGNGACCCAGACACGGTTGTACGTATCGTTCGGGACATGCAATTTCATGTNCTCCTTGCCGGGATTGTCGATCGCGAGGCNGAGCTTACTCGAGTCCGCAAGGAATTAGCGAAAATTGAAGCTCAGNAAACCGCAAATGATGCGAAGCTCGNCAATCCAAAGTTTAGGGAACGTGCTGATCCAGATATCGTNGCGGAAGCCGTAGCGCGAGCCTCCACTCTGGANGAGCAGAAAAATAAATTGGTTCGGATTTTGGAGGAACTAACACCTTGATGTCGGATGTTAAATTCGAACCTTTGGNCCCCTTGGATTACCANGGCCTAGTCCGTCAAGCACTNGATGAGGATCGAGGTGATGGGGATATTACGAGCGAGGGCTGTATTNCGGCCAGCACTCTGGCTAGAGCTCGTATCCTCGTNAAGTCTGAATGTGTCTTGGCTGGTCTCGATGTTGCGATTGATGTGTTTCGACAAGTTGACGCTGCCACGCAAGTGATTCAACATCGGCAGGATGGATGTAAATGTAAAGTCGGTGAGATTGTGNCCGAAGTGACTGGTCTCGGTCTTGCATTNTTAACGGCTGAGCGCACAGCTCTCAATTTTCTGCAGCGCTTATCTGGTATTGCTACACTCACGAGACGATTCGTGGATGCNAGTGGTGGACGGATTGTNGTCTTGGACACTCGAAAAACTACACCGACCTTGCGGACACTTGAAAAGTACGCNGTCCGTNTTGGNGGTGGCACCAATCATCGCTTCNGNTTGAATGATAGGGTGTTGATAAAAGATANCCACGTTGAGCTGGCAGGAGGNATCGAGTCTGCTTTGCAGAACATTCGNTCCCTGAAATCTNATCATTNAGTGGAGATCGAGGTGCAAAACCTTGATCAAGTCGACGTAGCCCTCGCGGCCGGTGTCGATATTTTATTACTCGATAATATGTCGATCGACCAAATNAAAGAAGCTGTTCTACGCAGTCGAGGTCGAGCTGCGGTTGAAATTTCTGGCNGTGTAACATTGGAACGNATGGCAGATTTAGCCGATACTGGAGCGGAATATGTTTCNGTAGGTGCATTAACACATTCTGCNCCGGCTGTTGANATGAGTGTGGAGATGGAAACGCTTCGGAGTTNATGGGAAGGGTGACTTTCTTNCGACACCATAAGNCANCGGGGCCGCTACCTAATCATTTGCAGTCGGTGGTTTCAGCAAATGAGTCNCGGTTAGGTNATTTTTTCGGAAACATTTTCTATTTTGACGAAGTCACATCNACAAATGATTTAGCCTTGGAGTGGGCAGNCAACGGTGCTCCTGAAGGAACAGTCATNGTTGCTCGTGCCCAGACTGCTGGACGCGGTCGTCAAGGTCGCCGATGGGTCTCACCAGCAGATGTTGGCCTCTANGNATCGTTGATTCTTCGGCCGNGTCGGGTTGTTCCATTGCTGACGCATACGGTGGGTGTTGCGTTNGCAGAGTCGCTTCGTGCCTTGACAGATCTCCAAATTGAACTTAAATGGCCAAACGATCTTGTTATTAANACCACANAACAANTTGTTTCAGAGTATCGAAAGGTTGGCGGTATTCTGACCGAATCTGCCGGACGNTNTGGANCGTGNCAATATGTTGTAGTCGGTTTTGGAATAAATTTGGAAGCCTCCAANTTACCNATTGAAGTGGCTAAACTAGCAACTTCGGTNGAAGCNGAACTGGGTGACAAAGTAGATTCGGCGAGGCTAATGGTCGAGTCACTTGCCGCGATCGTCAGGTGGCATAAGATTCTTCTGGAAGGACAAACGGATGTTATCCTGAACCGGTGGAGGGCGTTGTCNCCTACCTCTGAAGGGGCACACGTAGAATGGCGCGGTCAATCTGAATGGCATGGTGGGATGACCGTTGGTATTGATGATGGAGGAGCGCTACTGGTGCGTAAGGAAAACCAGATCGAACGTGTNTTGGCTGGCGAGATTCGGTGGANCTTATGAGCAAGAATNGTTTCTTTTNTTATTCAGTTTGCGAAGCTGANTTACAGAAATCTGGAATCTCAATATGCTGCTAGCTATTGATGTGGGNAACACCAATGTCGTGCTTGGCGTCTTTGATGGGGAAGAGNTGGTAGATAGTTGGCGTCTGGCGACGCTTGGTGAACGCACTGCTGACGAGTTGGGTATTCTTGTCAGCAGCCTTTTTTTAGATCGTAATATTGATAGATCTCAAATTACTGGTGNNATNATGGCATCCGTNGTTCCGCCGTTGACCGGAACCATAACGACCATGGTTGAACAATACCTCGGGCTTCAGGTGCAACTNGTCGAAGCTACGACTGACATAGGTATGNCTGTGCGTTACGACAACCCCAAGGAAGTAGGGGCAGACCGGCTTGTCAATGGGGTAGCGGCNTTTGAACGACATGGTCGAGCAAAAAATGTTCCGGTGATTGTCGTNGACTTTGGGACTGCNACGACATTTGACGCGATTTCTATAGAGGGCGAATATTTGGGTGGTGTTATTTGTCCTGGTGTTCAAATTTCGTCGGACGCGCTGTTTCAGCACGCGGCACGATTACCACGAGTTGAGGTGCGAAAGCCGCCNCAACTCATCGGNCNNACAACTGTCGGTTCGATACAGTCAGGGTTATTTTATGGNTATGTAGCTCTGGTGGAAGGGATCGTGCAACGACTTAAAAGTGAACTAGGNGGTGAACAAGCTCAAACTATCTGTATAGCGACAGGCGGCATGGCCGANGTAATTGCTNACGAGACAGATTTAATAGAACACTTAGAACCCAATCTTGTTTTGCATGGATTACAAATGGTNTGGGAGCGTATTCGTCATGATTAAGCCTTGTAATGGCCCTACNGTCCATGGATGTTTCTAACTACTGCCGTGANGTTGAGACCTATCTTTGTAAGAAGAATGAAGGGCATCTGATTCGACTTGTGGGGCCGGCATTTAATATGGTCCAAGGTTGGGCTGATGCAGGTATTCCACTGAAAGTTGTGTACCGCGGTATCGACGAACGCNTTTCACGCGTGANCAGTATCGGACGTCGTCGNCCATTGCGGATTGAATTCTGTGAACCTGANGTGCTTGCNCAGTTTGATGATTGGCGTAGGGCGGTGGGTGCTCAAGTTGAAAATATTCAGTCAACCTCAAGGAGTAAAAANCNTCCTAGTCTTTCGCGCCANTTGGATCGCTTNATGACCCGTCTCACNGCGATTCTTGTTGAGCCGGAACCGTGGTTGGGCGTTCATGCTGTTCTTAACCAGACGTTGCAACAGCTTGANGGTTTACGGGCAGAAGCGAAAGGNGCNCGTGGCGTGAAGNGGGCTAGGTTGAAAGAACAGTTAGCCTTGGTAGACGAAGCAATGNTGGTNGGGATCCAACAGCACGTTGATTCCNATCTNCGCAANGCGTTGCAGAGACAGGCTCTTCAAGACCTTGAACCTTTTCGCGATCGNATGTCTTTTGANGTGTTTCAGGAAGCNGCTACTCGTAGTGCTGATCGTCTTATCCGAGAAAAGTTAGGTTTACCGCATTTCGTTATTGAATAAATCTTCTCGGCCTATTTATGGNTATTCTTGGTTTGAGAGNTCTTNNCAATAGTGGTTGCTGATTACATGCGAGGTGGCACCTGACAACCCATCAAGTCAAGTGTCCGCGTCATTTGTGTTCGGAAGTAAATTACAGTNGCGGCCCTCCANAGCTGCACATCGNTTTGGGATTCTTTTAGAATTGGTTNACGATGATAAAATGCGTTGAATGTCTGAGCTAGNCTGAAGGCATACTTCGCCAGAACTGAAAGTTCNTGAGTNCGAATGGCTTGATTGACTACTTCATCTAGTCTNGCGCATTCTAAGATTAACGNCCACAGTTCGTCACCNNTNTTNCGATTTAAANAAGTAGTTGGTGTTGANCCNAGTTTGAGAATCACNTCCGACTCGGTAGTNCCNGCCTGTTCTTNTAGCTTTTGTAGAATTTTGTTCGCCCGGACAACAGCGTACTGCAGGTAGGGCCCACTTTCACCTTCGAAACTTAGGGCATCATCAATGTCAAAGATGATGACCTTGCCTCGCGAGTACTTAATCATGAAATAGCGTACGGCAGCGACAGCAATCATTTTTGCGATATGTTCACATTCTTGNGACNCTAGGTCCGCGTTGCGCTTAGTGACCTCAACACTCGCTACCTCAGTCATGCGGTTAATCAGGTCATCTGCTTTTACTCCTAATCCTTTCCGGCCTGACACTTCAACGAATGAGCGATCCGGGTTAATTGAAGTTGCGTATCCAAGTTTTTGGGCGGTTTGATTCGAGAGGGCAACCATTTCATAGGAAAAATGTACAGAGCTTTCTGCCTGTGAGGGATGCCCCATAATCTGGAGTGCTTGTTTGAGTAGTTCCTGGAGATAGGATTGTCGAGTATCGATGACGTTGTAAACNGCATCAGCTTTACCAAANTCTGGAAAGGTAAGCTCGCTACGCGTCGANGTGGTAGTCCAGACGGNTTTTCCCTTTTGGCTGTGATCGAAAATCTGATAATGGAAATNTTTACCCAGTAGTCCGAATTTCCAGAACTGGTAGGCGATGTCCTTACCAACGTAGGTGACAAGGCCATTAGAGCGGACGATAACTTTTTCTCGATNTTCATCGTCAGNCGACNTGTCGTTATTCGCAGTTTCTTCGTNAATGNTGGTTNCTTNTTCACTTCTAGGGTNGATNCGCATTACCCAGCANCCNGCCAATTTTCCGCTGTCCTGTAAANAAACTGCACCAGACTCTTTAAGGATTTTGAATGCTTGTTCCCAAAACTTAAGCCGTANGATATCGCCCTCCCANGCGAGCAGGTCGTAGTTGATATTCAGCCTCTCCATGGTTCGNAAATGGCATTGGACGATTCGGTTAGCGANTATGTGCGCGATCGNAGCGGTGTCATTATTACCGGCTTCTATAGCGCGAAGTGTAGCCGTTCGNGTTTCNAGNCGCTTACTATCGGCATCGTACCATTCGGTCACTTTAGTGTAGAGNTCCCAGCAAAGGNAGTCGAAATCCGATGATGTAGCGAGTGCCTGAACTGCCTCAGTATNTTTAGATTCTAATATCTGAAANCCCACGACNATGTCNGCTACNTGCACTCCNGTGTCGTCGATATAATTCTGAATTTCGACTGTACATCCTTGAAAGCGCAGCAANCGCCCTAGTGTGTCTCCAAGNACGGAATTACGGAGATGTCCAATGTGNGCNGCCTTATTCGGGTTTATGGAAGTGTGCTCNACGATTGTTTTAATTGTTTGTGATTGGCGGGGTAACGATTGTTTNTCGGTTTTTGTTAGTTGAGTCGAGAGAAATCGAGGTCGGTCCAAGAAAAAATTAAGNTATCCATTAGGGGCAGCTTCAACTGTGGCTATCCCATCGATGGAATCAAGTGCAGAGATAATTTCTTGGGCAATAANTTTCGGTGCTTTATGTAAGACACGGGCTAGTTCAAATGAAACTGTGATCGCGAGATCACCCATTTGTCTGGTCGGCGGATTTTGGATNGCAATTNCTGGCACTGCCGAAGGNTTGAGGCCGTAGACNTTGATAATTGTTGCGGNGACTTGTGAGCGCAGCAGNTTGTGTACGGATANAATCATGATAGCTCGCTTATGAACTAGCGATCTTTAAATTGCTCCAATGCCCATCTATAATCGTCTGGTGTGTTCACATTAAAAAAGAGATTNCCNTCCTTATCNTGGGCGGCTATNTCTTNTGGGCCTATTTCTCGAATCTTCAAANATGGCAGNAGATCGTGAAGTTTGAATNTGCCCCGCGTGATTTGCTGCATCATCTTTGGGAGGCANCCCTGTCCATAGGATGCACAGAGTGGCTCGTAGCCATGTTTTGTTTTTGGNATTGCTACATCGACNGTTTGCCCAGCNACCAANACATGTTTNAAGAAATCNACCTGCAAGAACGGCATGTCACAAGCAACTGCTAACACNTGCTTTGTTTTTGCGACTGTAAGTGCAGTATAGATTCCACCCATGGCGCCAGCTCCTGGGATAAGGTCTGATACGACTGGAACTCCAAGGNATTTATAAGCCTGGTCGTTTGCGACAATGAGTACATCGTCAGCCACTNTATACAGAATTTCNATTTGACGATCGATAAAACTNGTGTTTCCGAGAGGCAGGTTACCCTTAGACTGCCCGCCTAAGCGGNGCGCTTCACCACCCGCGATGATNGCTACCGTAGACATTCTGCAACATTAAGGTTATCAGAAAATGCTANAACGAATATTAATCTAATTGTNCATNCCAGNCTTCATCATAAAACTGTCGCTTGNTTACCGATGGCTTTAGAGNTTTTCAAGGTGCATTGACAGGNATCNANCGACTCAGTTACGGTACGTTAACANAGCGNTGTTCTGGTAAGNGTTCTGGTCTTTGGTGGTCTTGTTTGAGTNATGAGGCATGAATGNCNATNCTGCNCAACCGGNACGNNAGTAGCCGCCTNATACTATGGGGCATAACGGTAANCNTGACTGCCGTTGTTCCCGCCTCAACGCAAGCTGAGTTTTCATCGCGAGTCCAAGATCGGATTCCCACTGTTTACGTTGCCGAAGTTGATGCGATTATTCATCCAGTTTCTGCTGAATTTATGCTGCAGACTATCGCTCGTGCTGATAATGAAGATGTCGAACTCATAGTTTTTATCTTGCGTACGCCGGGTGGTCTTGTGGAATCTACTCGGACGATTACGTCAAGCATGATTACTTCAAGAACACCGGTGGTTGTTTACGTATCGCCAAGTGGGGCACGGGCGGCATCGGCAGGCTTTCTCATTACGCTGGCAGCCGACGTTGCTGCCATGGCACCTGGTACGCATATAGGTGCAGCCCATCCTGTTTCTGGTAGTGGGCAACAGATGGACGAAACGACATCTCAAAAAGCGACAGAAGATTTGTCAGCCTTTGCCCGTTCCCTTGCTACGCAGCGTCATCGAAACGTGGAGTTGTCAGAAACGGCTGTAACTGAAAGTAAGGCCTTCACTGAGGAGGAAGCTCTGTCTGCCGAGCCTCCATTAATCGATCTTATAGCGGTTGATCTTGAGGATCTCCTCGCACAATTAGATGGTCAAACTGTGTCACGGTTCAATGGTGAAAACACATTAGTGCATACTGCTGGAGCGCGCATCGAGCGTTTGGAGATGACATGGCGCCAAAATGTTTTGAGTGCGATCGCTCGTCCCGAGATAGCCTACTTATTATTCAGTTTAGGAACACTTGGCTTAACAATTGAGTTGTGGAGTCCTGGCGCAGTCGTGCCAGGGGTTGTTGGAGGGCTATCTCTCTTGTTGGCCTTCTTTGCTTTTCAGATTCTTCCGGTCAATATAGCGGGTGTGTTGCTCATGGTGTTCGGTCTGATTTTGTTCGCCTTAGAAATGGTGTCGACAAGTTTTGGTCTATTGGCTGCGGGAGGCATTGTCAGTTTAATGCTTGGATCGTTGATACTCATCGATTCACCGATGCCAGAATTACAAGTAGGATTGAATTTTATAATCCCCGTGACCCTTGCACTCGCGACAATTATGTTGTTATTGGCTAGGCTGGTGGTGAGGATTCAGCGAGAGCGGTCTGTAACTGGGTCGAGCGGGATGCTTAATAAGGTTGGCCGTACGTTAACTGCCATTGAGCCTGGGGGAACAGGGAAGGTCTCAGCGCGTGGTGAGATTTGGACGGCAACAGCCGAGGAATCGATTTCAGTTGGAGAAACAATTACTATTGTGGATGTCACCGGATTGACCTTGATAGTTCAACGTTTCGCTACAGTCTCACATGAAGGAGATAACCGATGAATGAAGCGATGATTTTCTTTTTGATTGTCGGCCTCTATCTCATTAGTTCAGTCAAGATTCTTAATGAGTATGAACGTGGTGTGATCTTCCGCCTCGGTAAGCTCCTACAGCAAACGAAGGGGCCTGGAGTTATTCTTGTGTTTGCTCCTATTGATCGGATTGTTCGCGTCAGTCTGCGAACTATCGTTATGGATGTTCCGCCTCAGGATGTGATTACCAAAGATAACGTGTCTGTGAAAGTCAACGCTGTAGTTTATTTTCGAGTCATGGAGCCTCAACCGGCTATTGTCGAAGTTGAGAATTTTCATTACGCAACATCGCAGTTGGCTCAGACGACACTGCGGAGTGTTCTCGGACAGGTAGAACTTGATGGATTGCTTTCGGAACGAGAGCAACTTAACCAAAACCTCCAACAGATTCTAGATCAGCATACAGATCCTTGGGGTATTAAGGTGTCGGCAGTTGAAGTAAAGCATGTTGATCTACCGCCTGACATGCAACGCGCCATGGCTAGGCAGGCAGAGGCGGAGCGCGAGAAACGTGCTAAAATCATACACGCTGATGGTGAGTATAGCGCCTCAGAAAAGCTATCACAGGCAGCACGGATTATCTCTACGGAGCCTGCCGCAATTACTTTACGATATCTTCAAACACTTACTGAGATAGCTTCTGAAAAGAATTCGACCATTGTGTTTCCGCTTCCCATGGAATTAATACATTTACTCACTCCGAAGAATGATGATAAATAATCGTCAGGAACGGTTTCTATGTCGGACGATGGATTTCACGAAATCTCGCTGAACGGTAAGACTCTCGTTTTCATTTTCATGGCGACGACCGTTCTTTTGGTCGTTACTTTTCTTTTGGGTGTAATGGTTGGGCGTGGTGCACGGGAGTTGCAAGGCTTGAGTTCAGAAGTACCACCTGCTGATGTCATGGAAGAGGACCTTGTTGAGGAATTTGAAGGGGCTCTTGAGTTGGTTTCGCCTGAAGATGAAACCGAGCAGATGGGCGATTTGAGCTACCCTGGACGTCTTACTAGTCCAGACGTGATGCAGGAATCTGTGAATTCAGATTCGGATCTGATTGAGGAGGTGCTGCCAAGTGAATCCGAGTCAATCATTACTCAGCAGCCATCTCTTACAAGCTCATCCTTGGAATCAGTAAAAGTTGGATTTACGGTCCAAGTTACGGCAGTACGTAGTCGTCAAGATGCTGAAGCGATGCTGGAACAATTGAGAAGTGACGATTATCCAGCGTACTTACTTGAACCTGATGCGTCTGCGGAGTTTTATCGTGTGCGAGTCGGTCGAAATCTAGATCAGAAAGAAGCAGACGATATGCGGCGACGTCTTGAAGAAGCACAATTTCCGGCTTGGGTTACTCGCTATTAAGTGGCTGGCGAAACGTGCCTTCATTTAATCTGGTGAAGTATGCGTCTGACAGCAGTTCTCATGACTCCACACACTGGTGCAATACTTCATTGTGATATCACATCAATCTCTTGTTACTTAGTTCGGTTTTAGCAATGTATATTCGTGACGGCTCACTCGCACTCCTTTCTGGCGTATTACTTTCGTTAAGTTTCCCAAAGTTCGGCCATTCTGTAATCGCATGGGTTTCTCTAGCACCGCTCTTGCTAGTTTTAAGTGGTCGGCTGGGTCCCATCGCATGGCTTAGTGGTAAATCCCAATCGGTAATATCGAACTCGCCTGATACGGGCTGGGCGTGCGCGCTAGGTTTATTGACAGGTTTTGGTTACTTCACGGGCACTCTGTACTGGATCACCGGCGTGATGGTGACCTACGGCGGTCTTAGTTTATGGCAGGGTATTGCGGTAAACGGACTCCTTGTTGCTGGCCTTTCGGTTTTTCCATTGTTATTTACACTGACCGTCGCCTTGTTGAGTTCTCGTTTAGGTTGGTTACGGTTGATTGTGATTCCTTCCGTTTGGGTGGCGACCGAACTCGGACGTACACATGTACTTGGCGGATTTCCATGGGCATTATTGGGGTACTCACAAGTTAACGTGCTGCCTGTTGTTCAGATAGCGAGTGTGGTTGGAGTTTATGGTGTTTCGTGGCTTGTAGTCATGATCAACGTTGCGCTGGTCGATTGTGTTCTGGTTCGTGGTCGCGAGAGGCTGGTCAATGTTAGTTGTGCCGCACTGACTCTCATTCTAGTCGTGGTCTGGGGCAGTTGGCGTCTCTCCGATAATAAGTTGACGCGAGACGGCACGAGTATTCGTATCGGTATAGTGCAGGGCAACATTGCCCAGAAAGATAAGCGAAGCCTTGGACTGCGTCAGTCGATCCTGGAAACCTACTTAACAGCAAGTCGGAAGGTCGCAGCAGAAGGCGCACGTTTAATCGTCTGGCCGGAATCGGCTACGCCATTTGTGTTTGAGGAAAATGTAGCCGGAAGCGAGATGGTACGCAAGTTGGCGATCGAAGCTAACGTCCATGTGCTTTTTGGAAGTGAAGAAGTTAAAAATGAACCAACCTTTCAATATTTCAATGCAGCCTTCTTGGTCAACCAGGATGGGAGGTCAGGTGGGGTGTACCGCAAGATGCATTTGGTGCCATTTGGAGAGTACGTGCCGTTTCGTCAAGTGCTGTTTTTTGCGGATAAACTGGTAGCAAGCGTTTCAGATTTTTCTGCAGGTGCAACCCCTAGTACTTTCGTCGTGGATGGGCACCGCATAAGCACAGCGATCTGCTACGAAGTTGTTTATCCGGCTCTGATTCACCAGTTCATCGGAGAGGGTAGCGAACTTATAACTACCATCACAAATGACGCTTGGTTTGGCCGATCCTCAGCTCCGCACCAACATTTTGCACAAGCTGCCATGCGTGCAGTTGAGCAGGGCCGCTACTTGGTGCGGTCAGCGAACACTGGTATAAGTGGAATTGTAGATCCTTATGGTCGAGTGCTCGCCCGAACCGAACTGTTTACGCGTGATACAGTCGTGGGTGATGTGCGATGGCTTCAAGGTAAGACGATCTATGGTCGTACTGGCGACCTGTTTGCATACTTATGTAGCTTATTTAGCATAGCTGGGTTGCTGGTTCTTGGAACAATGCGGCTGAGTCGGAAACCCTCTGTGCATAGGAGGACTTTGTAATGATTCGTGATGAGCAAGTAAGACGCTGTCAGGATCTGATTAAGCGGGCCACTGATTTATGGGGCTATCTTTGACGCACTCGGACCTGCGAAAGAATTAGCTAAGGTTGAAAGTCAAGCTGCTGCGCCAGATTTCTGGAAGGACCAAGAGATTGCTCAACAGGTGCTTCAACGCAGGCGACGTCTAGAGGACGACTGCGCGCTAATCCAATCCCTACGCCAGCGAGCGGAAGATTTGACGGTTTTTCTTGAATGGGCAGGCCAAGGTGAGGACGTTGATGACGATTTGCCTCGTGCTCTCGATGATTTGACGGTACAAGTTGAAGCAGCTGAGATTAAGCAAATGCTCGGTGGCGAGCACGATCGTAAAAACGCGATCGTCACGATTCATCCAGGGGCAGGGGGTACTGAGTCTCAAGATTGGGCTGAGATGCTTCTGCGAATGTATTTGCGTTGGGCTGAACGGCGTGGTTTCAAGCGTGAAGTAATTGACCTCCAACCAGGTGACGAGGCAGGAATCAAGAGCGCTACTTTGACCATTGCTGGCGATTATGCTTATGGATTGATGCTAGCCGAAGCTGGTGTGCACCGGTTAGTTCGGATATCCCCATACGATCAAGCCGCACGCCGCCATACTTCATTTGCTTCGGTGTTTGTCTGGCCGGAATTACCTGACGACATTGAGATTGACATCGAAGATAAAGAGCTGAGAATCGATACTTACCGATCAAGCGGGGCTGGTGGTCAACATGTTAATGTTACGGATTCAGCAGTCCGGATTACGCATCTACCGACTAATATTGTTGTTTCCTGCCAGAACGAAAGATCGCAACATCGAAATCGTGATGCGGCCATGAAAGTATTACGGTCTCGTCTTTATGATTTGAAGTTAAAAGAGCAGCAAGATCGTCTTGAAGAAATCGGTGGCGAAAAACGGGATATTTCCTTTGGTAGTCAGATTCGAAGTTATGTATTACACCCCTATCGCCTTGTGAAAGATCACAGAACAAAAGAGGATGTGGGTAATGTGGACCGCGTATTAGATGGTGATATTGATGGCCTAATTAAGGTCTATTTAATGCAAAAATCCAGCGGAACACTCAGCCAGGCGGGTAACGACTAGCCTTGCAAATAACACTTACTGTTGAAAATTAATGCCGGGCTCGGTTCCAGAAATGAAGGCCTCATGAATTGCGTCTGGGGATGATGGCGCTACGATGTTCCCCGTCATTCGGTCGACTGAAAGAAAAACAATATTCGAAGGTGTTTGGAAGGTAGGTGCGTCTGCCCGCTCGCCGATATGGGCTCGCATGAACTCTATCCAGATAGGGAGAGCTGCTCGTGCCCCCTCCTCGCCGTCACCAAGGGTTCGCTTTTCATCATGTCCGACCCACACGCCAACGGTGATTTCTGGGTCAAAGCCGACAAACCAAGCGTCTGTATATTCATCAACAGTGCCAGTCTTACCGGCTAAAGGCCAAGGGATACCTGCGGCCTGTTGGCCCGTGCCTCGTTCAACGACTCCACGCAGAAGACTCGTCATGATATACGCGGTATCCGCCGGCAGCGAGTCGTATGACATCGGTCTATTCTCTTCAAGTAGGTTACCAGCACGATCTGTGATGCGGAGAATCTCATACGGTTCAAGACGCACACCAAGGTTAGGAAATATGCTGTACGCACTCGTGATCTCTAGCAATGTTGCTTCTCCAGCACCTAATGCAATGGAAAGAAATGAAGGAATCTCCGATGTGAAACCAAACCGCGTCGCGTAATCTGCTACCAGTTGAGGTCCGAGATCGGCAATAACTTGGACAGCA
>NZSH01000031.1 GCA_002696705.1 Woeseiaceae bacterium | reverse complement strand
CACTGTCGATTATTTCTCCTGTTGCAGTGATTAACTGATTGACTCGTTTAAGTTCGGCATCGAACCGCCTGACCTGCGTCGCCAATGAGTGCAAGATTGGAAAAGCTTTGCGAGGGAGTGTGCAAATCGCTTTCCGCACTTCGTTAACCGAAGCAATGAATTCGGTGAATCCAAGCAGTTGCTGGGTTTCAAGGATTTGTCCTTCGATCGATAACACAGCAAGTGTTTTTTCTAAAGCAGTAGGCGCTTTTAGAGGAAATAATGATTCTAGTCTTAACCAACCAACACCTTCAGTTGTCGCCGCCAAAGTCTTCGCGACTTGTTTTGGGTCGCTCTGAGGAACGAGTGTCTTGAGTTGCGCAGCGCCGAGTGACGTCACCGCGAAACTACAAGCAATATCGATAACTCGGTCGAACTCGAGCGCCTTTAGGGTGCTAAGGTTCATGGAATTGAATGGTGCCGGAGATCGCAGGTTCCCGCTTCCAAACACTGGTATGGCAGGGAACTGAACCGTTAACTTTAACACCATGCTGCCAATGGAACAACCGAAGACCACTTGCTATTTCTTGTTTCCTAGGGTCTTGAGGTGGGGTTAATCATTATCGGATTTAGAGGTAATGGGTTTCTTGGACGCGGACCGTCATTAAAGGCTTTAAAAATAGGTCAAAAGGAACAAGCTGCTTGCGTAAGGAGGTATCTGGTAATCCAGATTAGCATTGATGCTAGGTGATGCGACTGTGTATAAAACATTGGTTGAGCATATGGGTGATTATCATGTTTTGTCCAAGTGGTTTATGAGACTTGCGATGGATGCAGCGCCGAAACCGTTATCAATGTTGACCACTGAGACGCCCATCGCACAACTGTTTAGCATCGATAGGAGTGCTGTGACACCACCAAAACTCGCTCCATAGCCCACACTTGTTGGCACAGCTATGACGGGTACGTCGACGAGACCAGCGACCACGCTCGGTAGAGCTCCCTCCATTCCAGCTACGACAATAATGACCTTCGCGGTAGACAGTCTCTTGGTTTCAGCAAGTATCCGATGGAGTCCTGCCACGCCGACATCGTATAAGCGATCGACCCGGTTACCCATCACTTCAGCTGATACAGCCGCCTCTTCTGCAACGGAAACATCTGATGTGCCAGCAGTCACAACCATGACCGTGCCATGCCCTGATGGTTTATTCGAAATAGACAAACTGATGAGATTGGCTTCTCGATGAAACATTGCATTTGGGGCTATTGTGCACACTGCCTTATAGGTGGCTTCATTCACGCGTGTAATTAATAATTCCTGACCTGCATCAATTATTTTCTCTGCGATGGCTACGATTTGTTCCGGTGTCTTACCAAGACCAAAAATGACTTCAGGAAATCCTTGTCGGATGGAGCGATGCTGGTCGATTCGCGCAAACTCTAGATCTTTGTAAGGGGCTTCTCTCAAAACATTGAGCAGACACGTGTAGGCATTATCGGTATTGACCTTCCCTTTACTGACGTCTTGTAATAATGCCTTGAGTTCTTGAGGTGTCATGAATGGTTCACAATGACCATATTTAGTTGTGTTAGTTGGTCGTGACCGTAAAAGCGGCCCAAGCTAATAACACCGCAGACTGATATCATATTCTAGATGCCAATGCGAGGTAAGACTAAAACNGGATTGGAGGACGTGGTCGCAACGACGTCCGGGATCTGCTACATGGATGGTCGGCGTGGAGTNCTGTCGTANCGTGGTTACGACATACATGANCTTGTCGNCAGTGCAACATTCGAAGAAGTTTGCTTCTTGCTCTGGCACGCNCGCCTACCATCGCGTGCNGAACTTGGNGATATGAAATCNGANATGGTGAGCGCNAGNACGCTTCCCGAATCNATCCTTCGGATGATTAGGTTTCTACCACCTGACAATGGNATGGCCACATTACGTACCGTGACCTCCGCACTTTCCCATTTCGANCCNGATTCAGACAATTCATCCAGCGNAGCAAATTTAAGAAAAGCTATTAGATTAACCTCACAGATCGGTAGTTTGGTGGCAACCCATGCTCGCTTGGTATCNGGTGGCACACCTGTNGACCCGGATCCAGCACTNGGNCACGCTGCTAATTTTCTTTACATGTTGACTGGNGAGCGCCCTACGCCTNAAGCTACCAAGGCNCTCGACATCGCTCTGGTGCTACATGCCGANCATGAACTGAACGCATCTACATTCGCCGCCAGGGTTGCCGCCGCAACCTTAACTGATATCCATTCAGCAATTGTTGCTGGCATTGGAACGTTGAAGGGNCCNCTGCACGGTGGTGCAAACGCTAACGTGATGCGACTGTTAATAGAGATTGGTGAAGACGCGAGCGATATCGANATTGAAGNGATTATTCATGCCAAGTTNGAGCGTAAGGAAAAAATTCCTGGCTTCGGTCATCGGGTATATAAAACAGAGGATCCTCGTGCAACTCATCTTCGACGGATGTCGGCCGATCTTGGAAAGCANGCGAATCGTTTNCGATGGTTCAATATGTCGCAATGTATCGAACGATGTGTTAAGCGTGAGAAAGGCCTTTCACCAAATGTAGATTTTTACTCGGCTTCTACCTATTACATGCTCGGNATTCCNATCGATTCCTTTACGCCACTNTTTGCGGTCAGTCGNNTTGCTGGATGGACTGCACATGTCTTGGAACANTTGACAAACAACCGACTCATCCGACCTCGGGCCGAGTATACTGGTCCTGCACACCCNCNATCCCTTCGTATGCTCGACGAACGNTAATCGGATTTTGTGGTAATCAGACTTTCGACCTCGCTNGTCCGACAGGATTCACCTTCGGGCGTGCCATATAATTCAANGGTCGGTCATGAAACATCANTTCGTTAGGAATTTTTCCATCATCGCCCATATCGATCACGGTAAATCAACTTTAGCCGATCGGCTACTGGAGATTACCGGCGCGCTNGAGCCACGTGAAATGGAAGCGCAGGTGCTCGACTCGATGGANCTTGAACGTGAGCGGGGAATTACNATTAAGGCACANGCGGTTCGNCTATCGTATCGCTCACAAGCTGGTGATGATTATGTAATGAANTTGATCGACACACCNGGTCATGTAGATTTTTCATACGAAGTCACTAGNTCCTTGGCCGCCTGTGAAGGTGCGGTGCTGCTTGTTGANGCTTCCCAAGGTGTNGAGGCTCAGACTTTGGCNAATGCTTATCTNGCAGTGGAANGNGACNTAGAGATCATTCCTGTTATTAATAAGATCGATCTTCCGGGAGCCTTACCTGATGAANCTCGACATCAAATTAATGAAATTATAGGTCTTGACGCNNAGCAGGCACTTCTTGTCAGNGCCAAAAAAGGNTCGGGAGTGCGTGANGTNCTTGAGGCGGTTGTGCAACGTGTGCCAGCGCCTAGNGGTGATCCAAATGGTCCACTGAGAGCGTTAATATTTGATTCATGGTACGACGCGTATAGAGGTGTTGTGGTGTTAGTACGCGTGCTTGATGGTTCGTTACGTNCGAAAAGTGNAATCCGCCTTATGTCTTTNAANCAAGATTACGAGGTTGAACAAGTTGGTGTCTTCTCNCCGAAGCCAGAGTTGGTTGANGAACTTGGTGTCGGAGAGGTCGGATTTGTAACTGCCGGTATCAAACGTGTAAGNGACGCNAGGATCGGTGACACTATAACGGAATCTATCAGACCCACCACAACTCCATTTCCCGGTTTTAAGACTGTTAAGCCCATGGTGTTTGCTGGGTTGTATCCGGTGGAAGGTCATCAATACGCTGATTTNNGAGACGCTCTTGAGAAGCTCAAACTAAATGATTCNGCGTTCTTTTTTGAGCCAGAAACTTCCTTGGCTCTTGGTTTTGGTTTCCGGTGCGGATTTTTGGGATTACTTCACATGGAGATTGTTCAAGAGCGGCTTGAGCGTGAATTTGACATGGACTTGGTAACGACCGCTCCAGGTGTGCTTTACCGCGTAACGANGACAGATGGGACTATCGAGGAAATCGATAATCCCAGNAANCTTCCAACTGCGNGTTCCGTGGAGAANGTTGAGGAGCCNATCATNANNGCNTTGATCCTGACTCCTTCTGACTATGTNGGTCCTATCTTAAAGATCTGTCAGGAAAAACGCGGAGTTCAGAAGTCTTTGGAGTACNTNTCNTCTAATCGAGTTCTCATCACNTANGAATTACCTTTTAATGAAGTCGTGCTCGATTTTTATGATCGCTTAAAAACACTTTCGCGTGGATATGCGTCCCTCGACTATCATGTGACGGGNTATAGGGAATCNCCTCTTGAAAAANTNGATATTTTAGTNAATGGGGAATCTGTCGATGCCTTGTCTGTGATTGTTCATCGTGANATGGCTTACTTGCGTGGNCGANCTTTGGCAGCCAGATTGCGAAAATTGATTCCNAGACAGATGTTCGATGTGGCTATTCAAGCAGCAATTGGTNNACGTATTATCGCGCGCGAATCNGTGAAGGCNCTTCGCAAGAACGTNCTGGCCAAGTGTTATGGTGGGGATATCTCCCGAAAGCGTAAATTGCTCGAAAAACAGAAGGAAGGTAAACGTCGGATGAAGCGTGTGGGTCGGGTCGANATTCCTCAAGAGGCGTTTCTTGCAGTGTTGAAGGTTGATGCTGATTAAGTTTNTCNAAAAATGTCTTCATTTNATAAATCTACATTTCGTGAATATATAGANTCCATTGTTGTTGCNGTGATCCTAGCGTTATTCATTCGNACATGGGTNGTGCAAGCATTCAAGATNCCGACTGGTTCTATGGAACAAAATCTTTTAATTGGCGATCATTTACTGGTCAACAAATTTGTTCTTGGCCCTACGGCGCTAGACTCTGAACGAGNCGTGCTACCCGTAGATTCNATTGAACGTGGAGATGTCATCGTTTTTAAATACCCAGAAGATCCAGAGCGAGATTTTATTAAGCGNGTAATTGGGTTACCTGGAAATATAATCGAGCTTCGCGATCGGNAAGTCTATGTNGACGGNCAGGTTCTCGAAGANCCTTATGTGTANCATTTTGATTTTGGTGGCGGTCGAATAATAAATAATGAATTTGATCCACGTAACAACTTCGGTCCGGTGACGGTTCCGCCTGAGCAGTATTTCGTAATGGGCGACAATCGTGAGAATTCGCAGGATAGTCGCTACTGGGGGTTCTTACCGGCCTCGCACGTAAAAGGTCGGGCTCTCTTAATTTACTGGTCTTACAGAAGCGACGCTGAAGATTATCGGCAAACCAGTTTGACTGGAACGGTCCAACGGCTAGCCTCAGTTGCGACGCACTTTTTCACCCGTACGCGCTGGGAACGTCTTTTGCAACAGATTAGATAGGGAACCCGGTCTCTTTAGAGCGTTCAGGTGTTGTTGTCTGGCTATGCGCTCTCTGGACNAAGGTTTCAAATCAGCGATGCGGGGCGTTGTTCTTTTTTTGTGAACGCGCACCGAAAATTGCCGATCCCACACGGACTATGGTTGCCCCCTCTTGGACGGCGACTTCAAAGTCATGACTCATACCCATCGAAAGATGGTGCAGCATTCGAGAGTCGTAACCCTTGCCTAGTAGATCATTGCGCAGGTCATACAGTCGACGAAAATATGGTCGAACACGTTCAGGTTCGTCAAGGGGAGGTATGAGCATTAACCCGCGAATTTGTGCAGCCTGACACTCTAAACCCGTAGTAAGGATATCGGGAAGTTCTTCCGGTGTTGCTCCGTGTTTCGTGGCTTCGCCGGCGAGATCAACTTGAATAAGGACTTCAAGCCTAGCGTCTTGTTCTGATGCTATCCGATCCACGCGTTTTAGTAGATCAGCACTATCCACTGAGTGAATCCACGCGAAAGGCTCAACAATCTTTTTAGCCTTGTTCGATTGCAAATGTCCGATTAGATGCCATCGGATGTGGAGGTCGCGTAGGAGGGCGCACTTCTGTAGCCCTTCTTGTACCCGATTTTCTCCAAAATCAACTTGGCCTGCAGTGGCGGCAGCTCTGATGTGCTCAGCGCTAAAAGTTTTCGAAACCGCGACTAGCTGTACTTCGGCTGGATCTCGACCTACTTGGGTGGCTGCCCGATGGATCCGGCTCCTCACCTCGTTGAGATTTTCAGCGATTGAAGATTCTACGTTGGAGCTGGAATCGGTATCGGATTGGTGGTCGGCTTTCCCTACATGGCTGTCTGCCATGTTAGGGCTTCAGCTGTTGAACCATTCCTCGCGCCTGGTCGGCGTACTGTCCGTCTGGTGCGATCTCAATATACTTTTCAAGCGCTCCCACGGCAGTNGTCATATCGCCAAGATTCAGGCTGGCCATGGCTAATTGATAGTGGGCATCGGCATTGCTCGGGTCCAGCGCAACGGCCTGTTCAAACTGCTCTTTGGCTTCAGGAAATGCCCCGGCGTTCCAATAGATGACGCCTTGGTTATACACAGCAACCGGGTCAGTTGCACCAGCACCGCCACCAGAAAGTCGGGCTGCCTCAGCACTCATTTCAGCAGCTTCGGCGAATCGGCGCTGCGAGTTGTAGATGCCAGCTAAGCCAGTGTAAGAGGCTGCATTATCAGCTCGCAAGTCAATAGCTGCCTTGAATGCGATTTCGGCTTCATCNACTTGACCTAANNCGACGTGTGCAAGACCAATGTTGTGATAGCAGGAGTAACACGTATCCACAATCGAGANAGCANTTTCGAATTGCGCAATCGCTTCGACATAGTCTCCAGCTGCGCTTGCGGCGACCCCTTGCTCAAATGAAGCGGACAATTCTTCCCGTCGCGCTTCGTTGGCTAGGTCTTCCTCTGAGAGGGCCGCTGTTGCTGCTGCTGCGGAGGCTCCAAGGTCGAGGTCAACCGTGAGGTTTTGACCGCCACGAATCGTAAAGACGGCCATCGCGGTTGCAGTTTCTGTAGTAGCCGTGACTTCGTACGGACTATCACGAAGACCCATCATGCGGTACTGACCGTCTTCATTGGTTTCGGTCTCAAAGGTTCTGATTGGTCGCTGTTGTCCCGTGATAACAATCTTCACACCTGGCACACCTTCGCCATCGGGACCTGTGACTATGCCTCTAAGGATACCGGTCGACTGGCTAAAACTTGACGTCGCACATACGACGGTCAACAAAAGAGTGATAAGGGCGCACCTGAGCCCATAGTTGTTAGTTGAGCGAAACATAGCGAACTCCTTCATGAAAGCTGATAAAAATGTTCCCTCTAGTTTATACCTAAATATTTCGCACAAGCTAGGTCTAACGTCCTTCGACCTGAGTTTAAGACTGAATCGCAAAAAATTGTTCAAGATCCGCCATCTCTGAGGTCAACGGTGCTGGTGGTAGTGACGCGAGAAACCTCTTACCATAACTTTTTGTGTGGATTCTTGAGTCGAGAATAACCAATACTCCGCGATCACGTTTGTTTCGAATAAGTCGACCAAGTCCTTGCTGTAGGGCCAAAATTGCTAACGGGATCTGATAGGTGGTAAAAGCATTATCCCCGCGATCGGTGATCATTTCGATCCGAGCCTCGGTGATCGGATCTCTAGGAGAGGTAAACGGTAACTTATCAATAATGACGCAACTCAATGCTTCACCGGCCACGTCCACACCTTGCCAAAAACTGCTTGTTGCGAACAAAACGGCGTTCGGTGTCGATCGAAAATCTTGTAAAAGTGAAAACTTAGGTGCATCGCCCTGAACAAAGATTGGGAATTGAAGTTGGGAGTGTTTCACTACCGCATGAACAAGTCGCAGGTTGGCGTAGCTTGTAAACAACACGAATGCGCGACCTTTTGTCCGTTTTAAAATTTCGATCACCTCCAGTCCAGCTGCTTCGGGGAAGTCAGGCGTTCTGGGGTCTGGCATCTGTGAAGGGAGGTAAACGATGGCTTGCTGTGTAAAATCGAACTCTGAAGCAAACCTGAGCTCGTGGGCGTCATCAATTCCCAAGCGGTTGCAGAAATAGTCAAACGAATTGTCAACCGTCAATGTCGCTGAAGTCAGCACGATTCCGTTCATCCGACCCCAAAGAAATTCTCGGACAATTGACGACACATCGATTGGGGCCGCCCGAAGAAAGAGTCCTCGACCACGCATTTCCAGATAGAAGACGTANGCTGAATCGTCTGCTTGAAGTAAAAATTGCAATTGTTCCTTAATTTCGCGCGCGCGACGCGCGAGTGCTTCCACTTCTTCTTCAGATGAATCCAAGTGAGCGAGGTTTGCCTCAAGTGTTCCAAGAATTCCAGTTAACGCAAGTCCGCTTTCCGCAATCGGTTCGAAAGTTTCAGTTGAAACACGCATCCTTTCGCCGGCCTTATTTGCGAAAGTCCCCAGTAGTTCGTTCCGTCTACTAAGTACTCCGGCAAAGAAATCCTGAGTGCGTTCACGGATTCGTCGAACAATCTTTTGCAGTTCATCTTTTTCTTCTGCACTGATTACCTGGTCGCCGCTCAGGAATCTATCAGTGTCACCAGCNAGTTCGTCAAAACGATAGTTGCTTACGGAGAGCCCAAAATATTGAGTGGCAATTTCTTCCAATTGATGTGCTTCGTCGATGACAGCATAGTCACAAGTTGGAATAACCTCTCCGTATGCACTTTGACGAACTGCAGCGTCAGCGCATAAGAGATGATGGTTGACGATAACCAAATCTGATTCGGAAGCGCGTTGGCGCATACGGGTGACAAAGCACTCCTCGTATTGAGTGCATTCTCGGCCAATACAGTTCTCGTTGGTAGCGGAGATATCATTCCAGCTAGGTAGATCTTCTGGGATATTTTCTAGTTCTGCTCGGTCGCCAGTTTCGGTTACCGCAAGCCATTTCTTAATCGTGGTCAGATAGGCATCATCAGTAGCTGACCGAGGAGTTGGATTTTGGNATTGGGCTTCAAANCGGTGCAAACAGAGATAGTTNGCCCGACCTTTCATGTAGGTNGCCGTAAATNTCACACCNAACGCTTCTTNTAATGCNGGGAGATCTTTAAAGTAAATCTGTTCTTGAAGATTTTTCGTNCCNGTCGATATCAGTACTCGCTTNCGNCTTAAGATNATGGGAACGAGATACGCAAGNGTNTTGCCAATGCCNGTTCCAGCCTCAGCAANCANNATGCCTCCATCGTCGAGGATGTCTGCAACGGCGGTCGACATTTCCGTTTGNCTNTGTCGTTGCTCGNAGATTGTTAGTGAACGCGCTAAGGCACCNCCTTCCTTAAACGCATCTGCAACGTGATCGGCTAACCGAGTGGTGNGGGGTGTAGAGGNAATTTCNGACACAGTGCCTCGACCTCTATGCGAACGGCATCNACNACACGNGCATCTTCCGGNGCGGACAAAACTCNTCCGATGTATTCGCTGATTAAGTCCATTTCAGGTTCCCGCATGCCTCGTGTAGTAACCGCTGGTGTTCCTATGCGAATCCCGCTTGCGACTAGTGGGGGATNGGAATCAAATGGGATCGTATTCTTGTTGACTGTAAGATGAGCTTTTCCAAGCGCTGCCTCTGCTGCTTNCCCAGTAAGGTTCCTGACTGAGACATCAATTATAAAAAGGTGCGTATCCGTACCGCCACCGACCAAACGGAACCCTTGCNGNGCAACCGCNTCGGCTAAATGACGNGCATTNGCTACGACTTGTTGNTGATATTTCNGGAACGAAGGCTGCGCAGCTTCTAGNAGACATACCGCCTTGGCTGCAATGCTATGCATCAGCGGACCGCCTTGGANNCCTGGGAACACGGCCTTGTCTATCGCTTTNGCAAAGTCTGNNCGGCTCAAGATGAGTCCACCNCGTGGTCCGCGGAGCGTCTTGTGTGTGGTCGTAGTTACTATGTCTGCGTGAGGGACTGGACTTGGATGTATGCCAGCTGCGACCAGGCCGGCAATATGCGCCATATCAACTAAAACATGGGCGTTAACGTTTTTTCCTATGCTTGCTATACGTGCAAAGTCAATCGTTCGCGGATAAGCACTTGCACCGGCAATGATTAGTCGAGGGCGATGTTCATCCGCCAATCTGGCGAGGTCATCGTAATCAATTTGCTCATCTTCCTGTCTAACACCGTAGGGCACGACATTATAAAGCTTGCCAGAAAAATTAAGCTTGTGTCCGTGTGTGAGATGGCCACCATGGGACAAGTTCATGCCTAAGATCGTGTCTCCGGGATCGAGTAAAGCAAAATAAGCCGCCATGTTGGCTTGAGCTCCGGAGTGTGGCTGAACATTAACGTGTTCCGAGTCGAAAAGTACTTGTGCGCGAGAAACGGCTAATCTTTCAATCACGTCGTAGAATTCACAACCGCCATAGTAGCGACGGCCTGGGTAGCCTTCCGCGTACTTGTTAGTCATGATGGAACCGGTTGCCTCCGCTACAGCTGCACTAACAAAGTTCTCGGAAGCAATTAGTTCAAGGCCGTTGTTCTGGCGGGTAAGCTCTCTCTGCAGGGCGTCAGCCACTTCTGGGTCGACTGCCGAAAGGGGCTGTAGTCGAGCGTGAGAACTGGCAGTTAGGTCGACAGGGTCAGTCATTGTCAGCCGGTTAGAAAATTGATTGAGGGTAAAGCCAGNCNNGNNGGATTAACTCGTTTCTGAAGACAANACGCATAATGCACAATATTACTATAGCAATAGTACATTTTAGACCCCATGGTATAGTGTTGATNATGCCCTTCTGGGCATTCCTTAATTACCGGATTGAGAGGTTGCTTTTGGAGTCTGATTCCGGTTCAAGCTGGTCTAGGGGTTTTTCTGTCTGGTTCCCGTTAGATTTGGTTCTAGNGAAGTTANACTTTTCGCTNAGTTNNTGCCCGCAGTGTCNAGAGNGTCGGTCGCGGCATTTGNAACAATAATGCGGAGATAACCATGGTAGAGGAGTGCGAACATGTCGGATGAAACAGCTGCTGTAGTGTCTGGGGCAGCAGACTATCCTGAAGCNTANCCCAACTCTCGGAAGGTATACGTTGGTGAGGGATCGGTGAAAGCGCCGATGCGGGAGATCGCCNTAGAANAAGGNGAATCTGCCCTNCGTGTCTATGACACCAGTGGCCCTCAAGGATGTGATGTNACNCAGGGATTGCCAGCGTTNCGTGATTCTTGGATTGCGANTCGCGGTGATGTCGGCCATGTTCNGTCTNCGNGTTCTTTNGAAGGAGTGTTTCCAGNTAGNNCAGTCAAAAGAGGCACTGGGCGGGTGACGCAACTCCACTACGCACGCCGTGGTCTNGTCACNCCTGAAATGGAATTTGTGGCGATTCGTGAAGGATTTGACCCAGAGTGCGTTCGTGCAGCCGTGGCCGAAGGTCGAGCCATTATTCCGGCAAATATTAATCATCCTGAATCCGAGCCAATGATCATCGGGCGAGACTTTCTCGTGAAGATTAATGCAAANATTGGTAACTCGGCGGTTGGTTCTTCNATTGANGAAGAAGTTGAGAANCTTCGTTGGGCAACCNTGTGGGGCGCCGATACTGTNATGGATTTGTCTACCGGCGCAAACATTCAAGAAACTCGAGAATGGATTATTCGNAATTCCGCTGTTCCGATTGGCACCGTGCCAATTTATCAAGCNTTAGAGCGAGTCGNTGGTCGTCCCGAAGATCTNACNTGGGAGATCTTCCGTGACACGCTGATTCANCAAGCTGAACAGGGAGTGGACTACGTTACTATTCATGCCGGTGTGCTGTTACGGTTCGTTCCGATGACNGCTNAGCGNTTGACAGGCATCGTATCTCGTGGNGGATCAATTCTCGCGANGTGGTGTTTGGCGCATCATNAGGAAAATTTCTTGTACACACACTTCCGNGAGATGTGTGAAATCCTCAGCACCTACGACGTTGCATTNTCCTTGGGTGATGGACTGCGTCCTGGATCTATTGCCGATGCGAATGATGAGGCACAGTTTGCAGAGCTAAAGGTGCAGGGTGAGTTNACGCGGATTGCNTGGGAGTACGACGTTCAGGTGATGAATGAGGGNCCTGGGCACGTNCCGATGNATCTTATAAAGGAGAACATGNANAATCAGCTCGCNTGGTGTGACGAGGCTCCTTTCTACACNCTTGGTCCTCTGACTACTGACATTGCTCCTGGGTACGATCANCTNACATCAGCCATCGGTGCAGCGATGATCGGCTGGTANGGAACCGCAATGCTTTGTTACGTTACACCTAAGGAGCACCTTGGATTACCGAACCGTGANGACGTTAAAGNGGGCGTTNTAGCTTANAAGATTGCGGCCCACGCGGCTGATTTAGCGAAAAGGACATCCCCNTGCTCNAGCTTGGGACGATGCCCTTTCAAAAGCTCGATTTGAATTTCGATGGGAAGACCANTTNAATCTAGCNCTNGANCCAGTAACAGCTCGTGCCTACCATGATGAAACACTGCCGGCGGAGGGTGCGAAGGTTGCNCATTTTTGTTCGATGTGTGGCCCTAAGTTCTGCAGCATGGAACTCACTCAACAGGTTCGAGAATTNGCTAAATCGNGAGGCGTTNACGATANCANCGNCTTTCAGGCNGGGATGAACGAAAAATCNGAGGAGTTCAAGGAGCAATCGGAACTCTACGTNGCNAAGCCTTANNCTGCGNCGTTATGTTTNATTNCGGNNNTGATGTTGTTGGATTTGGCACGATTTGAATCACGGTAATGTAGTGACTTGGNCCACCGGATTGTCGGTTAGGGTTCGCGTAGCCAAGAGATCCGTTCCANCTGAAATCTTTTATCGTGACACCCGGGGGGAACGCCATGCGATCTTCTCTGAAACGACCCACTTCGAACATGTGCACTCGTGGTGCCTCGAAGACTCGGTTCCCTCGCTCCTTGAGTACAATTGAATAATAGTTGACCATTTCCTCGTACGTGGCATTGGTTCCAAATAGGTAATAGTTTTGCCCACGACCAGCATCGTACGATCTGAGATAATTTGCATTGGGATAAATGGGAAATCCGAGTGTTGCCTCGGATGGTATGTCACTAGCTGATGATGCGAGCGTCTCGTCTAATGGAGCTTGTACCTGTGGTTCCTCCAGAGAGCTCTCCGTTATTGTATTCCCAGGTCGAGGAAATGGTCGAGGGATTGGCTGCATGGCGATGGTTACCACGCTAGTTAGGACTACCAAAACTGTGGTACAGGTATGCGTTTCCACAAGTCAACATTATCGGGTGACTTTGAACCAGACGCAAGCCGAACGGAGATATGAATGAAAACATATGATGATGACGTCAAGAATCATCTAAAGTTTTGCGAATCGCAAGTGCAGTGGCTTTTAGAGACANTTNAGGCTTTAACNCTTCTTGAATCTCCCTCGACGGACAAAAAGGCTGTTGATCGATGTGGCGTTGAGTTACANGATCGCCTTTGTGAAATTGGAGCGAAGGTCAGTCAGATTCCTCAANCAGATGTCGGGAATCACNTGGTAGCAGAATTTGGAGAAGGNCGNTCACAGGTGCTCCTCTTGGGNCACTTCGACACCGTCTGGCCTNTAGGACAANTGGAACGGATGCCCATTCGGCANGCTGATGGATGTTTGTTTGGGCCNGGTGTCTATGACATGAAAGCTGGCATTGCTCTATCTATGCTNGCNGTGCGTGCGCTGCACAAAAATGTCANCTCGATAGGTCGACGGATTGTGATGTTGTGGACCACGGATGAGGAAATTGGGAGCGANACATCCCGTCAGGCCATNCTTGATCATGCTGACCGTAGTGANGCGGTGTTTGTAATGGAACCGTCNTTACCAAATGGGGCATTAAAGACTAGTCGNAAAGGGTGCGGTCAGTTCGAAATGATTGTTACGGGAGTTGCAGCACATGCTGGTATAGAGCCAGNTAGNGGGGCGAGNGCCATCCATGAAATTGCTAANCAGGTTNTCGAACTNCAATCGTTGGAGGATAACGATCGAGGAGTTTCTCTTAATNTCGGCACGATACAAGGGGGNAGTCGNTCGAATGTGGTCGCAGATGAAGCGCGTGCCTCTATTGACATTCGGGTTCCTACCCAAACCGATGCCTTACAGGTTCAGGATTTCCTGCNCAGGCTTGAGTCGAAGATTGCCGGCACGACTGTCAAGGTCTCAGGNAGCTTCCGCCCTCCCCTAGAACGAAGTGCTTCCGTGATTCGTTTGTATNANATGGCTCAACGTGTAGCCGNNAGTATGGGTCGTGAACTNTCGGAGGGTNGCACTGGTGGTGGCTCGGACGGAAACCTAACAGCNGCTCATGGAATCCCAACACTNGATGGCCTTGGNGCGGTCGGNCANGGAGCGCACGCGCTNCACGAGCATGTCTTAATTGATCAGCTTCCNTGGCGNGCNGCACTAATTGCTGGTTTNATTCANCATCTAGAGGATGGGGNAGNCATTAAATAACNAAGCTTCGGNAAGACACCAAANAATATCAACANCTACCTATNTTCGCTTTTNTTTCTCNTAAAAGNGGNTATTTTTCTNGTCANACCATGAAACTAGNNCACAATCTGTAGGACTAGGTGAANAAACATCATACTAGATGTAGATNATAGTNGACATNTGGTTCACTTCTGTNATTNNTTGACGCAGTTTAGTTCTCGNCGGTTCGTTTCGTGNGNTTTCTNGNGTTTTTTGTTAACAAACGGAGGAGACCAATGAGCACGGCCCGNATANTNACNATTCTNCTTGTTGTTNCTGCAATCTTGGCAAACATNGAACAAATCCCCTTCGCTTATTGGGGCCTTGTCCTTGTTGTTTTAGGCCTCGTAGCAGGAGCGATGAGNGAAGATGCAGGACAAGTGACGCAGCGTATGGTTATTTATCTGGTGGCAATTGCGCTGCCAACCATTGCTGGTAGCTTGAATGAAATACCGATGATTGGGCATTGGGTTAACCATGTACTTGGCGATCTCGCTACTGGTATCCAGGGTATGGCGGTCGCTATCTTCATGGTGGCNCTGTGGGGCAGAATAATGCCTCCTGCCCGACCATATTAGTAGGGTAGCGTTCCTCAATNTTCGTTGCAGNTTTCTAAGCCCCGTGTGGTTTGGTGTGNACCTGCTAANAAGCAGGGCACACNAAACTTGGGGTGTCGTTCGTTNTGGCCTTGATCATNGCGTTAAGCCAGCAAGTTGCTACTTGTGCCNCTNAGGCCAACAGGACGAAAAATCTAGAAATCAACNAATAACCCCTCGCCAGTATGTAAGAAGGTCGTGAATAGTGTTCNTGATGGAAATTTCTGGTTTCCAACCCANTTCGTTTCGGATGCGGTTTGGGTTCCCGAGTAGCACAGCAGCGTCATTTGGTCGTAACCGGTCTCCTTTGATCTTCACCGTAATGGGTACNCTGGCTTTTTCGAGCAGANGGTCGAGAAGTTNTTTGATCGACCANGTNTTTCCAGAACACACATTGTAAATTCTTCCGGTCACACCCTGTTGCATCAATACATAGTAGGCTCGCACTGTATCCCGGACGTCAGTGATATCTCGTTTCGCTGAGAGGTTTCCAGCGAAAATGATTGGTTCAGCTTGACCCGCTTCAATTTCAGCAATCCTTCTGGCAAAACCAGAGAGGGCGAACACTGNTGCCTGCCGAGGTCCAATATGATTGAAGGATCGCGTCACTATCACNGATCCATTTCCTTCGTTGGCAAANCNTAANCCAACTTGTTCNTGTGCCAANTTGCTGACNGCGTACGGATCTAAAGGCTTNANCGGATGTTCTTCTGTCATCGCTTNCTGGGATTGTTGGTACACCAANGCTGTACCTGGGATTAAGATACGTGCGCGTACATCAGACTTTCGAAGNGCTTNGAGTANATTATGTGTGCCTTGCACNTTTGATTGGAGTGTTTGATGCACGTTTTTCCAGGATTGACCCACATGCGNNGCGCCGGCGCAGTGATACACAATNTCTGGGCGGAGTTCAGCGATAGCATGTTCAACTGCTTCCNGATTGAGTAAATCTATCGATTTCCATTCNATAGACGGATTNTTCTGAGTTAGAAGTTGCTTNTTTTGAGGCGGTTGTGCACCGTGCGGTCGGCACCATGCCACTGCGGACTCATTATGCTGGTAGAGCAGNTCGAGAAGATGACTTCCTACGAAACCNGCNGCACCTGTAACAAGCACACCATGTGTNATCTTGGTCATGGTCGAAGTGCTAGTGATTCGATGGGATAATGATTAAGAGTACNCCTTGCAACAATTATTNACACTGANTGCAATAGAGACGNGTGCGATGGTAANTGCGNTAGCTTTAGTCACCACCTTTTATTGGTCGCCACCACCACTCGTTATCTTGGTACCACTTCACGGTTGTTTGAAGGCCGCTCGAAAATTCTACTTCTGGTTTCCAATTCCCTAGATTACGAATTTTTGTAGTGTTAAGGCTATACCTACGGTCATGACCAAGTCGATCAGGAACTTTCGTGATCAACGAATCCGGTCTGTCAATCATGGACAAGATATTCTTGGTCAAGTCAATATTGCGAACGTCATTTCCACCCCCGATATTATAGATCTCCCCATTGGTCCCCTTCGCAATCAACATGTCGAGAGCTCGGCAATGATCTTCAACGTACAACCAATCTCGTATGTTTAGACCGTCGCCGTACAATGGAACAGGTTGTCCGTCTAATGCGTTCGTTATGAAAAGTGGAATAACTTTTTCCGGGAATTGGTAGGGTCCATAGTTATTCGAGGCGCGACTNATAATCACCGGAACTTTGAAGGTGGCCCAGTAACTGTAGGCTAAATGCTCCGCGCCAGCTTTACTTGCAGCGTACGGNTTGCGAGGTTTGAGCGCATCANTTTCGAGGCTACTNCCGCGCTCCACGCTTCCATANACCTCATCCGTGGAAATTTGNACAAATCGCTGCAATTTTGNCGATTGCCTTGCTGCTTCAAGTAGTGTGAACGTTCCGTAGATATCAGTTTCAATAAAANTCCCAGCATCTTGAATCGATCGGTCGACGTGTGTTTCTGCAGCGAAATGTACAACAATGTGCGCCTTGGCTACGAGCGGTGCTGTGACTTTTGAATCCGAGACATCACCATGCACGAATNTNTGTCGGTTGTCATTCTTAATATCTTGCAGATTTTCGAGACGACCTGCATATGTCAATTTNTCGAGCGTAGTGACTTGCCAATCAGGATGGTNTTTCAGTCCGAATTTAACGAAATGACTACCGATGAATCCCGCACCACCCGTGACAAGGACATTAACCATCCTTTCGGGTCCAATCGTAAGGCAACGNTCCATGTGCCTCGACTCGATATTCGTCAGGATCGGCATGTCGGTACGGAGTTGATGGCACGTTGACGACTANCGACGGTCCGGTGCTNATACATTTCCAGCCGTGATAAANAAGGCACGGNACCTGTACGAGTGTCGGATTTTNATCNCCTATNAAAAATTCATTGACCGNGCCTTCGGTGGGTGATTTTGGTCGTGTATCTACTAGTACAAGTTTCACCATTCCACTCACACACGCAAAGTTGTCCACCTGTTCTTTGTGGTAATGCCAGGCTTTGACAACCCCNGGATAGGTGGCAGACACGTATACTTGTCCGAACGTCGAGAAAAGATCGTGTTCGTCAGATCGAAGAATNTCCATTAGCCAACCACGCTCATCAGGAATNACTCTGAGAGATTTTGTCTTGACACCTTCGATCAGTGTGCNTTGTGTCGTGATCTGGCTGTAAGGCTTTGGTTCGACCATAATAATGTGACCTCATTTATGGCATAGGNTTGATCTACTTTTATCAACGTACCCCAACTTCTGAATTATCACCCAACATGAAACGGTACGCCGACGGCTTGACCGGCTGCCGATAGATCCGGACGTTACGTCCGATTAGGCTATCCGTAATGCGGTTACCAAGTTCACTGATGATACTGTGCTCCATCACTATGCTATGTTCAATTTCGGAGTCTGTAATTTCAACGTCATTCATGATTGACGTGAACGGACCTACGTAGCCACTAATGATCCGAGNGCGTGCTCCAATAATGGCAGGGCCTCGNACCGTAGATTGCTTGATTTGAGCGCCTTTTTCAATTATGACGTTACCCTCAATCCTAGAGTCTGAGTCAATTTCTCCGTCAATACGAGACTCCATCATTTCAAGGATAAGCCTGTTGGCTTCTAGTATGTCTTCCAGTNNTCCGGTGTCTTTCCACCAACCGTCCACGATATGGGGGGTGACNATGAGANCTTTGTCGATTAAGTGCTGGATCGCATCAGTAATTTCGAGTTCATTNCTAAAACTCGGTNTGATTTGTTGAACTGAGTCGAAAATCTCACTTCCNAACATATACACNCCGACTAGNGCNAGATCGCTTTNNGGCTTCGCNGGTTTTTCANTNAGTCGNNTTACNCGATTGCCGTCCAATTCTGCCACGCCAAACATCTGCGGGTCCGGCACATGGGCCAANAAAATCTGCGCCGCAGGACGTTCNTTNACAAACTGCTGGACGAATGGNCGGATGCTCTTATTCAGTAAATTGTCTCCTANGTACACGACAAACGGATCATCTTTAATGAAGTCCTGACTTATCAANACTGCATGGGCGAGACCNCGTGGNGCATCTTGTTCGATGTAGGTCACGTCGATTCCCCAGGNTGAACCATCACCCACGGCCGCACGAATTTCATCGGCGGTATCACCGACAACGANTCCAATCGANCGAATGCCCGCTTCGACTANGGCCTCGATGCCGTAGAATAGAACCGGCTTNTTTGCCACTGGGACTAATTGCTTAGCGCTTGTATAGGTTAAGGGNCGCAGCCTNGTGCCTTTGCCCCCACTNAAAATTAATCCCTTCATTGCTGTCCAGCTCCACCAAAGATACCGAAAAAGTTTGAAAATGTTCCTAGACCNGCCATGGTAAAAGAAATATTGAATCGNCGATCGACCAAAATTGCATTACGGAANGTGGAGTACTGGGACAGACCCATAAAATTAAATGACTGATATTCGACCGTGATGCCACAACACTGTGCATTGTAATAGGCAAGGATACGTTGCTGTAGAAATCGTCGCCGTTGCACGTCGTAATTAAAATTATANACGCCACCGACACGNTTATCGAGAATCTTAAATGTAGTGGCGGAGTTGATAAAGTGAGTTAGGCTATTTCGATTATTGAATCCTGATAACCCTTCGACGAATCGTCGCTGACTCCAACCACCTGTCGTTCTAAACCGGTCACCGAGGGACACTGTTCCGTCCGCACTGATTGTCCNNAAGGCACCGTAGCGCGTATCGTATTCAGTTCTTAANGTGGCGTTCACTTGGTNGGTTGGACTGCCACGGACGATCAGCGATACTGGTGTGAGTTTCGCAGGANNCGTTCNGTTGAAGCTCGTACTAAACCTTCGNTCGTATTGTGNCNCCNNCGCGTCTGTATAGTAATTTTGCAGCATTGCGATGCTGAGNACCTCACGTGCATCNCCNTGTNCACGACGACGGGCAAGAAACCGNTTTGTNACCCCATAGCTAATTCTGGTTCTACCNCCCGTGATTGAGTCGATNCCATCAATNTTAAGGATCTCGTCAAAGTTNTCAATTGCTGTTGTCCGTTGAAAGGAAACGCTTGGTTCGATGACATGCTTGAAGCGTTCGGCATAGCTGCTGTTTGGNGTNTCCCAGACCTTCGNAAAGACGGGCCCTGTGAACCGTGAATAAAATTCAAAATAGCGTCGGTCAANCCCTGATTCAATTTGNTCCTTGGATTCGTAATCAAANCTCTTCGTCCAATATGTCCCATGCCAGGACACCGAGGAATTGAGNGTCATNAACTGCCACTTNGTAAAGGGTATCCGCAATGTTGGGTTGATNTGGAATCGAGAAGTNCTGTGGCTNATTTTCTTTACTNCNGGAANGCCATCNGCGTCGTANTTCTTGGAAAGGCCCTGGCGCAGGACGCTTGCATACTCGCTGNATAATGAAACATAGAGCGGTAAGCCCGGAATGGGTTTTTCTCCGCTTCGACANNCTAATGCGAGGGCGGGCACCATTTACAGTGGATTGCGTATCGCCGAAATATGTTTCGGNCCAATCGACGGTAGTACTTGTGTTGAATCCGGCTACTCTAGCTGTAGCATTACCGGCGACTCGACGTGAACGTTGAGTCGCCTGGAGAATNTTCGTTTGAAACGTCTGTTGCACTGTTACGTCTGAGAAGAAGTCGGCGCGGCCTCGTATCNGAACAGCCGAGCCGATTGACTGAGATATGTTGCCATTGATNTGAAAACTTCGCTTACTTGTACTTGAGAGTGCCTTTGCGGCTGTCGTAGTAGATNCTCCAGGATAGGATACTGCTGGNTGGTTCAGGAAGTAAGTTCGAACAGTGCCCTGCGAACCTGGACTTAAGATGTAACGATATTCAGCACCCAGNCCCTGNCCAGCTACAGAAAAATAGTCATGCATAAGGGTCACATCTTGACTTCGTGAGATGGCCCAGAAGAAGGCGTTGCTCAAAGACCGACCTCGATAGGTCGAAGAGCCAAATCCTGGCATNAGGAATCCTGTTGCTCGGTCGTCTTCCTGAAGCGGATAGTACATTATTGGCAAGTAAAACAATGGAANGCCTTTGACGTTGAGGACCATATTCTTGAGAACTACGTAGTCGTCAAGNTTGACTANNATCGAACCCGACGTTAATTCCCAACGAGGNGTTGGTTGTACGCAAGTGGTGAAGCCNCCGCGGTTGATCCGATACTTGTCAGGNCCTATTTTCTCGATACTGTCACCGTAGAAATAGGCATCAGGTTCTTGAGTGCCAAAGAGACTTCGCTCNACGCGANCACTTATCGAGGCGGTTCCAGTTGCGACGTAGAAGGTGCCCGTTTTGGTTTCCGTGTTGAATTCAACACGCTCAGCGGCAATTCGATTCGTAGCGGTNGNATAGACGACGTTACCAGAAGCGATGAGTTCATGGGTGTCAGTAAAGAGCTCAAGCTCATCTGCATAGAACTTCCAATCTTCNTGNTCGATCTCAACGGCTCCAATAAGACGGACATGATTCTCTCCGACACGCTCAATGCGGAATTGGCGAGAGTTGTAGCCTGGGAGAGTTTGGGCTTGACTAAAAGTCACGGANAACACNGTGACCGTTAGNAACATCATCAGCCAGCGAGTCATTTGGTGAACACTCTTAGTGGCTNCGCCGAAATGTGTCGAACCCAGCGGCATGATGCCTCAACAAAGTAGNACGTAAANTTAACACGCATCAGTCTGACCAGCAACCAATTGGATGGTATCATCACGAGCCTTGCTCATCAGTCTTTCTGAGTGACCCAATTATCTCTCCGACGACGTAANTGGACCCNGTGATACATGCGGTNTCCGTTCCAATCAGCGCACGGTCAAGGGCTTCTGCAACGGTTGAGCTTGTTTCAACGCTCATGGATGGCACTAAGTGTTTAACTTTTTGACTCAAGGNGNTNGAAGGNATAGCTCGTTTATGTCGAGTGGCGGTACAGACAAAACGTGTAGCGTATGGAGCAAGAGTTGTAATCATGCCATCGATNTCTTTGTCTNGCATCGCCCCAAAGGCAATTGGTAGTCCGCGNGGGTANACTTCACGNATATAGGAGACNAGTGCTGCCATAGCGGAGGGATTATGCGCTGTGTCCAGTAGAATCCGCTTATCTTTACGACCGATGCGNAGGTCTAGTCTTCCGGGCCACACNGTTTCNGATANTGCACTGCAAATAGCACTAGTNGGCACGTCAATTCCAGTTTCAGATAGCTCTTCGAGNAGACGGACGGCTACCACAGCNTTATCTANCTGATGACGGCCNCGTAAGGCTAAAGAAACTGGCCCGTATNTATTTTTCGGTGTGGTAAGTGAAAGTTNAGTCNGTCCGTCATCNAGGTGGGCTGTCATCATTACTCCGANGGAGGCTTCTATGCAGCGCGCGTTTCTAGCATGACAGGTTTGCCTTACTTTGTTGACGACAACTGGCTTAGCGTCTCCCAGAATGACGATAATGCCTGGTTTGATAATACCGGCTTTCTCGATAGTAATCTGNTGAATTGTATTGCCGAGTTGNTNNTGATGATCTAACTCAATCGATGTNATTACAGCAGCGATTGGTGTCACTATATTCGTAGCGTCAAACCGGCCNCCTAACCCCACTTCTAGGACGGCTATCTCGATATTGTTACGACGAAACAATTCAAAAGCTGCAACTGTTATCACTTCAAAAAANGTNGGCTGAGAATCGAGCTGTTTGNNCAGGATTAAGTCTTCGACACATGTTCGAATTAGTTGAAGGGTGTCAGCTACTTCTGCTCGTNAAACGAAACGACNGTTAACCAGAAATCGTTCTTCCAGTGTTTCGAGGTGAGGTGAGGTGTACCGGCCTGTTCGATNTCCAGCTTTTCGNAGCCCNTGCTCGACCATTGCNGTTACCGAACCTTTNCCGTTTGTNCCACCAACGATGATCGACNGAAAAGTGCGTTCGGGATGGTCNAGCGCTTCACAAATGACTTGAATATTCTTGAGTCCCAGTTTGACACCAAACCCCTCTAGTTGATGGATGTATTGGTTTATGTCGATTGGGAAATCTAGGTCAGCATTCATTGAGATACATTGCGAGGCGATTGGAGTTTTCGCCTACAGTCCGGTCAACCTAACCGTTGTTTGGTCCGGTTGCGGTTTCTAGAGGATTTGCCGATAAAGTTGATATTGCCGTATCGGTCTCAGTCGTTTGCGAGTCTGCTTGGGTAGGTGGATTTGTTTGCATGAACCGAAGTGCTTTTGAAATCATAGCTTTCAGGTCACGACGATCCACTATAGCGTCGAGCATGCCATGTTCCAGTAAGAATTCGCTGCGTTGGAAACCTTCTGGTAATTTCTGTCGAATCGTTTGCTCAATCACACGTGGTCCAGCGAATCCAATCAGTGCGTGTGGTTCAGCAATATTGAGGTCGCCAAGCATAGCAAAGCTTGCCGTTACTCCACCGGTGGTGGGATCCGTCAACACCGAGATATACGGCAGTTGAGCTTGGTCGAGACATGCTAAAGCAGCGCTCACTTTAGCCATTTGCATTAGCGATAAAGTTCCTTCCATCATCCGCGCACCACCCGAACATGAAACAATTACCATCGGTAATTGATTTGCTTGGGCATGCTCGATACCCCTCGTAATNTTTTCGCCCATAACGACACCCATACTGCCGCCAATAAAGCCNTANTCCATNGCAGCNATCACAACGTTCTGTCCATGGAGTTGTCCAACGCCNACGATGATGGCATCCGACAAGCCTGTTGAGGAANCGCTTGCTTTTAGACGAGCCGCATACGATTTTGTATCTTTGAACTGTAGAGGGTCGGTCGAAGACACATCGCGATCATGTTCANTCCATTCACCGTTGTCGAACAGGGATTCTAGGCGCCCACGTGCAGTTAGACGAAAATGATAATCACACTTCGGACACACGCTGAGATTGGCAATTAAATTTTTTTTAAAAACGATCTGACTGCAAGCNGGGCACTTCAACCAGAGGCCNTTNGGNACNCGGTCAGCTCTNTCAGCTGAAGCTGTNATNGGTTTTCGAGTTCNNTTGAACCACGCCATATTAATAAGANCTTAAAAGCTCTCTTCAGGGAGGTCAAGGNTCTATCCGTGGTACGTAGTACCGGGTTCCTCCAGTCATTTCTTCCAATTGTTTGATTAAGTCATCGATTGTTTCGTCNGTCCAACCGAGATCGAAATGGGATGTCTCGACGACGAGTAGTGGNGTAGCTGTATAGTGAAAGAAAAAATGGTTATANGCTTCGCACAGTTCTCGGATGTANTCGGTATCTGGAAGACTCAGTTCAGGNTCATGNCGNNCGTGTTCTTCTAANCGATCACAAAGCACTTCGGGNGGTGCTTGAAGAAAGATCGCGATATCGGGCGNCACNATGTCACGAACTAATAAATCGAAGAGGCGCTGGTAAATAAAGAGTTCGTTGTCATCTAGATTTAAATAGGCATAAATCTTGTCTTTGTCGAATAGATAGTCACAAATTGTCGTTTGGCTAAAGAGGTTAGTTTGTCGAAGGGTCATCTGTTGCCGATGCCTGGCTAGTAGGGAAAATAGTTGGGTCTGAAAAGCTGCACCTGGGGTGCCAGCGTAGAAATCCTCAAGGAATGGGTTTTCCGTGGTTTCATCATGCACAACTGTTGCATTAAGACGCACGGCTAGTCGGGCAGCCAATTCTGACTTTCCAGCCTCTAGGGGTCCCGCGATTGCGATGTGTTGGAAATTCAACTTGCCGCGCAGTATAGCAGTCCTCGGGGAAATAAAAGACCGCTGCGGCTTACTTTGCCTGGGTGGAGCACATGACCACCGCATGTTATGATGTTGCCTGCGCGTTTGGAGTAGCGGGGGCATGCACTAGCCATATTTTTGTTGCCACATCCGTACGGGTTGGACGTACCGTACCGTCAAGCCTTCATGAAGATTGACCGCATTGAACTCCGTCTTATCCGTCTTCCGTTGGTTCATTTCTTTGAAACGAGTTTCGGACGTGTTTACGATCAAGAATTCGTCCTGATTCGTGTGGACGATGGCTCCCTGTTTGGTTATGGGGAGTGTGTCGCCGACCGCACTCCCTACTACAGTTCCGAGACGACTGAAACCGAATGGCATCTCCTTGAGGATTACCTTATACCACTGGTGCTGGGTGTCGAATTTACGGACCCGCGTGATGTGTTCCCAGCCATGAAGCGGGTTCGGGGTCATAACATGGCCAAGGCTGGGTTGGAGATGGCGTGTTGGGATCTCTCGGCCAAAATTGCTGGCGTACCCTTATGGCAACTCTTAGGCGGTCAAGGAACGGAGATAGCGTCTGGTGTATCAGTCGGCATACAGGATTCTCTGGATCAACTTGTAAAGAAGATCGAGACAGAATTAGCGGCTGGGTATCGCCGGATCAAAATCAAAATCAAGCCAGGTTGGGATATTGAAGCCGTGGCAGCTGTACGAAGACACTTCGGATCAATACCACTCATGGTCGATGCTAATGCCGCTTACACGTTGGCGGACGCTGACCATCTAGCACGTCTTGATGAATTTGATTTAATGATGATCGAGCAGCCGCTTGAGTATGACGATGTGCGGGATCATGCGCATCTACAGTCTCGCCTTCGGACACCGGTCTGTCTTGATGAATCGATTCACACGGTTGGGATAGCGGCAGAAGCGATAGCTGCGGGGGCTTGCAAAATCATCAACATTAAGCCTGGGCGTGTCGGTGGTCTTGCGGAATCCATTCGGTTGCATGATTTGTGTGCCAAACAGGGCATTCCTGTTTGGCACGGTGGCATGCTGGAAAGTGGAATCGGCCGCACGCACAACATTCACTTGGCGACATTACCGAATTTCAAATTGCCAGGAGATATTGCGGCCAGTGCTCGTTACTTTGATCCTGACCTTGTCGACCCACCAATCACCGTGAGGCCAGACGGCACTATTCTGGTCCCCCAGACGCCTGGAATCGGTGTGGAAGTGGTCGAAGAGAGACTGGAGAAAGCCACCAAACGTAAGGTCGTCTTTACGGCATGACAAGGTCAACTGATAACGCCATAAGGCTCGAGACACACTGCCAGTGTTGCTCTAGGAATGACTGCTGGTCTTTTTTGAGGTTACCGTCCTTGGTTACCTCTATCGTTATCACATTGGCGTTAACGAATTGCGCGACAGGCCCTTCAGTAGTCGTGCCACCGGCGGCGTTAACGAGTCAACAAAAAATCGCAGCCATCATCGTGCTGGAGCATGACCGTGTGCTGTTACCAACTCCAGAGTCCTTGTTTGACTACACGGGACGTGAACCAGCAAATCGTAACGCCGCACCCATGCCAAGCCTGATCGAGTTGTTGCGTGACACCGATCCCAGGGTGCGCCGCCGGGCCGCTCTGGCGGTCGGAAGAGTGGGACTCATCGCTGGCGGTCCACCTTTACGAGATGCTCTGACTGATCCGAATCCTGACGTGAGGCAAATGTCNGCTTTCGCGCTTGGGTTGCTTGCTGACCCAGAGGCNAAAGAGTCTCTGATGCTGGCTCTGANCGATGTCGACCCGCTCACTCGCGGTCGGAGCGCTGAAGCCTTGGCGCGACTGGATGCGCNTGAGGCGGCACCTGCTATTGGNGCNATGGTGCAAGNCGTAACCACACAGGCTAGCCAGGTTCCACAGGANGATCTCACGTATCCTCAATCACCNGAGGTTGANGCGTTCAGAATGGGAGTCANAGCTCTTGCCNTNTTAGATGCCTACGAACCACTTGCCATGGCTGTACTGTCACCNGCCGGAGAACTGGNNGTCCGTTGGTGGCCGGTGGCTTGGGCGTTGCAANATCTCGCAGACTCGCGCAGTTANGANCCACTGCGGCAATTNGTGCAAGGACAGGGAAGTTATGCGGTCGCCTTCGCGGCGCGTGGGCTCGGGGCATTGGAAGATAGTCGAACCGTGGAAATTTTACTGCCACTGCTCGACCCGTCACGTTACGATTCTCACGTTCTCGTATCGGCTGTACGTGCTTTGACTCGTTCAACTGACACCAGAATTGAGTCCGCACTAATGGACTTGTTACGAGACCCTGATATTGATCCACTGATTCAACTCGAAATCTTAGTTGCTTTCGGCGAACGACGTGCAGCGAATGCTGCTGATTTGTTTCTTGATGTGTTGACTCATCCATCACCCTCGATGCGAATAGCTGCATTGCGAGGCCTAGCCTCTCTCGATGAGCAAAGATTTATGTTAGCGCTTTCGGGTCTAGATGAGGATGTGCATTGGAGTGTGCGTGCAGCTTTGGCCGATATATTGAAGTCGATGGCTCCCGATGTTGCGATACCGAGATTACAAGTGATGTTGAACGATACGGATCGACGAGTCATCCCAAGTCTTCTATCGTCCCTGGTTGCACTTCGTGTACCAGAAGCTGGTTCGACGATACGCGAAATGTTAAAGGATGATGATGTGATTATCCGGAGTGTGGCAGCGGAGCAGGTGGGTATCCTGAAGCTCCAAGACGGCGTGCCGTTACTGGCGGCCGCTTACTTGGCGAGTCTAGGCGAAGATTTTTCGATCGCACGAATCTCCATTGTTGATGCGCTTGCCGAATATGGCGGCTCAGAGGCGGTCGCGGCGCTCCAGACCGCATTGACTGACGATGATTGGAGGGTACGCGTTACGGCTGCTAGCAGGCTACTTGTCCTCGACCCTGGTACGGCATACCGCGATCAGGTTGGTCCTGCTGGTGAAGTGACGATTGAGGAAGCCATAAGGCTCTCTGACCCGGTTGTGTCACCACACGTGTATTTTGAGACTGATAAAGGAACAATTCAGATCGAACTTGCTGTACTCGATGCGCCGGTTTCTACTGAGCGCTTTGCCACACTCGCGGCAGGGGGCTACTTTGATGGGCTACCGTTTCACGAAATTGTAGCAGCCAGATTCTTACGGGGCGGTGACCCGAGAGGAGATGGTCGTGGTGGACATGATTTAACTCTCCCCGATGAAATTGGACCAAATCGTTTTCTTCGAGGGACTGTTGGAGTAGCCGCTGACACGCCAGAATCAGGGGCGGGGCAATTTTTCGTGTCTCTTGCACCTCAGCCATTAATCGATGCTGAACGCACGGTTTTAGGAAGGGTTGTAGATGGTATGGAAGTTGTTGATCGACTGTTGCAGTGGGATCTGGTCCGCAGCACACGCGTGTGGGATGGCATCTCCATGACCGGCCGTTAAAACCCTTACTCAAGCTTCGTCAAGAAGATTACTACAGCGTTGTACACACTAAAGGGGGCCACTAGTGCCCCCTTTAGTGTCTTTGAATTTGAAGAGCTACTTCTTCTTCGCGCCCTTCTTCTTCTTGGCTGCCTTCTTCTTCTTCTTTGCCATTAGCTGTTATCCCCCCTTTCATCCGGAGATTTTAAAGCCCGATTACATCAGTGATCTCTGTAATACGTCTACCAATCAATCCAAAAAAAATTAGGGGTGCCAAACGACACCCATAAAACAATTCGATGCTACTTCTTCTTGGCGCCCTTCTTCTTCTTGGCTGCCTTCCGCTTAACTGCCTTCTTCTTCTTAGCTTTCTTTTTAGCCATTTAACGCTCCTTTAATGGACCAGCTGTATCAGCTCAAGCTATTCAAGACATCGCAATAGGTAGATTGAGCGCGAAAACATCATACTAGATGTAGATTATTGACGAGAAAAATCAACTGTCAAGCATAAAGTGCACACAATGTCAAAAACTGAACCATCTCATAAGTCATGTCGGTTCGAAACGTCGTTCACTTTAGCTCTCGTCGACCTGCAGCCTGCATGCAATCGTTACTACGTTATGGCACGTTCTTACCTAGTTCACTTTTTACTGCGTGTCGATCAAGTGCAAGCTGAACCAATCGATCGAGCAGTTCTGAATAAGTAATGCCACTCGACGCCCAAAGCTTTGCATACATGCTGATAGTAGTAAAGCCTGGGATTGTGTTTATTTCGTTTATAAAAAGTTGTCCAGTCGCTCGAGCGATCAGAAAATCTACTCGCGCCATTCCAGAGCATTCGATCGTATGAAACGCGTCAGTTGTGAATTGCCGCACCTGATCAATCGTAGCAGGATCCAGTGCNGCTGGAATACANANCTCCGANGAGTCGTCGAGGTATTTCGCTTNGTAATCNTAGAACTCNCGAGANGNNATCNCTTCTCCAGGAACTGAGACTTCTGTNTCATCGTTACCAAGNATGGCGCANTCAATATCACGNGCATCAGGAACNGCNNCTTCTATGATGATCTTTCGGTCGTANGCGAAGGCCAGTTCAATGGCTGCNTCNAGTTGTTCGGTNNTAGANACCTTTGAGATGCCAACACTNGANCCCAAGTTTGCCGGTTTNACAAAGACCGGAAGCCCAAGTCGTTTGGCCACTTCTGTNCGCACCCCNGAGGTATCAGCTTTCCATGTTCGNNCANGAACGACNATNTAAAGCACTTGAGGNAGNCCTTTTGCCNCAAATAGCTNTTTCATGAANGCTTTATCTNTGCCGACGGCTGAAGCNANCACTCCAGCNCCTACGTAGGGAATGTCGGCCATTTCNAGTANGCCTTGGACNGTNCCGTCCTCTCCGTATGGTCCATGAAGGACNGGGAAAANGACGTCCAANTCGAGACCACTTAACAGTGGTGTTGGNCTACCCGTCAGNTTTACTCCTGATGGNTACGGTTTCCGTGGGTCGATAACNGTGTCGTGGCCNTGNCTGGATTCCTTAANGANNTGNTCNGCTGAGGTGGCNGTTGGTGGTTGGTGGTCGAAAAACCATCGTCCATCACGGTCAATGCGTATCGGCACTGGTTCGTATTTAGATGGATCGAGATGGCTAATGACTGAAGCAGCNGACGCGAGAGACACTTCGTGCTCGCGCGATCGTCCGCCATACACTACACCTATTCGAAGTTGAGCCACTGATCAAAAACCTCAANAAATGGTTTGTGACATGTGTGAAGNTCTGACTCTCGTTTAGTATATGTCAATGAGCCGCATGTTCGATTTTAAGGTATTGCATAGCACAGGTGCTGCCCGCCGAGGACAAATGCGTACCGCTCACGGTATTGTCGAAACTCCCGCGTTTATGCCAGTTGGGACCGGAGGTGCNGTGAAATCTGTGACGCAACGNAACTTGCAAGAACTTGGCGCGCAGATGTTGATGGCGAACACCTATCATCTNTACCTGCGTCCTGGTGCTGAGCTAATAGCCCGACNNGGCGGGCTCCATCGTTTCATGGCATGGGATCGGCCCATCATGACAGATAGTGGAGGCTACCAAGTCTTTAGTTTGGCGTCCCGACGCACAATTAACGACGATGGTGCNACCTTCCAATCACATATTGACGGTCGCGAATGTCATTTAACACCTGAGGATGTGGCGACGATTCAATGGCGCTTAGGTTCGGATATTGCGATGGTGTTTGATGAGTGTGAAGCATACCCTAGTTCAGTTGAGGCAACTCGCCGAGCGATGGAACGGACCTTGCGGTGGGCTAGCCGAGCTCGGANTAGATTCGTATCNTTNCAGNCCNANNNGGCNGNTCAGCCNGANNNGCNGTCNCCAAATCCTGAACAGGCACAGTTCGGCATCATACAGGGCGGTATCTATAAAGAGTTACGTGCTAGCAGTGTCGAACATACGGTGTCCTTGGGTTTCGATGCCTATGCAATCGGCGGATTGAGTGTTGGTGAACCTTATGAACTTATGTATGACGTTGTCGCTGAGACGGCACCACAGTTGCCGCAAGATCGCCCACGATATCTAATGGGCGCTGGCATGCCTGATGACTTAGTGGAAGCGGCTGCACGTGGAATCGATCTTTTCGACTGCGTTTTACCCACTCGGAATGCCNGGAATGGACAACTTTTTACTTCAACAGGATGCCTGAATATCAAACAGGCCCGCTACAAGGAAGACGACAGGCCGNTTGACGAGACATGTCAGTGTCAAGTTTGCAGTCACCACTCCCGTGCGTATCTGAGGCATCTGTTTGTCACACATGAGATGACTGCAGCAACCCTTAACACGTTGCATAATCTTCACTTTTACCTTGACACTATGCGNCGAATTAGGGACGCTATCATGTTTGGCTCGCTTGAAGAGCTCAGACATGAGTTCCGCCTGATCTACCCCCGCACGCCCGGGCGGGAATCACAAGAAGCGATGAGTTAGANGAGTNANTNGATACTNATTTTCGTTATGGATATTTCCAAATTNCTCGCCATGGCGTCTCCTGCTGATAGTGGTCCAGTATGGGTGCAGTTTGTACCGTTCGCGATGATTCTGGCGATTTTCTATTTCATCATTCTTCTGCCGATGAAACGGAAGCAGAAGAAGGTCCAGGAATTTCAAACTTCCTTGAAGGTCGGTGACCGGGTCGTTACGACGAGCGGTCTTCATGGCACCATCACTAAGTTGAATGACGANCGCACCNTACAGCTTCAAATTGCTGATAAGGTGCGGGTAGACNTGTCACGCGCGGCGGTTGGTGGACACCAAGGGCAGGACCCGGTCGTTCCTGACTCCAACAATTCATAGGTCGGAGCACATAATGCAGACCAACCTTCGTTGGAAAATCATCACGATTCTTGGGGTGGTGGCATTGGCCGGATGGTCCGTCTATCCTCCTGAAGAAAAGGTTCGGCTCGGCCTTGATTTAAAGGGAGGTGTGCACATGGTCTTGCGGGTGCAGACCGATGATGCCCTGCGCCTGGAAACCGAGTCCAGTCAAGAGCGGTTGCGGTCCATATTGTCAGCCCAGAATATCGCGGTCGGTGAAATTGCTTCAGACACTGCCTCACGCTTTCATGTGGAGGGGGTGTCCACGGAGCAGGATGCCGAATTTCGACGTGTGGCCGACGAACAATTACAAGCTCTGTTCACACGGGAATCCGGTGCAGGCGGTCGCTATGCATTCGAGCTTAGACCAAACATGGCGGTTTCCTTGCGCGAGGAAGCTGTTCGGCAAGCCTTGCAGACGATCGAACGACGTGTCAACGAACTCGGGGTTACGGAACCCATTGTAGCTCCACACAGTGTGGGTGGGGATCAAATTCTTGTGCAACTTCCGGGTGTGACTGATGTTGCACGCGCCAAGGAGATTATTCGCTCAACGGCGCTGTTGGAGTTCAAGATCGTAGAGCAGGGACCGTCAGCGACTCGCGAAGCGCTGTTGCAGGCGAACGGTGGGATGGTTCCCGCTGGTATGGAGATTATTTCTGGTGTTGATGACACCGTGAGTCCTGGTGCCATGCCACAGAACCTTTTTTACATAGTTCGGCGCGTTGCGGCTGTGAGCGGGCGAGATTTGCGGAGTGCACGTCCAACCCTCGATGAGAATAATCAACAAGCTGTGAGCTTTTCGTTAAATCGTGAAGGGGCCCGTAAGTTTGGAGATGTGACAGGGCAGAATGTTGGTCGACAGTTAGCGATTATTCTCGACGGTCGCGTCTATTCTGCACCAATGATTAACTCTCGGATTACCGACGAAGGACGGATTACCGGTGCATTCTCGCAACAACAAGTTGCCGATTTAAGTCTAGTACTCAGGTCTGGCGCGTTGCCCGCGTCGCTGACGTATCTTGAGGAGCGAACCGTTGGTCCGACGCTTGGTGCTGACTCGGTGCGCGCCGGCGTACTAGCATCGCTCACCGGGTTGACGTTGGTCGCATTTTTTATGCTCGTGTACTACAAACTGTCTGGCATTAATGCGATTTTGTCAGTGGGAATGAATCTGTTGATTTTGCTAGGGTTCATGTCTTATCTAGGCGCGGTTATGACACTTCCAGGCATTGCTGGGTTTATCCTCACAATCGGCATGGGCGTGGACTGCAACGTCTTAATCTTTGAACGTATTAAGGAGGAACTCGCATCATCTAGGAGTCCGCGAGCTGCAGTGGCGGCCGGCTTTGATCGGGTGTTTCTAACGATTGTGGATACGCACGTGTCATCGCTGATTGCGGCTGCCTTTTTGTTCCAGTTCGGCACAGGACCGATTCGTGGGTTTGCCACCACACTCTTTTTTGGTCTACTGGCCAACGTCTTTACAGCGGTGTTTGTGTCGAGAACACTGTTCCAGACCATTCTTTCCCGGCGGCAGGTNGNGAGGTTGAGCATCTGAGCAACGTAGTTTNTNATTTTGGTTGGCGGTACCGCNCCTTGACTATCTTCTGGAAGNCGTCGTAGTCGANATGCAGATTTTCAATAAGCCTNANTACAATTTTTTTCGGTGGAGATGGCTGGCCTTCTCAGTNTCATCNCTAGTTATCCTAGCTGGGATCGGCACCATGTGGTCNCGTGGNGGTTTGCCTCTCGGGGTCGATTTTTCAGGTGGAAGTATTATCGTCATTAGATTTTCCGAGNACGTTTCTGAAGAGGACGTNCGCAACGCTATTGNANATGTTGAAGGTGAGAAAATTGTTCAGNNGTATGGAGATCCNGNGGCGAANGANGTTCTNNTNAGNCTTCCNCAGATTGCNTCAGAAGAAGGNAGCNTTCTCGAAGAGGGCGCAAATGCNGTCATNGCAGCGGTTGAAGCAGCNAACTTGGGTGCTTATGACCTGTTNAGTACGGACATGGTGGGCCCCGTGATCGGTCGCGATCTGCAACAGAAGGGCATTTACGCCACCTTGGTTGCNNTGGCTGGCATCCTGATCTACNTCAGCNTGCGNTTTCGTTTCACGTTNGCGGTNGGCGCAATCATAGCGGTGTTTCACGATATTTTAATCACTCTCGCGTTTCTACTTTTTTTTGGATACGANCTGTCTCTNAATNTNGTGGCGGCTATTCTCACNATTACTGGTTACTCGGTNAATGATTCGATTGTNATNTTTGANCGCGTCCGTGAGAATCTTCGTTCCATGCGNCGTGATCNNCTTAAGCTTGTAGTGAACACGAGCGTCAACCANACACTTGGNCGNACAATCATNACATCAGGNACNACATCACTTGCGGTCCTTNCCTTATACCTNTTCGGCGGTGAAGTGTTGCNAGGGTTTGCNTTTACGATGCTCGTCGGTGTCTTAAGTGGGACGTATTCAACNGTNTTNATTGCAGCGGCANTTGCTATTTTTATTAGTGAGCGCCGCACGACCGCTCAAGGAACANCCGCTTCTGGCACGANAAAGTCCCANGGCAAGCGANGATCTTAANTAACTCCTTCGTGTGACTAATCTACAGGCCGCGCTGCTCGGCGTCATCCANGGATTAACAGAGTTTTTACCGATTTCCAGTTCGGCNCACCTCATCCTTGCGCGCGAGGTNTTTGGGTGGGAACTTAGCCGNAATGAACTCCCGTTTGACGTCGCATGNCATTTAGGCACACTTGTGGCTGTCTTGGTNTATTTTCGGNANGACATTTTGGCAATGGTTANAGCCTTACCGAAGATTCTNCAGCCNTCGCACNACCCAGACACTCATCGTGTCTGCATGATTGCTNTTGGCACNCTGCCGATCTTGGTCCTTGGNTTCGNNNTCAGCGATGTTNTTGCTCAGTCGCTGAGGANCCCGTCGGTCGTAGTTGTGACTNTGGTTTTGGGTGGACTTGCCATGTGGGTGGTTGAGCGTCTAGCGGTNAAANTTCGCCATGCGGATTCGCTGACATGGTTGGNGGCGTTGGCCATAGGTGTGGCACAGGCTGCAGCACTGGTGCCCGGAGTTTCNAGGTCNGCTGCNACGATNACGGTGGGAATGTGGTTAGGGTTTCGACGNGACCAAGCAGCTCGATTTGGTTTCTTGCTAGGAATACCAGCGATACTNGCGGCNGCCGCCAAGACAAGTCTTGAACTCGAAATANCAGACTTTACTGGTGACCTAGNNCAANTCTTTATTATTGGACTGCTTACGTCNGCGATNGTGGGGTATATAGTAGTTGCGTTTTTTCTAAGGTATCTTGCTAGGCACTCACTTGATGTNTTCGCGTATTATCGAATGGTGCTAGCGGGNTTGGTCGTCGTCTGGTTGCTGGTTTANCTGTGTGAAGGTCGCACGAGTCNCCGGNNCAGGCNNTTGAGNGTGTGCATNTTATGCAATGGTTTCGCCGTTCGCTGATNGCNGGATTTTTCGTNACCGTTCCACTCGTGGTGAGTGTGACCGCCTTTGTGTGGATATTTCGGGCTGTNGACGGCTTTATGGGGCCGTTATTTGCGANATGGTGGGGNCAAGAACTTCCGGGATTGGGGNTNCTCATTACNGTGCTTGGCCTGCTTGTCATAGGCACGTTGGCCACTAATGTGTTTGGCAAACGGNTGCTCGAACAGGNAGAAACTTACCTCCTNAAAATCCCAGTTTTCAGAACGATTTACGCGCCGGTCAAGCAGTTGACGACAGCCTTGTCACCAGACAATAAATACGGATTTAAACGGGTTGTGCTCATAGAGGANCCTGAACGAGGATATGTCCTTGGCTTTCTCACNAAGGAATTCATACTGGATCGAGGTCGTGGGCGGGAGTCGCTTTTGGCGGTCTACGTTCCGACCAATCATCTTTACCTCGGTGATGTACGAATTTACGATGCGAATCTAGCNGAATATCCAGATATTGACGTGCAGCAAGGTGTTAGAATTTTCTTAACTGGTGGAACCGCACTAGATGACGAGTTGCGTGCCTCACGCTAATGTTGGTGGTTTAAATAATTGACTGTCTTTNATTTACGTTTGTGAACGGCNAATAAAGCCGTCTCAACTTTCATANCGNAGGNGATTTGATGGAAGAGCAACTGTTTTGGATGTTTGGAATTGGTGCGCCGCTATGNGCTGTTGCGTTNGCATTTGTGTTGACTCGNNTNATTAATNGGCAGGANCCTGGCGACGAACGNATGCAACGCATCGCAGCACTCATTCGCAGTGGTGCGATGGCATTTCTCCGCGTTGAGTACACCGTGCTGGCGGGTTTCGTTGCGATCATGTTTATCGTGCTCGCTCTGTTCTTGCCGCGNTCGGGCCTGTCAACTGCTATAGCCTTTCTTGTGGGTGCATGTTTGTCAGCGACGGCAGGGTGGATTGGGATGCGGACGGCCACTGCTGCGGCAGTGCGGACTACCCAAGCCGCGCGCNCNAGTTTAGCNNCAGCNCTTCGAATTGCGTTTTCAAGCGGTTCCGTCATGGGCTTGACGGTCGTGGCGCTTGGAACGTTCGGCATTACGGTGTTGTATGCATTTTTCGGNGGACTTCAAGGCGAAGGCGCCTTGGCTGTNGAATCGCTTTTTGGAATGTCCCTGGGAGCCTCCTCNATCGCCTTATTTGCTCGAGTTGGAGGCGGGATTTTNACCAAAGCNGCGGACGTCGCTGGTGACCTGTCGGGCAAAGTTGAAGCCGGTATTCCAGAAGATGATCCGAGNAATCCTGCAACCATNGCTGACAGCGTTGGTGACAATGTCGGAGACGTGGCTGGCATGGGTGCGGATTTATTCGAATCTTATGTTGGCAGCATTATTNCTTCGATTGCGCTGGCTTGGGCNCTTGGGGCAGTNGCCGCTCAGGAACTGTGGGGNGTTGAGNCAGAATCGTTTGACGTTGTTCAGCGATCGCTNGTGCTTTTTCCNGTNCTGCTTGCCGGTGTCGGNGTCCTNTGTTCTATTCTNGGCACGTTTACGGTTAGAACGAAAGACGAGAAAGCTATTCAAAGTGCATTNTTCCGAGGGTTATTCACTGCGTCCGTACTTGTCGTGCTCGGCGCGAGTGCACTCGTTGTTTTCTTGGGTATTCCGTATGCCGTCCTCTATTGCGTNATTNCTGGTCTNGTCGCAGGCGTCATCATTGGCAAGTTGACCGAGTACTACACAGCCAANGACNTGGCNCCAGTTCAGCGAATCGCNCAGCAGTCGGAAACAGGTCCAGCGACGAACATTATTGCAGGTCTCGGCNTTGGCATGATGTCCTGTGGTCCGCCCATTCTTGTGGTGTGTGTTGCGATTTTTNTTAGCTTCGAGTGGGCTGGCCTCTACGGTATCGCAATAGCCGCTGTCGGCATGTTNTCGACNNTNGGNATNAGCCTTGGGGTNGATGCCTATGGGCCAGTGGCAGACAACGCAGGNGGCATTGCTGAAATGAGTGGATGCGNNCCAGAAGTGCGTCAACGAACAGATTCCCTTGATGCNGTGGGTAACACGACNGCCGCTATCGGCAAGGGTTTCGCGATTGGTTCGGCAGCTCTNACGGCCTTAGCNTTGTTTAGTACATTTCGNGCAACGGCTGATACGGCNATCGCCGGTGCGGGTGGTATATCCGNATTCAGTGATCGNNNAATCAGCTTGAGTCTGGANAACCCGAATGTCTTACTNGGNATGTTTATCGGTGGCTCCCTNCCGTTCATTTTCTCAGCGCTCACAATGAATGCTGTTGGCCGNTCGGCGAATGAGATGATCGAAGAGGTCCGGCGACAATTTCGGACAATTGAAGGCTTGATGGAAGGNNANGCTGAGCCTGANTCAGCTCGGTGTGTAGAAATTTCTACNAAGTCAGCCATTNGGGAAATGGTGATACCNGGNCTTCTNGCAGTCATCGCTCCGATTGTNACGGGTTACATTTTGGGTGTTGCTGGNNTGGGCGGTTTATTAGCCGGGTCACTNGTGACTGGCGTGTTAATGGCGCTNATGATGGCTAACGCCGGCGGTGCTTGGGACAATGCAAAAAAATATATTGAAGAAGGGAACCTTGGGGGAAAAGGATCAGAACCACACAAGGCAGCGGTGATTGGCGACACCGTGGGCGACCCTTTTAAGGATACCGCTGGCCCGAGTTTGAACATTTTGATTAAGCTTATGACCATTGTCGCGGTGATTTTTGCACCGCTTGTTGTTATGTGGATGCAATAGGGCGGATGCTAATGGTTCAGAAAAGCTGGAGCTTGAGTTCATACGAAAAGGCACCACTTGTGTTTAAAAAATGTTGAATTGTGTTCAGAAAAGCTTGCCATCTGCGGAAAACATGGTCCACAATATACTTGCTTTGCTTTGTGAATCTTTTAGTAGTAATTCTTATTGCGTCAAGAGTTTGAATTCGAATCCGAAACAGCTACAAACGCTTCGTTGACAGAGGTTTTGAGGTCTGTTTATAATCGACATTCTTGTACAGTCCTAAATCTTTGATGAGGCAGGAGGTCGTCCTTGGCACGTGAGATGTTTGGTGACGTAACGAATCCATCCATAAGGGTGGGATCGCAAAAGTGGTACACAGTGCCCTTATCGATTTTGCTTCATGTGGTACTTGTTGGGGCGGTTGTCATCATTCCTTTAATGGCAGCGGATATTTTACCAACACCGCCATCGATGATGGCATTTGTGGCAGCACCACCACCACCTCCTCCTCCACCACCACCACCACCACCACCGGCAGCAGAGCCGAAGGCTCCACCGCCTGACGTGATGCCAGATGCCGCTCCGGTTGAGGCTCCTGAGGAGATAACTGCAGAGACCGGCATAACGGTTGATGAGGGCATTGTGGGTGGCGTTGAGGGTGGTCTGTCCGGCGGCGTTGTTGGCGGCATTGTGGGTGGTTTACCGTCAGCACCACCACCACCACCTCCTCCTCCAGCTGCACCTATCCGTGTCGGTGGAAACATTCGGCCGCCTACAAAAGTGCGTGACGTGGCGCCGATTTATCCGCCCATTGCGCAATCCGCGCGAGTGCAGGGTATCGTTATTATCGAAGCAATAATTGGAGCTGATGGGCGTGTCCAGGATGCGACTGTTTTGCGCGGTATTCCGTTGCTGAATCCTGCGGCGCTTCTAGCTGTGAACCAATGGGAGTTCACCCCGACGCTACTTAATGGTGTGCCGGTGCCGGTTATCATGACAGTAACCGTAAACTTTACGCTGGCAGGTTAATGTGAATCAGAGTGAGATGCGTGCGGCATACAGTAGCCACACAATAAGTGAACTAACTTAGAACGGGAGGCAGGGCAATGGAAGGTGGCATGAATTTAGTCGAAATGTGGTCGCAGATGGGCTTCGTGGCCAAGGGTATCGGGTACATATTGTTTATTATGTCTTTCTGGTCGGTTGGCGTAGCTGTTGAGCGCATTTTCACGTACAAAAAGGCTAAGGACCAGTCCAAGCTGTTTGCTCCCCAAGTAGCCAAGCACCTTAAAGAGGGGCGCTTGAAGGAAGCGATCGCCGTTGGGAACAAGAAGGAATATAAATACAGCCACCTGGCAAAGGTCGTCGGGGCTGGATTATCCGAATATCAGTTTCAGACGGAAGGTGGCGGTGGTCTCGGACGAGAGGACTTGCTGGACACCGTTCGTCGGGCGATTCAGCGTTCTTCCGCGTTGACACAAAGTGATCTAAAAAAAGGCGTAGCCTCATTGGCGACGATTGGTTCTACTGCTCCTTTCGTCGGTCTTTTGGGCACAGTCGTTGGTATTATCAACGCATTCGTTGGTATCGCGGCGACGGGTTCTGGTGGTATCGGTGCCGTCTCGGCAGGTATTGCGGAAGCCCTCGTTGAGACCGCCCTTGGGTTGGTCGTGGCGATTCCGGCTGTTTGGTTTTATAACTACTTAACCGGACAAATTGAATATTTTCAGGTTGAAATGGACAACTCATCGTCAGAGCTGATTGACTACTTTATTAAGAAGACTACGTAAATCTGACCATCTGTGTAGTTGAGGGGTCGGGCTGGTAAAGTGTGAGTCGACCATGCCCGACTAACGAGAGACACAGGTAGAGCGCGAAGGAGAACGTTTTATGTCAATGGATCTAGGTGGAGCCAAAGCTGGCGTAAAGTCTGACATTAATGTCACGCCACTCGTTGATGTCATGCTTGTTTTGCTGATCATCATGATGCTGATCGCCCCGATGTTACAGAAGGGTGTTGATGTTCGGTTGCCACAGGCTTCCAACACCGTTGACAAGCCAGAAACATCAGGGCAAACCATCCTGTCGATTACAGCCGACAGGCGCTTCTATATAAATTCAGTCGAGGTGGCTGAGAATGAGTTGTTAAGTAGGGTTAATACAGCGATTGAAGATGCGGGTGGTGAAAAGGTCGTTTTGATCAAGGGTGATGAGGATGCGCCCTATTCAAGCATCATGCAGGCCATGGACGAGTTGCGACGCGTGGGCATTGAGGATGTGGGTCTCATTGTTGATCGTCGGCTTGGGTCTGGAATGGCGGGAGGGCAGTAATGGCTTCGCACTCAAGTGATAAAGACTTTGTAGCAACAAAAGAGCTGGTAGCCAGTTGTGACATGAATGTCACACCGATGATCGACGTACTGCTCGTGCTGCTTATCATTTTCATGGCGGCCCTTCCTCTGACCCAAAAAGGCGTTGATATTAACCTTCCGGCCGAGACTCGAGCCGCTCAGCAATCTCGTCCTGATACCAGCCAGATTGTGTTGGAATACACCGCCGATCGTCGCATGTCTGTGAACAAACAAGATGTGACCCCGCGTGATCTAGCTGGTCGACTGCGTAATATTTTCGAGCAGCGAAAGGATAAGACCATGTTCATCGCTGCGGATGGACGGTTGCGCTATGGTGAGATCGTTGAAGTCATCGATGCCGCTAAGGGCGCTGGAGTTACGAAGGTCGGTATTGTCACGGAAGGTATGCGCCGGGCCGCTGGCGTCGGTGGTGGAAACTAACCCAACCTTCGGTTATCGCCGTTCTCCTGGTACAGCAAGGGGATTCACGCTCACTGCTATAAATTCTACGACGACGTGAGTTCATTCTGTTCGATTCCATACTAAATTTTACTTGCCCACTCTACCAGTGGCGTCTTGTTGTATCGTATCTAGAGGGTCTGCTGACAGTGGCTGCCTGAGTTTTCCACAAATAGGGAGCAACCATCACTAATGTTTACACGGAAACTAATTGAATGGTTCAACGGCACCTTGAGGAAGTTGCCGTCACGGCGTGCGATGAGTGTTATTGCACTGTTGTTCATCGGTGTCCTGTTTGGAGGTTTGCTCTTTGTTGATGAAGAGTACGGCATTCGTTATGAGATGCAGATTGGTGGCGGTCGAGCATTAGTCATTGCCGAAGACCGATCTTTCTTCCAGTCCAGTCGTCTTGCTCTGCAAGAGGTTTTGCGCTCTACAAGGTCAACGCTGATTGCTGTAAGTGATGAAATCACGTGGAAGATGGGGCGTTCGGTTGAGCAGTCATGGATTCAGGAAACGAATCTGCTCAATCTTCGAATTCGATCGACGGCGTCTGGAGAACTGAGAAACGTGACTCGAGCCGTCGGAGGCACCCATGTTGGTGCTCTTGCTGAGCTGACCAGTGAAGAGTTCGTTCTCGTGACGCGCAGTGGCATGGTCCTTGTTTACGATGAGGCCAGCCTGGCCATCACTCGACGTATCGAACTGGACGGTATTACTGCGACCGGTGATCCTGGAACTGGCATTCGCGACGTGAAGCTGATATCCACGACTGACACCACCGCACGCTACTTTGCCACGCACGCTATTGCAGACACAGAACCCTATAACTGCACTCGCATCGCACTCATTGCCTTCACGGTGCCAATGGTTGGTGGGGCTGGGGGTGAACAGGGAACCAGTGTGCCAGAGCAGCTCTGGGCAGATGATGAGTGTGTCCCGGCAACTATGGCCCGCAATGGGACACTCTCTGGCCGACTCTGGTTGGATGGGGATGTGGAGGAGGGCACGTTGTACCTCGCCGTTGGTGATGTGTCAGTGGAGCATCCTGACGGATCAATATTTGGCACACTATCAGTATTCAGTGTTCGCGATGGCAAGTTGGTTCTGGAAACAGAAACGCTTGAAACAGATCTAAGTCCAGCAATACTGGATCAAGATAGCGTGATGAGCGTGGAAGCCAATCCGCAGGATGTTCCTTGGCTTGTGAGTAAGGGATTTCGAAATCCAGCCGGTTTAGCTATTGCTGGCGGACATACGTATATTGCAAACCAGGGCCCAAAAGGTGGAGACAGCCTGAATCTCGCGGCTCAGGGGACGGACTTTGGCTGGCCTCTGGTGTCCTATGGAACGGAGTACACGTTGAGTGGGTATCCCTCACCAGGGAACAACTCAGTAGGTGAGTTCGATGCCCCCAGCTATGTCTGGTTGCCGTCACCAGCGATTTCTGACATGGACGTAAATCGAACAGCGTCACTTGACAGTTGGTTTAACGAGGCAGACGTTGGAGATCTCCTGCTCACGTCCCTGAAGGGTAGGCATTTATATCGTTGTCGGACATCCGCTGCAACGGGTGAGGTGGTGTATTGCGAAACCATTTATATCGGTGAACGACTTCGTGATGTCTTATCCACTCGGAGCGCCTTGATACTCCTAGCGGATAGAGGCCATCTCTATCGGATTATTAGGAATTAAGCGGAGAAACTGTTTACAGCAAGCAAAAAAAACGAGCCACCCCCGAAAGGGAGGTGGCTCATTTTTCTTAAAGAGGGAATAGGTTGAGAACTGTTAGCCGGCGACTCCTGCTGCGCGCTCTTTCCTGATTTCGTCAGCAGCGTCACGAAGTGCATCAGCTTCAGCAATTAACGCATCTTGCTCTTC
>NZSH01000030.1 GCA_002696705.1 Woeseiaceae bacterium | reverse complement strand
ACAAGCTCTGCATCCTTAGTAGAGCAGTTAAAGCAACTTATGGACGATCAGGGGTTGAGTGCTATCGCTGCGCAAGACCCGAGCAAGGAAAACCATTTTGTTGCGGCTCTTTATTTTTCTGGTGTTCAAGTGTTGGCTGTTTCGGCCCCGTATTCAGCGCCACTCATTATGAGTGGGATGCTGGACAATGGGGACTATCGAAATGCCTACATAGATTTAAGTAGTGCTTCGGATCCCGAAGCACGTTTTTTCGTGGACGATTTTGGTGCCGATGGACTGCAAGCTGGGTCGGCTACTGAGGGTCCTCGCGATAGCGTCAATCGTGGTGGCCAGCAAGTCGCGCTGGATGTGAGTGACTTGTATGCGCAAGCCGATCAAGACTATGCCGAGATACTTAGGTTGCTTATCGGCAAGCTTCGTTGATATCACACAGCACGTAGCATTTACGAGTGGGCGCTTGGCTCAGTGGTAGAGCATCGCCTTCACACGGCGGGGGTCAGTGGTTCGAATCCACTAGCGCCCACCACTCATTTCACTCATCTTAAATTATTTCAACATTCATGATTGGAAGTTGCATTTAAGAGTGGTCACTACTCTATGATGTGCCATAGAGTTTATCTCCAAAATCTCCAAGACCCGGCACAATATATTGTTGTTCATTCAGCGTTGGGTCCACGGCAGAAGTATGCACAGGCACGTTAGGATGGCACTTCTCGAAAGTTCTTATACCGTCTTTGGCGGCGATAATACAAATTAAATGACAATCGGTAGCGCCAACCTTGCGGAGAATATCCATTGCACTGACAGCGCTTCCGCTGGTTGCAAGCATTGGGTCTAAGACAAAGATCTGACTGCTGGTGAGATCGTTCGGTAATTTTGAGTAATAGGTCGAGGCAGCAGCAGTTGTTTCGTCGCGTTCTAATCCAATGTAGCCGACACGGGCGGCCGGAATTAACTCAAGTGCGACTTCGAGCATTCCTAAACCAGCGCGAAGGATTGGTACGAATACCACGTCACTAGCGATGGTAAAACCATCAGCGATTCCCAATGATGTCTCAACTGTGATCGGATTTATTCGGACGTTTCGAGTCGTCTCCGCGATCAGTAGATGGCTGATGCGTTTCGTGGCTTTACGAAATTGCTCAGTCGTCGTGGTGGTTCGTCGAAGCGTGGCTAGGGCATCTTGTACTAATGGGTGATTATTCACATAACATGCCATAATTGCCTATACCCCTATTATTGAGCGCTAGTCGACATCTCTTGCAAGGACTGATCATCAACCAATCAGATAACCTCGACCTGGAGTTTACATGGTTCAGTTTATAGCATCGTTCACCCTGATATTTCTGATGAGTGGCGCAGGGTACCTTTCTGCAGCACAGCGTGCAGTTTCGCTAATCATTACAGGAGGAGTGATCGTCACTATGGATGATGATCGGCGGATTTTAACTCCTGGCGCGATTGCCATTGCGGGGAATGGCATTGTGGCTATTGGTTCACCAGACAGAGTTCAGAAGGAGTACATTGCGGACGACACGATTGAGGCATCAGGACAGATAGTATTACCGGGGTTGATTAATACACACACCCATGCGCCGATGGTTATGTATCGAGGCCTTGCCGATGACCTTGCATTGATGGATTGGCTTGACCAGTACATTTTGCCTGCAGAGGCCAAGACTGTTACACCTGAGTTTGTTCGTGTTGGGACCAAACTGGCTTTACTTGAAATGATTCGATCAGGCACGACGACTTATGCAGACATGTATTATTTTGAAGACGTAATTGCGGAAGCAACCCACGAAGTAGGCATGAGGGCTGTTTTGGGTCAGACGGTGATCCGGTTTCCTGCACCGGACGCTGCGACACCTAGCGAAGCGCTGGAGCGAGCTTCACAATTTATTGAACGATGGCAAGAGCATGAATTAATCATACCCGCGGTTGCGCCTCACGCGATGTTTACGCTTGATCGAAAGATGCTGGAGGCGTCGCATGCTTTATCTCGACAACACAAAGTACCGTTATTGATCCATTTGGCGGAAACGAGGGATGAAGTTGAAATAGCACAGCAACAGTACTCTCAAACGCCAACTGAATACTTGGATGAGATTGGGTTCTGGAGCGCGAATACGGTAGCTGCCCATGGAATTTGGGTGTCCAAAGAAGATATTGCTGTGTTAGCGAAAAACGAGGTTGGAGTGTCGCACAATCCAGAAAGTAATATGAAATTGGCGAGCGGCACTGCACCAGTGTCTAGCTATCTAGCAGCTGGTGTCGCAGTTGGGCTTGGCACGGACGGTGCTGCAAGTAATAACGACTTAGATATGTTTGAGGCGATGCGATTTGCTGCGTTATTACACAAGTTGATTGACAACAATCCACGCGCAGTTGGAGCTGAGGTTGCATTGGAAATGGCGACAATTGGAGGGGCAAAGGTCCTAGGTCTAGAGGATCAAGTCGGTTCTCTTGAAGTTGGTAAACGCGCTGATTTAATTGTAGTTTCTATGGATGCTGCGCGGCAGACACCAATGTACAATCCAATTTCCCATCTAGTCTACACAACTCATGGAGACGACGTTGTTACAACCATCGTTAATGGTCGAGTGCTAATGCGAGACAAAGACGTGCTTACCCTGGATGAGGATGTTGTAATTTCCGAGGCTCGTGCGATGGCTACTAAAGTACTGGAAGCTATAGGTGTTCGCGAGCCGGAATAAATTGAACCAGTTATTGTTCCGATGTAACTTCCACGATCGAGATGTGAGGAAGGTGTCGATACTGCTGTTCGTAATCTAGGCCGTAGCCGACGACAAAATGATCTTCGATTTCAAAGCCGACATGGTCGACGGCAACCTTCGTTTGACGCCGTGACGGTTTGCTGAGAAGGCATACTGACTGCAGAGTTTTAGGTTTTTTCGATCTAAGAAGTGTCTGGACATATTCGAGTGTGAGGCCAGTGTCCACAATGTCTTCGATGATAACCACCGACTGGTCTTTGATATCGGTATCGATGTCTTTCAAGAGTTGCACGGTGCCAGAAGAGAGATTGGCGTCATAGCTCGAAACAGCAAGAAAATCCAGAGTGATGGGGCCTCGCATAGCTCGAATCAGGTCGGCTAGAAATACGATGCTTCCCTTGAGGACTGCAATAAGGTGCAAGGGCTCACTAGTAGTTGATTCAACGGCTTGCGCAAGCTCATATACACGCGTTCGAATTTGATCTGCCGTTAGTAGTGGCGCGTCGATTAGTTTGTATGGCATGAACTGCTTCTTAGGATTAGCACCGAAGCGTATCATATAGTTGCTTGGTACAACTTAGATTGTTCTGAGGGAGATTTGCCTTGCTGAGGTCGAGATGAAGCGCTTTGAGATCATCACAGAAGTCGAAGCTCGAGTCTTAGATATTGGTTCAACAGTCGAGTTAATCCGAGGAGGGCGAGTTACACCCTTAGCACGTGACACGCTGAAAACGAGGCGTGTAACAGTTCTGGAATCTGTTGATGCTGCTAGTCCAGAAATCACAGGACCTAGCGTTTCTGATTATGTCCGTACGCTGGCCGTTGGAGCTGATCAGTCTGGTGTCACGCTTAAAACCGAACTGATCCGTTACCTGCGTAGTCAAGGACGGACCGTACATGATTTGGGTGCTTTTGATGCCAGGGATGAAGTAGATTGCCTTGATGTAGCTGCGACAGTTGCTTTGGCAGTAGCTCGTGGTGAAGTAGAGGCCGGAATTGTGATCGATCAAACTGGCATTGGTTCCGCCATTTCAGCGAATAAGATTAAAGGTGTACGTGCAGCTATGGTGCAGAACGAGCATCTCGCGACTTGTGCTCAAGAAAATAATGACGTGAACGTTCTTACCTTGGGTGCCAGTCTGATTAATGTCGAGCAAGCACGTGCGATTGTAGATGCTTGGCTTGCTGTTGTGTTGCGTGGATCGAGCTGCCATCGTCGCCTTGAAAAGCTTTCTAGATTGGAGCGGAGTTAGTTCTGGAGTCTACCGGCCACATGACACCTGGTGCTGTAGCAGCACTGATTGACCATACTCTCCTCAAGCCTGAGACTCCCCAGACCGGTGTTGAACAATTATGTCGTGAGGCCGCGGAGTTCAAATTTGCGACCGTCTGTATTAACCCAACGTGGGTAAAACTAGCATATGAACAATTACGGTCAACACAAGTTGGTGTTTGTGCTGTTGTGGGTTTTCCATTTGGTGCGAATACGACGGACCTAAAGCGACATGAGGCTGAACGGGTCATACTAGATGGTGCGTCTGAAGTCGATATGGTTATTAATGTAGGTGCGCTACGGTCTGGCGATTTAGATCTATTCGAACATGATATCGGTAATGTGGTGCAGGTATGTCGTGAGAACGATGTGATTAGCAAGGTGATCATTGAAGCTGCGCTGCTTACCAACGAACAAAAGGTTGTGGCGTGTCAGACAGCCAAAACAGTTGGTGCGATGTTTGTAAAGACGTCTACCGGTTTCGGACTAGGAGGTGCAACTGTTGAGGATGTAGCACTAATGCGTAAGACTGTTGGCGCTGATATCGGTGTGAAGGCTGCTGGTGGAGTGAAGAATTACGATACATTGCAGGCAATGCTCAGGGCCGGGGCAACACGTATCGGTTCAAGCTCTGGAGTGGATATTGTGCAAGAAGTTGTTTCCAGGATGCATCGCACCTAATATAGGTTACCTTTTCGATCCGACCCTGTGTAATCCCAGTAGACCACTTTCAGTTCAGTGAAGAAAGCTATCGCCTCACGACCCATTTCTCGAAGCCCGACGCCAGTCGCTTTCATTCCTCCAAATGGGACATGTGCTTCACCGCCAACAGTTGGAGAGTTTACGTGTACGATTCCGACTTGCAATTTATCCGTAAAAGTTAATGCCTTGGAAATATCTCGTGTGTAGATCGAAGCAGTAAGTCCATATCGTACGTCGTTGGCAACGGATAGGGCAGTTGTTGTATCTGGTACGCGGAGGACCGATAGAACGGGACCGAAAATCTCTTCCTGTGCGATGCGCATATCTGATGTAACGTGGTCGAAAAGGGATGGTTCGATGAAGAATCCGTGCTTGTGCATTTCGGTGGCAAGTAATTTGCCTCCTGTAATCAGTTGAGCTCCCTCTTCCTGTCCAATATTGATAAAGTCAAGGACCGTTTCAAGCTGTTGTTTATCTACGGAAGGTCCCACGTCGGTTTCTGGCTCAAGACCGTTACCAACCACGAGAGCGTTTACCCGTTCTTCAACACGTTCCACGAAAGCATCAGCGATGGAGTCGACGACAACGGCACGACTAGTGGCGGTGCAACGTTGTCCAGTTGAGCCGTAGGCTCCCTGTACAGCACTGTTGACTGCTAGGTCGAGGTCGGCGTCGTCCAGTACGATGATCGGGTTTTTCCCTCCCATTTCACATTGGCACTTAATTCCTCGTGCAGCCCCTGTTCCATAGAGGCCGGCACCGACGTCGTTTGAGCCAGTAAAGGAGACGCCCTTAATTGAAGGGTGTGCGACAAGTGGTTCGCCGACGTTACGGCCGCTGCCATATACGATGTTGAGTACTCCAGCTGGGGTGTCACATTCATTAAAGATCTCAGCGATGAGTGCTGCAGAAAGCGGAGTTAGGGAGGCAGGTTTAAGCACCACAGTATTTCCACATGCGATTGCAGGGGCAAGCTTCCACATGGGGATAGCAACAGGAAAATTCCATGGCGTGATAAGCGCCAATGGGCCAACAGGTTCTCGTACGGTATAGCAAAAGTTGTTTGGAAATTCAGACGGAATTGTTTCGCCGATGATGCGGCGCGATTCTGCAGCAAAAAATTCGACTACGTTGATTGCGCGTTGAACTTCACCATGTGATTCAGTGAGCGTTTTTCCCTCTTCGCGTGTTAGTGCCTCTGCAAGCTCATTTCGGCGCTCCTCCATTTTTCGCTGCACCCGGTACAGTAAGTGTCCTCGTTTCGGTGCTGGTGTGGCACGCCAACCTGGAAAAGCTCGCTCAGCTGCTTTAACAGCCTCTTCTACATCGACTGAGGTCGAGAGCGGCGCCTCAGCAATAGTTTCCCTTGTGTCTGCTGGGTTGATGTTTGGTGCTCGGTTAGATGAATCTGGCGACTGCCAGGAACCATCGATGAAATTATCTATTAAACGCATNAGTTTCATTTACATTATAACAGCGCTGNATTAATTTCCTTCGATAAGACATTAGTGCNGGAGTAAGCTTAAGGCTTTATNNGGTTAGGAGANCATTCTTGACAAGNCACTCCATTCCCTACGGGNATCTTCGGACNNTCTTTTTCGATGTTGGNAATACNCTGGTNTCNTTTGATNTCGAACTAGTAAAGACTGAGTTGGCTAGGCATGAGATTGTCTGTGATGTCCAAGATCTACGGCGTGCAGAAGCNGCTGCNAGACCANCTGTTTCGGCGTCACTAAGCTCTGAGCGAACCACGGAGACATTGAGTACTTTTGAGCTCTACTTACACGTNNTGTTGTTAAATCTTCCAGCTCAGCCAGTCCANAATGAATCATCACTCGCTAGAGTNGCGCATGATCTTGTTCAGGCGTTCGACGCGATTGGTCGCGTGAGGCTCTGGTCGAATTTGTTACCTCAAGTGCCTGAGACTCTGCAGGCCTTGAAGAATCGCGGTTTACAGTTGGTTGTGGTAAGTAATTCTGATGGTACGGTCGAAGACCTGATTACAGCCGTAAACTTGCGTGACCTGTTCGAGTCAGTGATTGATTCACGCATTGTGGGGTACGAGAAACCAGACCCTCGTATCTTTGAACACGCGCTGAATGTGTCTGGAGCCTCACCAGAAACAACTCTTCACGTAGGTGATCTCTATCATGCCGACGTGGTCGGAGCGAGGGCAGCTGGGATTCATGCGCTTCTACTTGATCCCTATGGTGACTGGACCAATGTTGATTGCGAGCTCGTGCCAGATGTGACCACACTTCTTCAACGGTTTCCTGGACTATAAAAAGAATTCCAACTACATTCTCTCAACTTAACCTCCGACTGACGTGCTTAGGAATTACCCATTTCGGTTTGTTCAACGTGTGACAAGGATTTATCCAGTATATCGATTGCCTCGTCTACGTCAGCTTTAGTGATATTCAGCGGAGGCGAGAGGCGGACACTGTTACCATACAAACCACCTTTACCGATTAATAGGCCGTTTTCCCGAGTTGCTTCAAGGAGTGCATTCATAGCGGTCGGCGCTGGTTGTTTACTTTCCTTATCATGGACTAATTCAATTGCTCGCATTAGTCCCATTCCGCGAACATCACCGACAATTTCGTGAGAAGCCTTTAAATGTTCCAGGCCGTTAGCGAATTCGCGTCCTAGAGTAGCTGAATTCTCAAGTAACCCTTCTTCCTCGATTACTTCAATCGTTGCTAATGCTGCGGTTGCAGTGACTGGATTTCCGCCAAAGGTCGAGATTTGTGACCCTGTAATCGCAGCTGCAATTTCAGTCGTGGTCACCGTGGCGCCGACCGGCGTGCCATTAGCCATCGCCTTTGCGCACGTGATAATGTCAGGTTCGATTCCCCAGTGCTCGATACCAAACCAGTGTTTGCCAGTGCGGCCAAAGCCAGTTTGCACTTCATCACTTATAATCAGTCCACCATGCTCACGCACAATTTTAGCAATTTCTTGAAAGTATTCGACCGGTGGAGTGACAAAGCCACCTACACCCTGAATTGGTTCAGCGATAAATGCAGCTATCTTGCCTGATGTTGCAGTTGTAATGAGCTCCTCGATATCTCGAGCGCACAACAAATTGCAGTCAGGATATGTTTTTTCAAACGCGCATCGATAGCAATACGCATTATGTGCATGGACGATACTTGGATCAGTTACTGGGTTGAGTCGCCAATTAGCGTGTGCAGTTAGTGACATTGCAGTTAATGAGCGACCGCCATAACCATGACGAAGTGCAACGATTTCGTTTCGACCAGTATGTAAACGGGCTAACAGCACCGCCGTCTCATTTGCTTCGGACCCGCTATTAGTGAAATAAGTCTGCTTGAGTTGGCCGGGAGTAATCGACGCCATTTTTTCGGCCAGACGGACAGTTGACTCGTGTGGAAACATCGTGGACGTGTGTTGCAATGTTTTGACCTGTGCGGCGATGCGAGCTGTTACTTTTGGATGACAGTGTCCTACGCCAACAGTGACGATGCCGGCAAAGAAGTCGAGATATCGTTTGCCTTCCACGTCCCACACGTGCTGACCTTCACCACGGGCAAGTGGCAATGGATCTTTATAGAAGGTCGCAACTGATGGGAATAGAAATTCTTTTTGTTTCGCGATAATGTCAGATCTATTCATGAGTATTTCTCGAATTTAGAACATGAATTCAATGTTATTTATTTCAGAATACAGGATCTTCAGTTTGAGTTTTTGTTTTCTATTGAGATCTAAGATTTACCTCTACATATCCAGTGGATTCTGTCCACTGCACTCGACGGTCCGGTAAGCCTCCTTGTCCATCTGGAGGGAAAAAGTATACGAGGATCTCATTGTACGAATCCTGTACTGGTTCGGCGAGTTGTTGGGCAATAGATTTGGCATCAGAAAGATTTTCAGCTTCGACTTCCAGTATCAGGGCATAGTGCGCAGAAAATTGTTCAACCAGTCTCCATCCGGAGCCGGTCATCGCTAAGCGGGGTGTATTGTTTTTGTCCTCATCGAGGGATGTTGCGTTCGGCGCGCTGTTTAATTGCTCATGAACGCTTGAGTTGTCTTTATTGACAATCAAAATTAATCCTACAATGGCACCTAGCTGTAACGCGATCGCAACGCTGATCGCTACGAACTTAGCACTCATTAGTTTTACCGTCTTGGTTTTGCAGTTTTGGATACGAGAGTCGGCCGAAGGCGGTTTGGGGTAAGTAGTGCCTCATTGGCTTCTTTTTAAGATTACGAGTCTGTTAAAAACATCTATCGTTTGTTGAGACTTACTGACGATTAAGATTCCGACAATCTAAAAAGCGGTTGCAATTATTGCCATATGAGCAATAACACCATGGTTTGCAAACGGTGGACAGATGTCAAGTTGTCGAGAGGTTGATCAAGATAAGATTGGTTACAGGAATCGTGTATGATGAGTGTTGAAATGCATGTTGTAAGCATGTTTTGTCGGTTAAATTGATCCATTAATGATGTAGCAAGTTGTGAGGTTAAGGAGCGCATCGATGATCAAGATGTTACTGGTGATTTGCGTAGTGTTGAGTGTGATGGCGATCGGCGCGTTTGTTGTCAGTGCTGAAGACTTAAAACCTGGCGACATGGCGCCCGAGTTTTCACTGGCTGGTTCCGATGGCAACACTCACTCGCTCTCTGAGCTTAGAGGTACAACGGTTGTCCTTGCGTGGTTTCCAAAGGCTTTCACTGGTGGTTGAACGACTGAATGCAAATCGTTCCGTGAGAACGGTGATGCTATTAAGAAGTTTGACGTTTCTTATTTCATGGTCAGTGTCGACGACATAGAGACCAATACTAAGTTTGCCGAATCGTTGGAGGCAGATTTTCCATTGTTAAGTAACGAAGAAAAAGATGTTGCGGAAGCATATGGTGTCGTATCAGCAGTGCGCCCGTTTCCGGCGCGTTGGACTTTCTATATCGATGGTACTGGCAAGATTATTTATATCGATAAAGACGTTAATGCTTCGACAGCAGGTAGTGATGTCGTCGTAAGACTGGCGGCGCTTGGCGTGGCCCAGCAATAAGGGCTAACTAGACGTATCAGCCAACTTCACCGAGTGGAGGCACATTTTCAGCCTTCGATGGAGTTAGGCTAGAGTCTGAGCAAGATTAGCGGAACCTCGCTCAGTCTTCGCTTTTCTGGTCGTCCGGGTCTTTGACTTCTTCCTTGAATCCTCTGATCGCCTGCCCCATACCTCGACCAAGGCCTGAGAGGCGTTTCGCCCCAAAGATCAGTACGAGAATGAAGAAGATGATAAGTAATTCGCCAATACCGATACCAAAGGGCATGACTAAACCTTTCTCTATAAGACATCCTCACAATATCATGTGCGCATGCCTAATTAGAAGCGTCCACTAATTTGACTTAAATGAACAAGCTTTTCGAGCACTTCGTCCAGCCGTTCCTTGATCTCTCCATCTTCTAGGACCCCGTCACGGAAAGCTTCTTTCGTTACATAAACGAAGCGGGGAATTATGAGGCAGTGGAAGTCGAGCATCAAGCTGTTGGCAAGTCCCATGAGGGACATATAACTGCCTTTTCCTCCTGCGGCACAGAGGAATCCGACCACTTTCTCTGACCAGGCTTTTCCAGTTAATTCTATGAGATTCTTCGTAGCGGCACTGGCGTCGTAGTTATAAACGGGTGTTGCGATCAAGATGCCATGGGCCTCTTGAATCCATGTTTGGAGCTGAATGACAGAGTCACTCGTGTAACAGTCGGAAGCATTACAGAGTGGTAACTGGTAATCGGCCAAATTGACAAATCTTGTTTTCTGGCCCNNCGCTAGTAGCNGTNCGTTGGCACGCNTNGCAAGAATACGAGAACGACTATTCGGATNTAAGCTGCAACTAAGAACGAGTANCATTTCAGCATCGTATCATGATGTCNTNGTAGNTCATGAAGGTTGATGNCCGGGGANGGGNNGNNTCANCACTCTNNACAGTTCTTTCTCAGTTCATNCCAAGTTGAANACTNNTTCAGTTGTAAAGNGTNCGATCTAAACGAGTCAAGCCTAATGAAGATNGATTTACACACCAGGTGGNTNATATCGTCCNTCNGCTGCNGTCCAGCCGCCATCAGCAAATAGCACGGTTCCTGTAACATAACTTGAAGCATCCGATGANAAAAATATTATAGGNCCAACCATTTCCTCTGGGGTTGCCCAGCGTCCAAGTACAGTCTTGGAAGCATACGCTTCATACCAATCTGGGACGGACTTAATTGGCNCTGTCAGGGGTGTTTCAACAATGCCTGGGGCCAGTGCATTAACTCGAACCCCTGAAGGTCCGAATTCTGCAGCGGCTGTCCGTACAAGTTGTACGATACCGGCTTTGGTTGCGGCATAGACNGACTGACCTGGTTCGACNACTTGTGAACGGATNGAGGAAAACAGGACGATGCTACCTGCNCCTGCCTGAGTCATGTGTCGTCCAGCNGTCCGNAGNACATTAAAACTACCTTTTAGATTNAGGGAAACCACTTTGTCGAATTCNTCAGAGCTGTAGGTCAGTAGNGATTTCCTCACGTTTACACTTGGAGTGCATATTACGGCGTCAAGTTGGTTGTGGCGTTGCACAATGCTATCAAGAGCTTCGTTAACTAAATCTTCCTTTGTGATGTCTAGCATTGTGCCGTAGGATGCACATCCAGATTCTTTGATTTGTTNAACAACCGNTTGGACTCCAGCGNCGTTAATGTCGAAGCAGTGGACGGTTGCGCCCTGNTTAGCGAATTCAAGTGAAGNGGCTTTGCCAATACCTGAAGCTGCGCCAATAATCGCAACTATCTTATTTTTTANATTAAAGTAATCTTTGGTTGACATCCCAGTGTCNTCCTTTCAGAGGCGGGCCGCTGGTGNGTTAGAANTCCCTTGTGAGCCTGTTAGGTATCGTCTCGCTGCCAAGATTGTCATGCACACTGTGACGCTAGCAATGACGCCCAGCGTGGCTGANGTGANCACTCCAGNANTTNGTTCGATCGAGATTATCTCGACCGTCACNACCAGAGCAAGCCCTGCTGCAATTGCAGACAATACTTCNNGAGTTCCAATNTTACGAATGTAGAGGCCNATNACGATTGGAACAAACAAACTTACNNTTAGTAATGTGTAGAACACACTCATCACAGNAATGATCGATTTAGCAAAAATTGCGATGAGNAACGCTAGGGTGCCACCACCTATGGCTGCTCGACGNGCGACTTTNAAGACAGATGAGTCGNTGGCCTCTCTATTAATGAACCGNCGATANAGGTCCTGACTGAGTGACGTTGATAGCATAAATAAAATAGCGTCAGCAGAACTGACNTCAGCTGAAAATAGCGCGACAAGNCCNATTGCNCCTATTAATGGAGGNAAAGATTCCATTAGNAGGAGTGGNANGGCCATCCCAGGNTTAATTAGGTCTGGATATGCCGATCGCGCGATAGCACCTAAGAGTGTTGGGACAAAAGCGAATAGAAGCAAGACGAGGCCGNTCCANCCNACAGCACGGCGTACTGTGTGNTCATCNACGGCGCCGTANACNTTTTGNAGTAAGCCTGGCGAGACAATAAAAGCTGGNACGAGCATTGGTAAGTAGATCCACCCGCCTCTAGAACCACCTAAGAAGTTCCAGTATTCAGGTATNGNTTCGGTNTTTGTGAACACGGTCTCGAGGCCGCCGGCTTGAAAGAGTGCAAANGGTACGNCCAACATAAAACCAATAAGCAGCATGCACAGTTGAATTACATTGACCCAANCNGANGTCAATAATCCACCAGCTGNAAAATACGTCATGATGACGANGCCACCGATAATGCANCCGACGTACTGTGGAAGGCCCGTAATGACATTTAATACAAAGGCAATTGCCAANAGCTGTGCTGCCAAAATAATAAGTGTTCCGAGCCAGANCAANANTGCNATCACTGCACGGACATTACGGTCATATCGATGTTCGAGGAAATCGCCTACAGTTTTGAAATTGTGACGAGTGGCAAGTTGATGCATTCGTGGGCCGACCCAAAAAGCGAGCGCTAGGGAACCTATACCAGCTGAACCGACCCACCACCACGCACTCAAGCCGATTCGGTAGCCTAANTCAGTAGCGCCAACCGTTGAGCCGGCTCCGATGTTTGCTGCGAGCATGGTTGAGAAAAGTAGGCCAGGTTTAAGACGTCGACCTGCCACAAAAAAGTCGTTTGTGTCACGGACCCGCCGGCCGACCCAAAGGCCGATCCCAATGAGGATTAAACCGTAGATGAGTAGTAATGAAAGATGAAGTGTCACGGGTGGGACAAATCGAAATCTCGCGCAGCAGGATAGCCAGGTATGCTTGTTGCCTGGCGTACGGCTCGTACGACCGCTTCGGCCATTACTTCGGCTGCGAGCGCGCCGATGGTTAACATGTCAGGTGCACCGGAAAGTTTACCAGTCGCAAGGGCAAAAATGGTATCACCGTCAACAGGGGTGTGAGCTGGCACGATAGTGCGTGCAAGTCCATCATGGGCCATCTGTGCGATCTTTTTAGCCTGCGACTTCGTTAAAACTGCATTGGTGGCTACTACGCCAATCGTCGTGTTTTCAGCTTGATGGAGCCGGCTGATTTCGCCCGAGCGAATCAAGTGCCGTGCGTCAGCTAAGCTCTGTCCGTCTTCCGTGCGTACTCCTGCGATTATTTCTCCAGTCGTTGGATCTAAAATGTCTCCTACCGCATTGACAGCAACGAGTGCGGCGACGGTCACTCCATTAGGCATTGTCACAGCCGCGCTGCCGAGCCCGCCCTTCATCGCACGTGATCCACCTCGCAGTTTCCCTACGGTGGCGCCAGCTCCCGCACCGACATTCCCTTCATTTACGGGTGAGGTGCTAGCTATGGTGGCCGCTTGAAGGCCACAGTCGGCCGTTGGTCGTACTTCCGGCGCGTTACCAACGCCTAGGTCGAATAGGATTGCGGCTGGTACGATCGGTACACGGGCAAACCGTGTTTCGTATCCGATGTTATGTGATTCGAGGTACTGCATCACTCCCGTGGCTGCATCTAGTCCAAAGGCACTTCCACCGGCGAGTACTAGCGCATGAACTTGTTGCACCGTATTAATTGGATCTAAGAGGTCGGTTTCACGTGTGCCAGGTGCACTACCACGCACGTCCACACCTGCCACCGCACCATCCTCAACTATGATGACCGTGCATCCAGTGGGACGTTCTGAAAGTGTGTGATGCCCAACTTTTATTCCCTCAACCGCTGTCAACCCATGTCTGTTGACCGCTGCATCACCCTCCTGATGGGGCAAAGCCCACAGCAGTGTCCAGGTAATCAACGCAATTCCGACCGTAATAGCGGATGTTGGATATATGATTCGAGTCATTGTCTGTTCCTAAAGAAGGAAAACTCTTCTGATAATACTTGAAATTGGTCTGGCTTCGGTAACGTTGGATGTTAGAATCGCACCACGTTTTACAGGTAAAACGCTACAATGACGCCAGCTACTAAGGTAAATGACTCATCACGCTGAAACTGAAAAAGTATTACAGGTGGTCGACGGGATTACTGACGAAATCGTCGAATTTGCCGCAGATCTGGTACGAATTCCGACTGTGAACCCACCGGGGGCCCTGTATGAAGTTTGCGCACACACTATAGGCGAACGCCTTAAATCTTTCGGCTTTTCGGTCAATTACGTTGCAGCGGAAGGGCTTCCTGAACACAGTCCCACACACCCACGCGTCAATGTCATCGGGTCTCGTGCAGGCAGTGTTTCTCGACCATTACTGCATTTGAATGGACATTTTGATGTTGTTCCACCAGGTTACGGCTGGACCCTTGATCCCTTCGGGGGAATTGTGCGGGATGGTCGCCTGTATGGCCGTGGTAGCGCGGATATGAAGGCTGGCCTCGCAGCCGCTATCTACGCGGCAGAGGCTGTCCGTCGTGCAGGAGTTGAGTTACGAGGGACGATTGAAGTTAGTGGCACGGTGGATGAGGAGAGCGGTGGTATGGCGGGCGTAGCTTGGCTTGCTCAAAAAGGCCTGATTTCGTCGAATAAGACTGACTATGTGATCATTCCTGAACCCCTTAACGTTGACTGCGTGTGTGTCGGTCATCGCGGTGTTTACTGGTTTGACATAACCACTTATGGTCGCGTGGCACATGGGAGCATGCCTTTTCTTGGGATAAATGCAATCGATCAAATGAATAAGGTGCTTAATGCCATTCGCGAAGAACTTGTTCCAGAATTAGCAACACGTATAACAGACATGCCGGTAATACCCTCCCAGGCTCGATATGCCACCATCAACACCAACACAATTGAAGGAGGCCAGGCGAACCAATTGATGCAGACTCCATGTGTTGCAGATCGATGCAGCGTTATCTTCGATCGACGTTTCTTGCCAGAGGAAGAATTCGAAAATGTTCGGGGCGAAGTTGAAGAACTTTTAAAACGGTTATCGATTAGGACACCTGACTTGAGGTACGACTTGCAGGATCGTTTGATTGTGCAGCCAATGCGGACCCCTGAGATGTCGCCCGTGGTTGTGGCCGTTCGAGACGGTGTGCGGTCAGTGCTCGATCGTGAGGCGACCCTTGTAGCGAGTCCAGGCACCTATGATCACAAACATGTAACCAATATTGGCGGAGTCACAGACTGCATTGCATATGGTCCTGGTGCACTTCACTTGGCACACCAACCTGACGAATGGTGTGGGATCGATGACCTTGTCGCTTCGACTAAGGTGCTCGCTCTCTCCATCCTTAAGCTGGTCGCTTGACCTAACGTGTTCTACGGTGCTGTCAGCTTATTAAGTGAATCAAGGAAGTCTCGTTGCAACCTATTATTATCTAGTGAATAAGGTATAACTCAGTTTGTCGTCCAGCGATCCAACGCCAGCCATCTTCGAGCAGGGCAGCATCTTCCTCGAGTGCGAATCTGACTTGTTGGCCACCCCATTCCGGAACGCTATGTCTGACATTAAGTTCGATCGAGTGCCAAGTATTCGATTGGAAAGTGTAATCTCCACGTACTGGCACACCTTGTTGATGATCCCACATCCCAATGGGTGGACCGGCAGCATGGCCGTGGTACCCGATCGCGTGGCAATAGATTGACGGCACTAGATTGTCTCTTTTGGCATGCGCCAACGCCTGAAGTAGAGCTTCGTTACCAGAGACCCCCAGTTGTGCGTACTGCATCGTGATGTCTTGGAGTTTGTTGCCGGCTTTTAGTCCATCCAAGATACCTTGCGGTGGCATGGTTTCAAGAGGCTTTAAAACGTAAGCATTGTGTTGGGTATCTGTAGAGAACCCTAGGTATATAAGCCCAAAGTCACAATGAAGAAGGTCACCGTACTGGATAACCAATGCATTGTCTTCATCAGATACAGCTGATGAATTAGCTCTTCGTTGAATCGATACCGATGGGTGAAACCATTGCCCGAGGCCTAAGTTTGCGACGCGTTGCCGCATCCACCAGACTACATCCTCAGTGGTTGTGACATTCGGCACAATCACTTTATTAGAGAACGCCTCAGCAATTATTGCATGAGCAATGTTCATGACATGTCGATATTGCTCGGTTTCTTCCGGAAGCTTAGTTTCAAGCCAGCCCACCGCCAGCATTTCCGCCGAGCGCACACGAGCAGAGTAGGTCGGGCCCAAGGCTTTAAGGAGTTCGCGTTCTTGTTGCCCGCTCAATCCGTCAGCGTGGTTCCATGCAGATGAGGTGTTGACGCCGATCACTTTTGGATTTCGCAGACGCACCGCGTCTGCTAAGCCAGTCCATTGGTTCTCGTTTGCGTGGTTGGTCGGAGAGAAGAGGCCATCGTAATCGAATCGTCCGATGGAGATTCGTTCAACTCCAAGTTCATTGCCACGATCGAAGAAGACGAGAATTGTGCGCCGTCTCGAAGAGTATGTAGTTAATGGAGCCATCGAACGAAAGACCGGGTCATCATTATATTCACGTGAAACAATAATCCACATGTCGATTCCTGTTCGTCGCATGAGGTTTGGCAAGATGACGTCGAAGCGCGTTTGGATTCTCGATCGAATCAAAGGCGCTTGCTCTCTATGTGTCAGAACTCGCTCATGAAGTAGATCATCAGCAGATAGAGGAATCCACGCTAACAACACCATGTATATTGTTAAGAATACGCGTCGCATGGTCTAAATCCCTTCATGCCTAGTGGTGCGGGCATTTGTTAAACCAGAAATTATCACCAGTTCTGATTAGTAGACTAGAAACAATCGATTAGGGAGCGGACTATAGCATAATAGAGTGTTGTGTATATTCAAGGTGACGTAAACAGCGCCCAGAACCCGACAGTCGAACACCGTAGCGGTTTAAGGCTCCTCCTCCTCCTCGTGTTCATCGCTTCTTTGGCGTGCAATTCTGCAGCGCCAGACGGTTCACAGCGGTCCTCTTCAAATGCCCAAACAATGGATATTGAAAGGACTGTGCCGTTGGACAACAATTATCAGGATACCCGTCCCCTTATCGTATTTCTGGGTGACAGCGTGACGTTTGGTCTTGGGCTGCCTCCACACGACGCTTATCCGTCAATTATTCAGGAATTAATCGACGCAGCAGGATATGGGTACAAGGTGCACAATGCGAGTGTGTCCGGTGATACGACGGCTGGCGGCCTCAGACGTCTGTCCTGGGTGCTGGATGGTGACATTCATGTAGATGACATTCATGTACTGGTGATTGCGTTGGGAGCAAATGATGGCTTGCGAGGTCTTTCAATCGTAGAGATGCAGGAGAATTTGTCATCAATTATTGAGCAAGCGCAGTCGAAGGATATTCTTGTTCTCTTAACCGGTATGGAAGCTCCGCCAAATCTAGGGTCGCTTTACGCCAATGATTTTCGTGTTGTGTTTCGTGATTTGGCCGATGAGTATGACGTTACCCTGTTACCATTTTTACTTGAAGGCGTGGCAGGTAATGTGGAATTAAATCAGGCGGATGGCATTCATCCAAATACAAAAGGTGCTCAAATGATTGCGGAGATGGTTTGGCTCACTCTCAAACCGATGCTTAGGATGGATTCGTCGAGATGATTGAATTACGAGGTGTATCAAAGACGGTGAGCAGTGGTGACTCATCTTTAACCATACTGCATCCTGTGGATCTCAGTATTGCAGCTAGTGAACGTGTTGCAATTATTGGACCTTCCGGGAGTGGTAAATCAACGTTACTTGGCTTGATCGCAGGACTGGATGCCCCTTCAAGTGGACAGATCTTTATTGATGGTGTTGATATTACTGCACTCGATGAAGATAATCTGGCACAGTTACGCGGTTCGAAAATTGGATTTATTTTTCAGTCCTTTCATTTGATTCCGTCGCTTACCGCAATGGAAAATATTCTAGTTCCGTTAGAAATATCCGGTGTGTCCAATGCCCGCGTTAAGGCACATTCTCTTCTTGAAGAAGTTGGCCTAGTAAATCGAGGGCATCACTATCCGTCTCAACTTTCTGGTGGAGAACAGCAGCGAATAGCGATTGCTCGGGCGCTAGCTAATGAGCCATCGATTGTATTAGCGGATGAACCTACCGGTAATCTCGACAGTGCAAACGGAGGACATATTATTGAACTGTTATTGGAGGTGAATCGGAGTCGTGGCACCACCATAGTGTTGGGGACCCATGACTCCAATCTTGCCGAAATCGGCCAAGTCACGTTGGCTATGAAAGATGGATATATCCAACGTAAAGAGATGCTATGAATTCCTTTGTTCTACGAATGGTTTCGCGTGAAATTCGAGCCTCATGGAGACGCTTGCTACTCTTTTTTCTCTGTGTGGCACTGGGTGTTAGTGCGATTGTCGGCGTGCGATCAATTATTCAAAGTACGCATGGAACTCTATTGTCTGAGGCCCGTACTCTACTGGCCGCGGACATGATTATACGGAGTAGAAGTCCTTGGACCGACGATGTAAGCGTCACAATTTCCAAACGTCTAGAAGAGGCGAAAGTTTTAGCTCGCACAGAATCAATTGAAACTGCAACCATGGTGCGTCCAGCTGATGCAACCAAAGCTATCGCTAAGATGATTGAGGCGAGAGGAGTTCAGCTCGGATTTCCGTTTTATGGTGTTATTCAAATTGCCGGTGGCCAATTGTATTCACACGAATTATTGGCAGGGCAGGGTGCTCTGGTTAGGCCAGAATTATTGACTCAACTTGATGTGGAGGTTGGTGACAAGATTCTTATCGGAAATAGCACCTTTACTATACGCGGAGTTATGTTAACCGAACCTGGTAATAGTATGGGCGCGTTTAGTCTGGGCTCCCGCGTTTTGGTGGATCATGACGATCTACAAGAGGCAGGCTTATTAAGCTTTGGTAGCCGCGCAAATTACGAAACCCTTATAAAGATTTCCGAAGAAGGCATTGAGCCGCTGGTGAATCAACTCAAAGAAGATTTAAGTGAGACGTTTATTCGTGTTCGGTCTTATCACAACAGTGAGAACCGAGTATCGCGAAATCTTTTACGAGCTGAAAACTACCTTAGTCTTATAGGTTTTATTATCGTCATTCTTGGTGGGATTGGCGTCTGGAGCGTGACGCGAGTCTTTGTCAGGCAAAAAATTAAGAGCATCGCAATTCTTAAGTGTATTGGCGCGACTAGTAAGGATCTCTTAACGATCTATTTGCTTCAGGTAATCCTTCTTGCGGTCAGTGGTAGCTTGCTGGGTGTTGCGATTGCTGCGGCCGCAATCGAAGCTATACCGTCTGACCTGGTCACAGGCTACGCTCCCATTGACTATCAGTTGACAATGTCAGCAACGTTGCAGGGTTTTGGGATTGGTGTGCTGGTTTCCTTGTTGTTTTCTGTCGTACCTCTCCTTGACGTTCGTCACGTGCGTCCCTTATTGCTCTTACGTTATGAAACGAGCAATGAACGACAATTGGTAGACTGGCTGCGTGTGACAGCCGTGGTAGTTGTGATCGTTGCGTTGATTGGCGTNGCTAGTTGGCAGGCTGGGTCGCTAACAATTGGTTTTTATGTGAGTGGNGGCTTTGCATTACTGGCGATCTGTCTTCATTTTGCGTCAAGTGTGTTGATTNATGCTGTGGCACCTCTCGGTCGACTGTCATGGTTTCCTCTTCGGCATGCCGTAATGAGTTTAGCTTCTCCAGGTAATCAGACCAGAACCATTATTCTGGCCGTGGGCCTTGGCAGTTTTTTTCTCATAGGCATTCGCACTCTCCAGACGAATCTACTCGAAGAATTTGCACTTGAAATTCGAGACGATGCGCCCGACATGTATTTGATCGACATCCAACATGACCAAGCAGATGGTGTACGCGCTTTCCTGTCAGACCACGGCGACAATGTTTCCGTAGAATTGGTTCCAGTCCTTCGTGCTCGGGTGACGGGTGTAGCGGGAAAACAAGTTAATTTGGATGGGGTTGAGGATGTTAGAGGGATGGGTTCGTTGGCACGAGAGTATGTCGTAACCTACCGTGCCACTTTTGAAAAGAACGAAGAATTAGTCGCTGGACGAGTTTGGAGCGACGACGTGATTCCTGAGGTCTCCATCGAAGAAAGCATTCGCGATCGTTTTCAGATCGACGTTGGGGACCTGATGGATTTTGCTGTTCTTGGACGAACGGTCCGTGCAACTGTCTCTAGTGTCCGCAGTGTCGAATGGTCCGATACGCGGCGTGGTGGATTTATGTTCGTCTTTCGTCCTGACACCTTTAACGAAGCGCCACATTCATACATAGCAACGATGCGAGGTCCGGTGAGTACGGAACAGCGGGCTAAGATGCAGCGGAATCTTGTTGAGATGTATCCAAACGTTTCAATCATTGATGTCCGAGAGGTCATGATTGTAGCTAAGAATATGCTTGATACTGTGACACTCGCTGTTTCCACAGTCGGAGCCATTTCAGTGTTGATTGGTGTTTTGATTCTTTGTGGAGCCGTAGCTATGACCAAGTTTCAACGACTCTACGATGCGTCTATTTTTAGAATGCTCGGCGCGAATTCCAAAGTTATTACAACTATGCTGCTCATTGAGTATCTAGGGCTGGGTGCACTGGCAGGACTAATTGGGTCATGTGGTGCGGTCATATTGACGTGGACGCTTAGCCGTTTCGTCTTTGAAATTGGATGGCGTTTTACTTATGTTGAAAATATTGGCGGCATTCTGGCGACAGCGTTCCTTGTTGGAGCCGTTGGCGTGCTCTCGAGTTTAGATGTCCTATACCGAAAACCGATGTTGATACTACGGACTGAATAACCATACAAGACGTTAAGAATTGCTTTTAACATGTGTTTTTGTCTCAAATCATCATGATAGAATATTAAGTTATTGAAGTTTTAGACTTAGTTTTCTTAGAGAGTGTGAATGGATAAAGCCACGTATAAAGATGCCTTATTACAGAAGCGGTCTGAAATTCTATCCGAGGGCGGAGTGAATCCATTACAGGCAACAATGGATAACAATTCTCGCCAGGGTGATTTAGCAGATCAGGCAACAGGTAATAATGAGGTTCACATTAAGCTTAAATTAAAGCAGACAGATGCAAAGATTCTCCAGGCAATTGAAGAAGCACTTGGTCGTCTTGAACAGGATACCTATGGTTTATGTCGAGATTGCGGCGAGAAGATAGCAAAAGCCCGTCTACAGGCGATTCCTTGGACTCGCGTCTGTATCACCTGCAAGGAAAATCAGAACACGCCACAAGCTGACTGAGTGTGTCCCGACTATCGATTTACTGACAAATTTCGCTTTCATACGGGTTACGCATGAGCGAACAGCGACGGATTGCCATTGCGCTTGGGAGTAATCTTGGGGATAGGCTTGGTTATCTGCATCGGGCGGTAGATAGTTTAAATCAGTTATTGAATGGTCTTGTCGTCTCGAAGTTTATTGAGACATCTCCTGTAGGCGTTCGACCTCAACCTACGTTTCTGAATGGTGCGGTCGTCGGTTTATCCCAAGATAATCCGAGGAAACTACTGAAGAGTTTATTGGCAATTGAGAGCCAATCTGGTCGCACTAGACCAACTCCTGGGTCGCCTCGCACTCTGGACTTGGATCTCATATTGGTTGGCTCAAAGGTTGTTTTACAGCCAGACCTGGAGCTACCGCATCCACGATTTCGTGAGCGACTTTTCGTTCTAGCTCCACTTGCAGAAATTGCACCTACCTTGGTAGATCCAATTACAGGGTGTTCAATTGCCACGTTACTTCGCAAGGCGAAAAGTCGTGGCGACAGATAAGCGGACCGGTGCAGCTACGTTTATTCGAAGCGAAGTGATTCAATCGGGTCGAGTTGTGCAGCCTTGCGTGCTGGATAGAATCCAAAAAATACACCNGTGAGAGCAGCAAAACCAAACGCCACTACAACGGCATCAAGTGATACCANAGTNGGCCAATCAAAGAACTGAGTAATCGCTTGAGCTACGCCGAACCCCAGTGATACACCGATCAACCCTCCTAAGAGACTCAACACTAGCGCTTCAACTAGAAACTGATAAAGCACGTCNGGAGCTTTGGCTCCGACGGCCATTCTGAGGCCGATTTCNCGAGTCCGNTCGGTGACCGAAACGAGCATGATGTTCATGATNCCGATGCCACCCACAATCAGNGANACACCNGCAATGCTNGCGAGGAGACTNGTCATNGTGCGAGTAGTTTCTGTNCGAACATCGGCCATCTCTTCTAGGGTNCGAACTCGAAAATCATCCTCATCTCCTGGGATTAGCTTGTGTTGTCTACGTAAGAGGGCAGAGATCTCATCTGCGACCCTNAAGGTGTCATTGGCAGANACCGCCGAGACAGTAATGCTTTGAACGTAGGTGANACCGCGCATCTTTTTCTGGACAGTTGTGTAGGGTACAAAAATNGTATCATCCTGATCTTCGCCCCATGACCCGGACCCCTTGCCTGNCATCACACCAATGACCTTGAATGGAAGGTTNTNAAGACGGATCATCTGTCCTACGGGATCNACGCCTTCGCCGAAGAGGGTATTACTTGTCAGGGAACCGAGGACCGCCACTTTAGCAGCCGCGTTGACGTCGGTTGAACTAAAAAAGGTGCCGTACATCATTGGCCAAAATCTTATCAGTGGGTATTCAATGTCTGTACCTTGGACGCGAGTGGACCAATTTTGGCTACCCGCGATGGCTTGGGTTCGCAGGTTGAGCCCAGCTGCAACATATTGAACACCAGTTACCTGTTCGCGAATCGCTCGTGCGTCTCCTTGTGTCAGGCTGGTTGCCGAATTCCAGCCGTGTCGAACACCGCCAGAAGTAAAGCTGCCGGCCGAGATGGTCACCATGTTGGTACCGGCGGATTTGATCTGCTCTTCAATCGAGGATTGTGCTCCTGTACCAAGTGCTACCATTGTGATGACGGCTGCCACTCCAATGATCATGCCGAGCATGGTCAAGCCCGTCCGCAGCTTATTACGGCCAAGTGCCTTAATCGCGACTCGAAGTATCATTAAGAACGACATCTTAATCCCCTCCATTTACCGGTATCGAAGTTGCTAACTCGTCGCCATCGCTTGACTCGAGATCGTCATCCGTTGGTAGTTTCGCAAGCTCCTCAAAAGCCAATCTTCTCACGGGTGTTGGATAATCCGAAAGGATTCGTCCATCACGGAAGCCAATAATTCGAGTGCCATATTCAGCGATCTCACGTTCGTGTGTAATCAGTAAGATCGTGATGTTTCGTTCCTTATTAAGGCGTTGAAGAATGTCCATTACTTCAATGCTCGTGCGTGAGTCCAGATTGCCAGTTGGTTCGTCAGCAAGTACTAGTGACGGATTGGTGATTAACGCTCGTGCAATCGCCACGCGTTGCTGTTGTCCNCCGGATAGTTGATTTGGATGATGGTGCGCACGATCTGAAAGCCCGACGATTTCCAGTGCCTCCTTTGCTCGTTCGTCCCGTTCCGATGATTTCATACCATTCCGATTATAGAGTAACGGAAGTGCGACGTTATCCAGTGCTGAAGTCCGTGCTAGGAGATTGAAGCCTTGAAATACGAATCCAATTTTCTTGTTACGGATGTCAGCTAGGTCGTTACGCGACAATTTTGAGACATCTTGATTATCGAGAAAGTATTGACCTTTGGTTGGTCGATCTAAGCACCCTACAATGTGCATAAATGTTGATTTACCAGAACCAGAAGGACCTATGACTGAAACAAATTCACCAGCCTCGATGTTGATGGACACGCCTCGGAGCGCCCGGACCTTAATCTCGCCAAGATCATAGGTCTTGGTCAACGTATCTGTAGAGATAGCTGGCATGGCTAGGTTGCCGTCTATCTGAAAAACCCACGGCGCTGTGGCATTAACGGCGAATTCGACCCGCCAGATGGCCCCCCCNGGCCTTCATTGCCTGTGATGATATTGGTTACTAATTCACTTCCAGTCGGTATGTCTGGTCCGAGAAGTTGCGTGAAGGCTCCGTCCGTGATGCCGAGTTGCAGTCTCGTGCCTTTAAGTNTACCAGCAGCATAGAGCCAGACCTGCCCNGTGGATTCTACTGACGGCAGTGGGCCAAACAAGGCNTCGATAGTTTGGGCGCCACGCTCTGTTGCCGGTAACGATGNTGTGGGTTCTTGAGTTNNCTGGCGACGTGCATTTGGTCTTCCTGATTGAGCCCGACCTTGTCTTGTGTCTCGGCCTTCNCGAAATCTGGCGATGGCTNCTTCTCGTTCCTCTGCTGATAGATTCTGGAGCCGCTCCATCATTCGTTGTCGTTGCTCTGGATTTGGCTGCTCACCAGGACTACCGGATTCGCTTCTGCTTGCATTCGTCTCGTTTGACGACAATGAACCAGACTCGCTAGCGCTGTTCGCACCAGGAGTGGGAGATGATGGGCCACGGCCACGTCGCAGTTGGTCAGGGATTGGCAACCCTAAACTTGTAAACATATCCGCGGTCGCTCTGAATCTGAGAGCCGCATTTGGGATACGGACTACATTGTTTCGTCGCGCAATTTCTAGTGTTACAGTGGCCGTCATACCTGGTTTTAGCTTGAGATCTGCATTGGGTACATCAATCACTGTCGTGTATGTCACGACGTTATTCAGGACGATCGGTTCCAGGCGTATCTGGGATACGACACCTTCAAAATCTTGGTTTGGGTAGGCATCGACTCGAAATGTGACAACTTGTCCGGGCCGTATGCGTCCAACATCCGATTCATCGATATTGGCGTCCACTTTCATTTTGGTCAGGTCGGCAGCCAGGAGAAATAGAATTGGGGCTTGCATGCTGGCTGCGACCGTTTGGCCGACGTCCACGGTTCTAGATATCACAATACCGTCGATCGGGGCGGTGATAATTGTGTGATCCAGGTTCACTTGCGCCTGATTTAATGAGGCTGCAGCTTGTGTTATTTGGGCTTGGGCTGATCGAAGCTGCGCTTCAGTTGTCAGTACGGCTAGCAGCGCTGCGTCAAGTTCAGTTTCAGGGATAAGTTTCTGTTGCGCCAAGTCTTCCGCTCTGGCGACTTGTTTTTTTGCATCCTCCACGCTGACTATCAATCGTTCCGCGTCCGCTTCCGCTCGTATAAGATTGGCACGGTTTTGCTCAATCTGTGTTTCAAACAAGGATGGATCGAGTTTTGCTATGATGTCGCCCTGCCGGACAATTGAGTTGAAATCTGCAGACAATGCTTGAATTTTTCCAGAGACCTGACTCCCGACTTGCACGGTTGTCACGGCTTGGAGAGTCCCGGTTGCGCCCACACTGTCGACAATGTCTCCCCGTGAGAGTGTNACTTTTCGAATNTCAGGTTCGATGTCTGGTTGTTGGAGATAGGAGTAAGCTCCAGCACTCAGGATGGAACCTAGCACTAGAATTATTAACAGCGTTTTTTTCATGTATTACGCCTCCATCTGATNGGAGCCTGATAAAACTTATAAAAAGGCGGCGGCCACCGTGGTGGCGTTTAAGATGCTGCCCAAGTTCTTANCCATGGTATGGATAGGAAGAGCACGGTGATCTAGTCCACCTGACTTTTGTGGTTAGCGACGACGCTGAGAGTCGTTTGGCTCTCGAGCTCGCCTTTCATTTTGACGACGTTCACGTATCTTATCCAGCTTGTTGCGCTGATCGGGAGTAAAGATGCGGCGCATTTTAAACAGCATCATAGCCCTTGCCTTATTTGCCTCGGCACGTGCGGTTTCAAGGTGATCGACTTCGTGGAGCACTTCCTCCTCGGACGCATCAACTCGTTCAAGTAATTGGTCGAATTGTTCTTGATGCTTGCGGAGTAGTCTGTAGGCCGCTCGTAATTCAGGCATTGTTGTCTGGAAGATCGCGTCGATACTTGCTACCGCTTCATCACTGAGTTCTAATTCCTGTCGAATTTCCTCTGACTTCCACCACTCTCGTGGCCCGTTTCTGGATTGAGCCGCATCAAGCGAATTGGCGCTCAAACAGAGCAATGCACACAGCGGAATCAACCGTTGCAAAAAGAATTTTCTGTTTAGAACAGATGTTTCAAACAGCATATATATGGACCACGACACCCACAACTAAGCCGTTTACACGGCTTTTTTACGAAATTAGGTTTTTACAGATTCTGCTGTAAATCGCTCTAGCCGATCAACAACCTGACCCACGATATTGTTCGGAGTTGAGGCGCCAGCCGTCAAGCCCACAGAAAGCGGTCCTTGGCTTGGTAACCAGTCGCTTCCAGTCATCGTCTCCGATGATTCTAAAGATGTCGTGATGGGGCGGTGCCGAATAGTAGTTCGTGAAACCAACTCGTCTGCGTCGGCAATATGAAAAGTCGGCAGTTGTTTATCACAGATTTTAGCCAGATTTCGTGTATTACTGCTGTTGTACCCACCTACAACAAGCATGAGGTCAAGCTGTCGATCGGTTAGAAGCTCGTTAACTGCGTCCTGTCTATCTTGAGTTGCACTGCAAATGGTGTCGAATGCCCGATAGTGAGTGGCCAGCATCTCTTTGCCATAACGATCGCTCATGGCTTCTCTCAGAAGTTCACCTATAGCAAGTGATTCGGTCATCAACATAGTAGTTTGGTTGGCGAGACCTATCCGTTGGAGATCTTTTGTTGGATCGAAATCAGGTGAGGCCGCATGGCGAAAACGCGTCATGAACTCGTGATGATCTCCGCCCTGTCTTATATAGTCACACACGGCACTCGCTTCTTTGCGATCTAACACAATTAAATATCGCCCCCCTGGATACTTTAATGCTTGTGAAGCTGTCGCCTGAGTTTCCTCATGATGCACTTTGCCATGAATCAATGCTGTAAAGCCATGTTGTGCATATTGGGTGACGTTTTTCCATACGTTAAGCACTGATCCACAAGTTGTATCCACGATTGTGCAGCCAAGACGATCATAAATGAGAAGGTCTTCGACTCGAACGCCGAATGCAGGCAAGATGATGACCGAGGCCGGACCTAATTCCTCATCTTTGGTTTCTGGATCACTAAGGAATCGGATTCCTGCACTACGTAGTTTTTGGTTCACATGTGGGTTATGAATAATTTCTCCTGTTAAATACACAGTACGCTCAGGAAAACGTGCTCGCGTTTGGTAGGCGTAATCAACCGCTCGGTCTACTCCGTAGCAAAAACCGAATTCTCGGGCAAGATGAATCGTCAAGCGACCAGTGACACGACGAAATTCCGTCTTAATCATCTCGTCAACGAGTGCGCTATGGTAGTCTTCTGAAAGCGCACCAGACACCGCGTCCTTAAGATTTAATCCTTTGCGAAAAATGACGGCTGGCACTAGTCAGAATCTCACTTAGAGTTGAAGGCTCGACGATTTACTCTCGTCAGTTGTGGTAGCCGAGGCAGTNACGACTTATGAGTCACTGCGCGTTAATTGCAACNTCNTANANANGNGNTGTCATGATATCGAGCGTATACANTTCCNTCGCANTTGATGCTTCGAGCGCAANCTCGATTTCACTGAACGTCATTATGTCAATTTGATCGTANGNATTGTTGGTCTGGCTAGCTTGATCAGGCTCAACAATAAGAATGTTNTTAGTTNTNTNCTGCACGAAGGGNATAGAACNTAGATTTGATATTTGCGCAANATCGAATAGNTGTCCGCCAATAACACCAANNAATAATCCGNCGGCTACCATTGACGCTGCTAGCCATCGGTGGTTGTTAAATCGTGGTTCGGTTGNTTGAGTAAAGAATGTTGGAAATCTTAAAATGCTCGCGGGTAATTCTGAACCTACCATAATTCCGATGCGATGCATGATTCGTNGNCGNTGCCGACTTAGACGTTCNGATGNGATNCTGGCNAGGAGATCTGGCTCTTCNGCTAGTTTGATGGAGTGCACAAGAGTTGTCAGCCTAGCGTATTTCTTTGCACAATCTTCACAGTTTATCAAGTGATCAGTGGTCGATTGTGACACNGTGTTNCCGTTNCGGTTTTCGAGGTAAGCCTGTGTCAGNGTTGTGTCGCTTAGGTGTTGACGATTNTTAAACCACATTCTTNGCCTCCGCTATAATCTAGACANTTTCCTGTTAACTTACCAGTGNTCACGACTAATCCACTTTTGTAGNCGCCGAATCGCTCGGAATTGATGCACNCGGACTGTGGCTTCACTAACCNNCATNATTGCGCTGATTTCCTGNGTCGTCTCGCCTTCAAAGACACTGAGCATTAATACTGTCTGTTGCCGCTCTGGCAATCGTTGAATGATTGTGTTTAGCCGAGTTCGTTGTTCTTTGGAGAGCAACTCTTCTTCTGGATTCTGTTTTCTTGTTACTTGTGTTGCAACGCCAGTTCGTTCATTACCGTTCGAATCGATTAATGGCAACATCCATCGGTTACGCCGTGACTTTGCTTTTAGTCGATCGAGACAAGTATTGATTGCAATGCGTATCAACCAAGCTATAAAAGGGACTTTCTCCTGGTGAGAGGGTAAATGAAGAAACGCCTTTACGAATGTGTCCTGTACAGCTTCATCGACATCCGCTTCGTTCTTGAGATAGCGAAACGCGATGCGTGAGATTTGGTGCTGATGACGGGTCACTAATCCTTCGTATTGTTCTCTTGCGCGCTCTTTCGCACCTCTGAGCAGCAGTGACTTAATCTCGGCGACTGCAGAAACGTCGAGATCTGTCCCTACACCGGATGACGGAACCGATGTCTGACCACTCATAATTGGTATACGCTCCGCTTCAGAATTTGTTTACCGCGATCGACCCTAATTCTAGTAAGTATAGCGTATTGGCTCGTTTCGAGGTTGAGTGAGGTACCGTAATGAAGTGCCATCGAACAGAGTCATAAGGTGTTGGTTAAGGTGTTGCAACGTGACATTAGAGTAGTAGTGCTGGATTATTTCCCTAAACGATTGTCCAGCTTGGATACGAGCAAAGGCACCTCTTTGGCACAATCCAACACCATGCCCGAAGCCTGTGCCTGAGAAAACAAACAGATCCGAGTCATACCGTACGTCGAAACGTGTACTTCTAATAGTTCGGGGGCCGAAATGGCGAGTTAAGACTGCACGCAGTTCTTCGCCTCGGACCATCGGTGCTCGGTCGCCGTCTAGTACGATACGGACAGCCCGACCTGAAATATCACGCTCCACAACTTCAATGCGATTAAGTCGTTCTCCCACGTAGGTACGCTTATCTTGGTTAAGGGCGGCCAAAAGTTTTTCAGGCGAAATAGAAAAAGTCCAACTTGTATGAGTGCCAGTTATATCTAAAGAATCTTCGACCGCATGGAGGTAGGGAGGTGTTGGCCCACCCCAGACTAATCCAGCTGAACTGGTGTGCCCTCCGCAGTCTGAGTGAAAGAGGGCTTGAATTGGACGGTTGTTATAAACGATGATCAAACCCTCTGTCTCCAACGAGGCTACTTTTGCAACCCGTAGTAAGTCATCTGAAAAGACTGAGAGTGGCTTATAGAGTTGACAGTGAGTATTTGAACAAAGGTCAAATCCTTCGTCATCGTGTCGCCCTCTATTTACAACTGCATATGTACGAGCTAGGACAGCTTGTAATCGCGCAACGTAAGTCCTGGATGAAGGAGCTATCAGTCCGAGAGCAACCTCAGACAGCACAGA
>NZSH01000029.1 GCA_002696705.1 Woeseiaceae bacterium | reverse complement strand
CGGCACTAGCTCACCATGGTTATTTTTTGAAATCTCTGCCTGATAGATCGCTTTGAGATAATTCTCAACCGTACTCGATTGCGGCATTGGTTGCATGATCAAGTCGCCCTCATAATGAATCTAAAAATATTAGTAAGGAAGAACGGCGCTCTGACGATAATTGTTCAAATCCTTGGCGCGCAATCTCCGCTTCTTGTCCATGCCGCATAATGGCCTCAGTGGTATTCGCGGCACTGCCATTATGAAGAAGTGGTCTGCGATGACGTAAACCCCATAGTGCCGGCGTACGGATCTCTTCCGGCTCTGCACCAGCCTGGCGAATACCATCGCCCGTGCCAATATCATGCAGGAGGAGATCAGAAAAAAGTGGCACCCGCTGATAATCGAACAGCGGGTTGCTACTAGCGCTAGTTGTCAGTGAGGGCACATGACACTTTGCGCAACCGATACTATCGAACAGTACCCGTCCATTACTGACGGCTTCCGTAATTTTGCCTCGGGGTGGCGGGGCAAGAAATTTCATGAACGATTCAAAGTTATCGATGCCTCGCCGGCCGGTTGCCGGTTCGAGGACATCTTCCGGGTCCGGTATAAGGTCACATCGCTGCAGTTGTTCAGGCATTAAACGAAACGTCAATTCTGCTGGAAAAAGGTCGTTGGTAATGCCCATCTCATTTCGATACGCATCCGCACCAAACTCAAGTAGCGTCGCCAGCTGAGACTTCCATCCAAAACGACCGACCCGTGCATTACCAGTGAGCAAGTCCACAACCATTGGCGCCCGTCCACTAATTCCGTCGCGGTCAAGATCATAGGGATCAGCGAGTGATTGAATCGTTTCGTCAGGAATAGCTTCGACAAGTCCAGCCCCAAACAAAGGAATTGGAGCTCTGCGAGAAATAACGTTAGCGTCCGCAGGAATTACCGACTGACAATTGTGTGTCGGAATGGAAAAGATTTGAAAAAGTGACCCTCTCTTCGGATCAATATCTCGGTACGATCCGTCTGAATCAAGGATACCCGCTCGTGTCGTGGTCATCGGTGCAATACCACCAATGGCCGGCACATTATGGCATCCGGCACAACTAGTGTTGTTGTATGCAGGCCCAAGCCCTTCCTCGGCATTTTCGACCTCAAGGAAATCATCGCGGCCTAGCAGAAACTCTTCAAATTCCGTCGCGCTCAATCCGGGTAGCGGATCGCCAAAACTTGGTTGGCGCTGCGCCTCTGCCTGTGGGGAACCTAAGAACATGATTAATCCCATACCAAGACAAACAGTCGCTACGACTCGAAAAAACCTGATCATCGGTCTGCGTCCTGACGGTCCGCATGGACGATGATGGCGCCACGCATAAAATTGTGACCCGCACCACACAAGCGCGAGCATTCAAATTCATAGCGACCGACATCGACAGCTTGAAATCGCACAACCGCCTCACCCTGCCGGCGTTTGGGTACTAAAACGTTGACGTTATTTCCAATAATGCGAAAGCCATGCATTGTATCGTTACTATGAATGCGCAACTCAAGGCTTGTTCCGATAGCCACGTGAATTTCCGATGGCGTAAAGCTAAAGCGTTCCGCAAGAATCGTTACCACTCGGTGATCAGTCTGTTCGGCTTGTATTTTTGAGACGGCTGACATCCCACTCACAATCAATAGTCCCCAAACGAGCAACCTCTGCATNAAAACCACCATCCCAANCCGACATTAAATGAGTTCGGCGCAGGAAGAACCTCNCTCCGATTACGNTGCACCGTATAGTCGACTTTGACCGCAACGTCAGGGTCTGGGAAATACGTAATACCGAACGACCACGAATCCCGNTCGAATGCNGCAANCGAATNNAATCCGCTTGGCATTCGATATTGCGTATCNAAATTNTCNTAGCGNATAAACNCTGCCANNTCTCGGGGAGCGGGGTTNGCTAACAAAAAGTAAGNCCCTTCAACATAAAAGCCCCGAAGTTGTTCAGCAATNTTTGGATTTACNCCAACNANGCGCTGCAAAGANTTGTTCAGCTCGGCTATCCCATCGAGAAACGCATGCGCATAGAGACCGCGAACNTCAAACTCCGCCCAGTGATAACGTCCGTCGAACTCCGCCATGGTGACACTGACGTCACCTCGAGGAAATGCAAACCCCGAATCGCCACTCCAAATACTCGCACCCAATACCAAACCAGGTGTTCCCACAAATTCCACGCGCCCGGTACCCGCGACATGCTTTGCGTTCGATTCAGCTCCTTTCTGACGACCATCCCGAAGACCACTATCAGCACTGAACCCAGATGCGTCGAGTGTTTCCATCGCGTAAGCTCGGTAGCGAAAACCGTTCCCCACTTCGCCATGAACACCAGCGCCTGCGCCAAACCAAGTCGTCGGAATAATTACCGTCTCAACAGACGGTCGCTCAACGCCATGAAACACTGGCGGCTCATGGCGCTCATTAATAACGCCGACTGGAGCAAGAACCATTCCAGCCCTAACATTGAAACTTCGACGCACCAGAAAGTCGACATACGCTTGTTCAAGCTCAAGCTCTCCGTCAGTCCCCTTAGACACTACTGCGTGTTCAAGTTCAAGCTCGGACACAAATCTCACACGATCAGAAAAGCTGTGGTTAAACAGAAGAACAAACCTATGGAAATCAAGCACAGGATCCTGGAATTCAGCGTTATTGAAATGGAAATCCATGTACCCAGAAATAGGACCAGTTCGTGGCACCAAGGAACTAGCAGTGTTGCCATCACCTGCCTGCCTTCGAAGTGATAAGTTTTTGCTGGCAGGGAACTCGGCATCTACACCGGATTGAGTACCAACATCTGTCAACTGTCCTTGCCGGAAAGACCGTACTCTTTTAGGTAACTCAAAGTCACTCTCCTGAGCCATCGCATTCGGCACACCAAGAAGGAACAGGAGGCAAATAATTTTGCCATATAGAAACCTATATTTTGTAACCATTACTTATTTATTTTGATTATTCAAAATAAAGCATCTTCTTGTCAAGTAGAAGAATTTGACCTGCTACCATCAATGCTAATGGTCCAACTATCAACCCGAGGAAAACCAGCTATGCGAAGGGCCATCCTCTGCTCAGGTGGTCTTGATAGCGCGGTCTTAGTAGCAAGCGAACTCGAGGAAACACGGGGCCTCTACGGTGAAAAAGCCTATATCCAGCCAATCTATGTCAGTAGCGGTTTTTCCTGGGAAACTGGCGAGCGAGCCCAAGTCATCAAGTTGATACAGTCAAAACAACTCGCGGGGCTAATTGAACCGCTCGCTTGTTTAGAGTGTCCTGTCTCCGACACATACCCGTCGAAGCACTGGGCACTGAACGGTAATCCGCCGGCGTACGACACTCCAGACGAAGATGTTTATCTGGTGGGACGAAACATCCTATTACTGGCCAAGGTTTCGACCTACTGCGCTATCAATCAAATCGAGCGTATCGCGATTGGTCCACTCGCTGGAAATCCTTTTCCGGACGCAACTCCTCAATTCTTTGCTTCGATGCAGCAAGCCTTGAGTCAAGGCTTGGACCACGAACTTGAGATCGTTGCCCCGTTCAGCGAACTCAGCAAANCTGANGTCATCANACGCGGNCACTCACTCGGAGTNCCGTTTGAATTAACGGTGTCCTGTATGAANCCACTCGANACGAAACACTGNGGCCGCTGTAGCAAATGCCGCGAAAGGCTTCTTGCTTTTGGAGCATCTGGAATTACTGANCCGGCTTCTTACGACTTCAAACCAAGCGACATAATTCGCGGTCTATAAGACCAACTNCCACTANCCAGNATGTGACGACTCACAATGTCNNTCAAAGTGCGAGTCCGGATGCANATCGAGNTTTCTTCCCACTAGTGGAGGTAAGTGGCGTAACGGCTCACTCAGAAACAATTCCTTATGAAGACGCGTCAAAACCCTGTTCAGGCCTCTCTCATTAGGTGCATGAACCACGATTACGCCTCCACTCTCGGCAATAGGGAAACGACGCTCATCGAGAAAATCACGGTCCATTGTGATCAATGTTCGATGCAGTTGCCGGGACATTTGGTAGTGAGCCTCATCCGCTGCTCGGCGTAAGTCTTCGTGCTCCATCACAAAGAAGACATCCCAGCCAAGCTTCCGCCGCATGTAACCCACCACACCAGCTGGCACATTGGCGTCAACGTAAATGCGTGGCTCACTACTGGACGCATCAATATGGGACCCAAGTTCAGACGCTAGGGTGCGCATGGCTCACCGCGAAGAAGACACTCCCTTCCTCGCCTGCTGTGTTAACGACGCCATGAGAGCATCTCGATCATGTACAAGCTTCTTTAGTTTCCGTTGATTTCTCTTTGAGCCAACCACGTATTCACTAAAAAGCGGGAACGCAATCGTGGAGTCTGCATACACAACAACCGCATCCGGTAGCATGCCGGGATTTATCTTTCCCCAACTAACAGCCTCGGCGGGCGTCGCACCGGACAAGCCTCCCCAAACAACTTGGTCAGTTGTAATTTGAATGAAATAGTCATTTCCACCCTTCTCAATTCCGTAAATCTCCCACAAAGTAGGTTGCCCTTGTAAATAAAAGTTTTTTGGTGAACCACCGCCGAGTATGACGCAGCCATTCTTTTTGCCAGCAAGGATAATGGCGCATACTTCATTGACATCCCGATTCGGATCAATCATGAAGCCGCTACCTTCTAAGAGTGCATGCCGAGCAACATTCATACCGATAGAGCTATCCCCAGGTGAAGAGGTATACAGCGGTACACCTACTTCAGCCGCTTTAGCCACCACCGAATAATCGACGCACTCAGGGTTACGATCAATAAGGTCGCGACCCAATTGGTAATGTAAATCGGCGCTTGACGTAGGTCCTTTAAGTTTTGCACGCCTGAGAAATTCTCGGATATAGGCATCCGTTTGTAATAATACGGTTGCCGGAAAAAGTACATCGTAGATTCGAATTACCCCATCCTCATACAACTCAACGTCGTCAAGAAAAGGCGACCCGCGGTGCAATGTAAAATTAAGCGCGTAATGTAGGTCGTGGTAAAGGTTAGCTCCGGTGCTAATAACAAAATCCACTAATCCACGGTCCATCAACTCAATAACACATCCACCTAAACCGGCGGGGGTCATCGCNCCGGCAATTGTGAGTCCGATCGTTGCGTCATGANCCGGATCGAGCATTTTTTCCGTGAACAAACTGCAAGCTTCGGACAGTCGTCCAGCATTAAATGCTTGAAACCCCTTGTCAATCAGNGCACGAACTTCCTGACTGCCAGCAGGCCGNTAATANCGAATTGGCTNACCACTCAGGTGGCGCTTCGTTNGCTTCTCNGGTAAACCTGGTGTGCGATGTGGCACCGTATAGCCGTACCTCAAAANCTGNTTATCNTTTTTTTTTGNAACANTAACGACNATTACAGATCGCCTNNTTACATTCTAGGGCAGACCTGTTTTTTGACGCGAATCAAAATATTATTCTGTTGAAAACGNGCTCTCTCTTCGTAAGAAGACTCAAATGCGCCAACCATTTGTAAACAATCTGGAAAAAGCTGTGAATACTTCAAAAAGCCGTCTATTAAAACTCGCTGACTTTCAGTCTAATTTCGATAACACCGCGCCAGTGTCAGAGTTTTCACAAATGCTCAGCATTACGCTCGGCGTCACGGAAACAATGACCGTTGTTGCGGCCAAGTTACAACGTCTCGTCCGCTACTCATGCTGCGCATTGTTCTTGCAGGACGAGGAACAATTGCTTTGCCGATTTGTATCGGGCGTCGATGGNCAATCAATCAAAAACAATCCCGTTCTCTTTGAAGAGCAAGCAAAAAACTGGCTGGCTCACATTCGACCATCAACAGTCGCAGTGGAGCCGCACATCAACACCTTAACTAGCAACACCTTTCAATCCAAGCTTATGATCTCCCTTGTATTTCAAGATCGCTTACTTGGCGCATTGACCCTGTACCACAGGGAACACAGCGTGTACACCAATGAGCACGAGTCCTTAATCAGATGCATAAGTCCAGAAATTTCNGCGATCGTAGCGAACTCACTGCTCTTCAATAAAACCCAGTACGAATCTTTATCAGATCCACTGACTGGCCTACCGAACAGGCGTGCTTTCGTTAGATATTTAAAAGAAACTCTAAGTAGCGCGGAGCGTNTGCAATCACAACTAGCGCTCTTTGTGATCGACTTAGATCACTTCAAACAAATTAACGACCGCCACGGCCACCTTATCGGCGATCAAGTTCTATGTGACTTTTCCCATATGATCGGCTCTATCATCACGCCCCCGCACTTCTGCGCACGATACGCCGGCGACGAATTCATCCTGATACTTTCCAACTGCAATAACAGGACCGTTCAGAGAATCTACAGAGAATTAAACTTCGGCGTTGAATCGCTAATAATCGAAACAAAATCAGGTGCAACGATAACGCTAAAGGCGAGTACTGGGATTGCCACATTCCCAGCCGACGGCAACACCTACGAACAACTGTTCGCCGCAGCCGATGGTCGTATGTATAAAAACAAACTCGACCAACACCTCACTATAAAAGATATTCGTTCCGTATTGCGGGCGCATTAAGTCGACAAACAATCTTCCAGACTAGTCGTCCAAGCACATCTCACTACCCTACTCTTCCCAGTCCGATTGGCGTCCGCTTAACGCCATAAACACAAGCGCCATACCAGTCGCTCCAATAATCATCCCAAAGCCCGAAGAAAAAGATCCCTCCCAGGAATAATCATTGGCAGCCAACCAAAAAGCACCCACAAGACAAGCCGCACCAGACACCAGTGCGAATTTTCGATGATAGGCAAGCCTTAAAAGTAAACCACGGAGCCGACGGGTTCCCATAACCTTATCGCTTTTGAATTGAAGCGTCGGTCGACCGGTTGCACGACGTCTTATTGGGAATCCACAAAGAGAAGAACCTACATAGCAACAATGTTATAACCGCCATCAACGTGCAAGATTTCTCCTGTAATCCCACTGGACAACGGTGAAAGCAAAAAAAGTGCCGCCTCTGCAATTTCAGAAGCGTCAACCGTGCGCCTAAGCGGCGCTTTCTCACGAACGTGCTGCAACATCGTCGTAAACCCAGAAATGCCTGACGCCGCTAACGTTTTAATCGGACCAGCCGATACCGCATTTACGCGAATGTTCTGTGGGCCAAGGTCACTAGCAAGATAACGCACGCTTCCTTCAAGCGCGGCTTTTGCAACACCCATAACGTTGTAATGCGGAACGACACGCTCACTACCCAAATATGTCAGGGTCAAAACGCTCCCTCCACCCCGCCGTTCCATAAGAGGAGCTACTCCGCACGTCAACGCGGAAAGAGAGTAGGCACTAATGTCCAATGACTGAGCGAAA
>NZSH01000028.1 GCA_002696705.1 Woeseiaceae bacterium | reverse complement strand
GGCTTCGTGAGTCAACGTAAAATGATGCGGTGCGACCTCACACGTCACACGAATTTTACGCTCCTTTCCAGACTTGACTGCACGCAACGATCCTCGCGCACTCAAATGTGCGATATGCACTGCTCCCCCAGTTAGCCCGGCAAGCGTAATATCCCGCTCGACCATAAGTTCTTCAGCCACCGCCGGCAAGCCACGCAGACCCAACGCGGACGCATGAAAACCTTCGTGTGCAACCCCATCTCCTTTTAGCGATAAATCTTCACAATGATCAATAACGGGCATTTGGAACATGTCCGCGTACTCCAGCGCGCGGCGCATTAGCAAAGCATCCGCAACTGGATAACCGTCGTCGGAGACGGCAACACAACCAGCCTTACGAAGCTCCGCAATATCAGACAGTTGTTTTCCGAGAGAGCCACGTGAAACGGCACCAATTGGATACACGCGTGCCTTGTTCGCCTGCGTCGCCTTTGCCAAAATAAATTCTGTAACGCCAGCATTGTCGTTGACCGGGTCAGTGTTTGGCATACAGGCTATAGCAGTAAAACCGCCTGCAACAGCCGAGGCTGTACCGGTCTGAATCGTTTCCTTGTGCTCTTGACCTGGCTCGCGGAGATGGACGTGCATGTCGATAAAGCCAGGACACACTACCCAATCTGGTGGCACGTCAACAATCTTCGCTCCAGAAGCATCAAAATCACCGCCGACTTGTACAAAGACGCCGTTATCGATCAAAAGATCATATGCTCCATCGATTCCACGCCCTGGATCGACCATACGACTGCATCTCAACAAGGTTTTCATTAGCTCTTAGCCTCTCCAAACCTCAGATCGTTTCCCCACTTCCAGCCAACAAGTACAGCACGGCCATTCGAACAGCTACTCCATTGGAAACTTGCTCCAACATTACCGAACGGGTTCCATCGGCAACTTCCGAGGCAATTTCAACGCCACGATTAATAGGCCCAGGGTGCATGATGATGACGTTTGATTTTGCTCGCTCCACACGCGCCGAAGTCAAACCAAATACGTTGAAATACTCCCGTAATGACGACACAAAATGCCCCCGCATCCGCTCCTTTTGGATTCGCAACATCATAATGACATCAGCATCCGTGACAGCATCCTCGATCGATGTAGTGCTACGGACACCGAAATCAGACACTGAAGGAGGTATCAGCGTCGGAGGACCACACAAACACACCTCAGCCCCTAGTAACTTCAGCAACAAAAGGTTGGATCGCGCAACTCGGCTGTGCAACAGATCTCCAATAATCGCCACCTTAAGACCCTTAATACGGCCATGGTGGGCCAGAATCGTGAATGCATCCAGCAAGGCCTGGGTTGGGTGTTCGTGCATTCCGTCCCCGGCATTTACGATACGTGCGCGACAAACGCGTGCTAGTTGATGACATGCGCCAGAGGAGGGATGCCGAAGGATAATCATGTCAGGAGCCATGGCTTCAAGATTGCGTGCGGTATCGATTAGAGTTTCACCTTTCGTAACACTAGAGCCAACTGTCGAAATNTTCAGTGTGTCNGCACTNAGTCGTTTCTCAGCGATCTCGAATGAGGTTCGTGTGCGNGTGCTCGGCTCANAGAACANGTTAACAATNGTCTTNCCTCTCAATGTNGGAACCTTCTTAATGGCACGAGATCCGATTTCTTTCATCGCTTCGGCTGTTTCCANAATCAACATAATTTCATCAACCGAAAGATCNTTGATGCTCAACAAATGACGTGCCNGTATCGTCTTAACCGGCATCGCAGAATCATTCGACTCCACAACCTGATGAGAACTAGTTGAGTAGTNCATGNCAATTCTCTTCANCAAAACATTGTGTCAANCTGATCAAACTGGGATTCCTTCCTCAAGCACAACTTCGTCCAAGCCGTCGANTTCGCTCAAATGGACTTGGATNCTCTGATTCGTGGACGTAGGAAAATTCTTCCCAACATAATCAGCTNTTATTGGCANNTCCCGATGTCCGCGATCTATCAAAACAATCAGTTGAATATCTCGCGGGCGACCAAAATCGATTAGTGCATCCAATGCNGCACGTNTCGTTCGTCCCGTGTACAACACATCGTCCACGAGGAGAATACGTTTNTCATCAATTGAAAATGGAATTTCTGTGCGGCGTACCAGTGGCTGTGGCCCAACAGGTTGGCGCATCAAATCATCTCGGTAAAGCGTAATGTCAAGCGCGCCAGTTGGAACAGGTTCCNCCAGTATATTTTGTAATTCNTTAGCAATACGCNGCGCAATCGGCNCACCTCTGGTNCGAATCCCTACNAGCACTAATTTNTCGCTAATCCGATTCCGTTCAGTTATTTCATGAGCAATACGCGTAAGTGCGCGCGCCATTCGATCTGCATCCATCACAACAGGCATCGGCACCTCACTGCAGATGGCAGCACGCACAAACAGGGGATCGTGCACACTTCGTCACTCGAAACCAGTATTTCTGGATTTATATTAGAGTGCCGACNGGTAGGTTGGTTTAATGCGATATACGTCACTTATCTTCTCTTCGCGACCTCACAGTGTCGCACTTAAAGAGTGAATTGAATTCTATCGAGTGCTCAGGAGTAATGTCAACTCTCACATAGAGCAATGCCTATACACACAACGAATCGACTAATTACCCTTGATAGATCGCGAAAAGACGCTTCATACAAATGAAAGCCAAGAAAAACAAACTCTTCGACTGACCCTGGCAGGTGCTAACCCACTCTCGTTTGCATCTAGACTTGAAACTGGATCGGCAAGGTATACTGCAATTATGGTGATGGAACTGGAAGCTCGAGTGGAATCAAATGTACGCCTATCAGATGAATACAATGTAGTAACCCTAGAAGCACCGAGCATAGCTGCAAATGCGGACCCTGGCCAATTCGTTATGGTGAAAATGTCGGATAGTCAGGAACCTCTCCTTCGACGCCCGTTTTCAATTTTTGAGATTTGCAAGAACAGTTCTGGCGCACCAACCGGATTTTCATTACTCAATAAACGCATTGGTATTGTTACTCAACAGATTTTTGATCTCACAGACACTAAACGGGTTTCTGTTCTAGGACCACTCGGACGACCCTTTACCGTGATAAATAAGCCAACGCAAGCTTGGCTTGTAGCAGGCGGGGTTGGCCTAGCTCCGTTTGTAATGCTCAGCGAGAAGCTCCGCCGGCAGGGTGTAGCAGTGACCCTATTTTACGGGGCACGAAGTGCTACTGAATTGTTCTACATGAACATATTCGAGCAACTCGGTGTAAGTGTCGTGACTGCAACCGAAGATGGTAGCCTTGGCNTGCAGGGTGTTATTACANTCGCCTTAAATGAACGGTTGCAGAAAATTGNAACNAACGAANCACTAATGATTTATGCGTGCGGNCCAACANNAATGATGCAAGCAGTAACAAANTTGGCAACNGAATATCATCTGCCTATCGAGGTNTCGTTGGAACANGTCATGGGATGTGGNCTNGGAGGCTGCTATAGCTGCGTCGTAAGAATNAGAGACGAGCAGGGGCAGGANCACTACACNCGTTCCTGCNTGAACGGACCGGTCCTACCTGGTGAACNNATTGTTTGGGAAGCACTCTAGATGNTANTCAGNANGGTCNACTTCAAAANGNATNTAAGACTAGTATGAGACCGACATNATGGATCTGANCANCGAGATTGGTANCCTGAATCTTNAAAANCCTCTAATTGCAGCAAGCGGCTGCTTCGGTTACGGNGTAGAGTACGCTGATGTCGTTGACCTTGCGTCCCTAGGNGCTGTNGCAGTTAAAGGCTTGTTCCTAACTGAACGACTTGGCCACCCACCTCCCCGCATTATCGAAACCCCTGCTGGGATGTTAAATGCNATCGGGTTGCAAGGAGTCGGTGTTCATCGCTTCATCCGTGAGTACCTTCCTCANCTACNAAACTCCGGCGCNGTAACCATCGTNAATATCTGTGGAACCACTATCGAAGAATATGAGGAACTNACACGGATTTTATCAGACGTAGAAGGCGTGGCCGCAATCGAGCTAAACATNTCATGCCCTAATATCAAGGCNGGTGGAATTACTTTCGGATGTAATTTGGCAGGCACGCACGATGTAGTGCAAGCCGCTAAACGTGCAACCCACTTNCCTGTTATCCCAAAACTGACNCCTAATGTAACCGATATCGCATCCTTTGCTCGGGTAGCCGAAGAGGCAGGGGCAGACGCNGTTTCTCTGGTGAATACTTTCCTNGCGATGTCCATNGACGTCGAAACCCGTCGCTCAAGATTGGCAAATGTTGTCGGCGGCTTAAGCGGCCCNGCGATTCGTCCAATCGCTGTTCGTATGGTGNACGAATGTCACCAAGCGGTCAGCATCCCGATTATCGGAATGGGTGGCATCACAACAGCCAACGACGTTTTAGAGTTTATGATCGCTGGCGCTAGTGCTGTTCAAGTGGGAACTGCGAATTTCGTCGACCCCTATATCTGGAAAAAACTGATGNTTGGTCTTAACNATTATCTCGAAAAACATGAGATAAAACGGCTTCGNGACATCATCGGCACCCTAGAAGTCGATCTAGCTGAGGAAGCATGAATCCACTGCTNATTGCGCTTGANGTCNGCTCAAAAAANCGAGCGNTCGAACTTGCTGACATCCTTCGAGATGTCGCTGGNGGATTTAAGATAGGCAGNAGACTATTCACGGCAGAAGGNCCCTCAATAGTTGACGCCCTNGTCGCTCGTGGAGACAAGATTTTTTTAGATCTCAAGTTTCANGACATTCCAAATACCGTGGCNNCAGCGGTTACTGCNGCAAGCGATCTCGGCGTTTGGATGCTCACGGTNCACACTCAAGGTGGAATTGATATGATGCGGGCAGCTAAAGAGGCNGCCCTCTCGGGGNCGGNCANCCCACTCGTTGTTGGTATTACGGTNTTAACCAGTCTAGACNATGACGCACTGCAGACNATCGGTGTCTCACGCCAANTCCCTGANCAAGTNACCAGACTCGCAAGTCTTGCCCAAAAAGCAGAGATCGANGGCGTNGTGGCATCACCNCGTGAAGTCAAAGCTATTCGCGAAACTTGTGGATCNGATTTTAANATTGTNACCCCTGGCATTCGAANCGGTCTTGAGNCCACNTTACTGNGNCATGACGATCAGGTTCGAACTGCGAGTGCGACCGANGCAGTACAAGATGGNGCTGATTACATCGTNGTTGGACGTCCTATAATTGAAGCNNCTGATCCNCTTGAAGCAGCGCAGAGNATCTCANCCGAGTTAGCCTAACCCGTCGNTAGAAGAANTTNNNTGTTNCAAATGTTTGGTCAACAGAACNCGCCTAGAGNACCTGCAATCAATCTGACACTTTATTCGCGCCCGGACTGTCATCTTTGCGAAAAAATGAAGGTAACACTGGAGCGCGTTGCGCGCCGTTACCCTTTTAAACTGACAGAAATAGATGTTTCAACGAATTCTGAACTTGAGAAGACCTACGGTAGTGAAATTCCAGTCCTGATAATCGAAGGTCGAAAAACGGCACACTACTACATTCGCGAAGAAGAACTCTTACAAAAACTGGCGGAGTATTACTGATGAAATAAAACGGGGGCAGCAACACGGGCAAGCCGTGTCCACCGCCCCCGTTTAGGAAGTCTACTACTTAGCCGTAATGATAAAGTGTCCGCGCCGATTCTGTGCCCAGCAAGCTTCAGTCTCTTCCGTGCACGTTGGCTCTTCTTCACCCTTACTGACCATACTCAAACGACCCGCATCCACACCAAGGCTTGTTAAGTAGTCAACAACGGCTCTTGCGCGTTGCTCACCAAGCCCAAGGTTGTACTCATTGGTGCCTCGCTCGTCACAGTGACCCTCCACCATGATCCCCGTACTAGTCCAGCGCTGTAACCACTCTGAATTACCCTGGAGCGTGTCGCGTGCTGCATCGGATAATTCCGCACTGTCATAATCGAATGACACATTGCCAAGTGGTTGTTCGCTATTCAACTCGGCGAGTGACTTACGATCGAACAGTTCTTCCTCTGTTGGAGGAGGAGGTGGTGGCGGCGGTGGTGGTGGTGGTGGTGGTGGTGGCGGCGGCGGCGGTGGTGGCGGTGCTGCCGGCGGCGGCTCAGGTGGTGGTGGTGGTGGCGCCTTTGCACAAGCTGATACCCCAACAACAACAAAGGTAACGAGCAAAGCGGCGAGCATATACCGGTATGTACGATTCATGTTGAACTTTCCCTTCTTTCGACTCTCAAACCTCAGCTTGCACCGAAGGACACCAGTTACACACCTTCCGCTTAAGCTAAAAAGATAGCGTTTGGAGCAGATTACAAGTTTTAGACGAAATCTGTCAATTCCTCTTCAACCAAAATTTCACGCGCTGAGTCTAAATCACACACGATTGCACACCTTTGCAGTCCCTGGAAACGTGAATCGCTAGATTTTGACTAATTTAATCACGGTTTTTCCAAACGTCTCTTTCTCAAGCTAACACTAGTCAGTATTCTCAAAAACCACACCTTAAATAGTTTTTCACCCGTAAGAATCATCCAAGAAATACTGATCCAGTCTTTTTTACTCTTATCATTAGGTAATGCCGATTCAATGTCATGTTGATTGTTTATTGAATCTCTGATGAACAGTCTTAAAGGAATTTTATATTATAGCGAACTAGGAGATTTTGGTGATCGAGGTTAAGCATCTTAGTAAAACATACGGCTCCGTCACTGCTGTCGACGATATAAGTTTTCGTGTCGCACATGGTGAAATCCTCGGATTCCTTGGTCCGAACGGCGCTGGCAAGACAACGACAATGCGCATCCTTACGGGGTACATACCACCAACGGAGGGAGAAGTGATTGTAGCTGGCTTCAACGTTTTTGATGAGCCGATTGAAGCCAAGCGTCGCACAGGATATCTGCCAGAAACTCCGCCCCTCTACCCAGAGATGACCGTGCGTGAGTTTCTGACCTTCGTGGCACAGATTAACAATATTGCTAGAGCTGATCGACGCCGTCGGGTAATGACAGCAATGGAACGCACCTGGGTAACTGATATGGCAGATCGTCATTGTGCAACTTTATCCAAGGGTTACCGCCAGCGAGTTGGGTTAGCTCAGGCGATCCTACATAATCCTGAGGTTTTAATTTTGGATGAGCCGACGGCTGGCCTAGATCCAAAACAAATCATTGAAACACGCGAACTCATCAAAGAACTCGCTGGCGATCACACCATCATTTTAAGCACTCATATTCTTCCGGAAGTGTCACAAACATGCCAACGCGTCGTGATTATTAGTCGAGGTCACGTCGTAGCTGAAAATACACCAGAGAACTTAACGGCACTAGGTCAGGGGGTCACAACCGTCCGGCTTCGGTTTGACACGCAGGACATGACCGCTTCCACGACTCTAGCGTCAATTCCAGGAGTTCTCAGAGTTACAACAGTCGAACAACGTAACAGCGTCACCACAATGGATGTCGAGACCGAACACGATCACGATTTACGGCGAGACCTTGCCCAAACAATCGTGGCGAACGGATGGGGTCTACTCGAACTGCGGTCGATGCAAATGAGTCTTGAGGATGTCTTTTTACACCTGACCACGGAAGAACAAGACGAAAAATCGACCATTCTGGATGAGTCTTCCCAGCCAGAACAGCTACACCACAAAAAGCATGCTACGGAGCTCGACAATGAATAACATCCTAGCGATCGCTCAAAAAGAACTTCGTTCGTACTTCGCATCACCGATTGGCTACGTTGTCATCGGTATGTTTGCGCTCTTGTTTGGTTATTTTTACTACGGCACCCTGTCTTTTTTTGTCCAACAAAGCATGCAAGTCAGCCAGTTTGATTTTGGCGGACCTGCTGCGCTCAACATTAATCAACACGTGATCCGTCCCATGCTAAATAATTCGATTGTGTTCACCCTCTTTGTGCTCCCAATGATCACAATGCGGACATACTCCGAGGAAAAACGGTCTGGAACAATGGAACTGCTCTTAACGTCTCCGCTAAGCGACATTCAGATTGTTATGGGCAAGTTCTTCGGCGCCATGGGATTGTATGTGATGATGCTGGCAGTGACTCTGCTGGATATTGGACTCCTATTCATCTACGGCAATCCAGAATGGCCACAGGTTCTAGTGGGATATCTGGGTTTACTTCTACTTGGTGGTTGTTTCATCTCCGTAGGCCTGCTGATATCGAGCACGACGAAGAATCAGATCGTATCTGGCATCGTCACATTCACTGTGTTCCTAATATTGTGGGTAATTACCTGGCTAGGTGATAATGCGAGCCCACTAACGCAAACGATCCTGTCGTATCTTTCAATCACGGAACACTTTGAAGATTTTTCGAGAGGAGTCTTGGATACAAAGCACGTCGTCTATTACTTAAGCTTTACCGTGTTTGGATTGTTTTTAACCCTGAAGTCCGTTGATAGAGAGCGCTGGAAGGAATAATCGGCACCGCACAGTTACACATACAACGGTCATTGAAACAGATGCTACGTATCGTAATAACCACACTGGGATGGCTTGGCGCAAGCCTGGTGTTTATCGCCGCTGCAGGAAGGTTCTTGAGAGCAGACATGCAGGATGTCTGGTTCTGGTGTTCCGTGGCCGGCTTCATCTGCCTGTGCTTGTACATGCTTTCTCAATGGCGTGACATTATCAGATTATTCTCGACACGACAGACGCGTTACGGCTCCCTCGCGCTGGCAAGTATCGTCTTAGTCCTCGGAATCCTCACGGCAATCAACTACATTGCATCCCGACAAAATCGACGTTGGGATTTAACTGCGGCCAAGCAATTTACGTTATCTGACCAGACCATCAGAATCTTGGAAACATTAGAGGGACCAGCAAAGATTTTAGTTTTCGATCGAGAGAACGATTTCGACCGTTTGCGGATGCGACTAGGTGAGTATGAAAATGTGACCGACCACGTGTCAGTCGACTATATCGACATCGATAAACAACCATCACGTGCACGTCAGTATCAAATCCAAACCTACGGCACGGTGGTTTTCGAATACCAAGACCGCGTCGAACGTGTAGTGGCGAACACCGAACAAGATCTGACCAACGCCCTCATCAAGGCTATCGAGGGAACAGAACGCACTGTTTATTTTGTGCAAGGACACGACGAAAAGAATGTGCGTAGTGCTGAGCGTGACGGGTATAACACGATTGGAAATGCTTTAGAGCTTGACAACTTTTTCGTTGAGACTCTCGTGTTAGCTCAACAAACGGAGGTGCCGGCTGACGCCTCGATGCTTATCATAGCTGGCCCTCGAACTGACCTGCTCGAAAGCGAGATCGAAACACTGCAACAATACCTTGAGCGGGGGGGTAAGGTGCTTTTTCTCATGGATCCTTCAGCCGAACTTGAGCCTGCACAGCAGGCCAATATTCGAACCCTTCTCAGCCGGTGGGGCGTGACCCTCGGCGATGACATTGTCTTCGATGGGAGTGCCATGGGACAACTACTTGGCACCGATGCATCGATGCCTGTCGCAGCGGATTATCCATCTCACCCAATTACCGATCGATTTAATGTCCTAACTGCGTTTCCACTGGCTCGCTCGGTCGAGCCGACGCCAGGCGAAACATCAAATCTTGTAGCTGAAGCTTTTTTGCAGACTGGTAACCAAAGTTGGGCGGAAACAGACATCGCTCGATTGACCGAAACAGGTGAAGTTGAGCGTGAAGAAAACCAAGGAGACCGACCTGGGCCGGTGACAATCGGCGTTGCGGTAACTGCGGCTATCTCCAACTCCACCGCAGAAACTGGGAATGCACCCATTTCCGAACAAGCTAAATCAACAGCGGCAACCGAGCCAACAAGCGACACCAGTACCCTCTTGGAAGGTGCCGCCAATCCTAGTGGCGATGGCCAAAACATTGAAACTCGTCTTGTGGTCGTAGGGGATTCGGACTTCGCGGCAAATTACTCGCTGGGCATTCAAGGAAACCGCGACCTTTTTCTTAATATAGCCAACTGGCTCACCCAACAAGAAACTCTCGTAGCCATTCGACCCCGTGAACCCGAAGATCGACGCATTACGTTGACCGCTGACCAGCAATTACGAATTTTGTGGCTGTCAGTATTTATGATTCCTGGTGTTGTTCTTGGAACAGGGATCTACACGTGGTGGCTGGGTCGTCAATGATGGGACGAGGTCGTTCAACCCTCATCCTGTTCATCGTATTCGTCGCACTAGCTTCATACTCATACTTCATCGAGCAGAAACGACCATCCCGTGCCGATGCCGAGAGCGCAAAAGAGCGTGCGTTCTCAGTAGAATCTGAAAACATTGCGGAGCTTCAAATTAACTTGATGAGCAGCCAGACTCACCTAGAAAAACGCGATGATACCTGGCACATTACAGACCCGGCAGAAGCCATGGCAGATGCTGCTGCAGTTTCTTCAATCACATCAAGCCTAGAATCGTTAAACATCGAACGAGTGGTGCAGGAGAGTTCCGACAACTTGGCGAAGTTCGGTCTCGGCAATCCACGCCTTGAAATTACGTTCAAGAATGTAGACGCCTCAGACCCTACAACACTGGTGGTTGGCGATGACACCGCTACGGGTGGTAATACGTACGCGACTATTAAAGGAAGCGACCGTGTCTTTTTGATTGCAGCGTCTTTGGGAGAAGGATTCAGTAAAACCACCTTCGATCTTCGAGATAAAGCGATCTTACACCCGAGTCTCGGTGGAGTGGACCAGCTAACCTGGTCATCCAAGGACAATCAAATCGAAGTCATTAGACGTGAGGGTACTTGGAGAATGNTNCAACCCTGGAACGCATATGCNGAGACTACCGTCATCAATGGACTGATCAGTCAGCTCAGAAATACATCGATGCAATCCATCGTAACGTCGAACCCGTCGAACTTNCTGTCCTACAACCTAGCCGAACCTTTAGTGACNATTACCGTCGGCGNNGGCGNTACGANTGCAACNCTGCACCTTGGTAATGAAGCTGACGGGAATATGCGTCATGCGCGAGACTTGTCACGTTCGCTCGTCTTCACGGTAAATGCCTCACTCTTCGATGCATTTGCAAAGCCGCCTGCCGACTATCGACGTAAGGAANTATTCNATTTCCAGCCGTTCTCNGCNACCCATCTGAACATTGAAGGTCGTGAGGCAACGGTCACATNTGAAAAACGTCAAGACNCGGAAACTGCCGCGGTATGGGAACAGGTAAATATTCCNNGNAAAGANNTCGATCAAACACGAATCATCGATATGCTTTCTCGATTGTCTGCATTACGNGCCAACCGATTTATTGATTTCAAGAAGCCGCATCTTGACCCACCTGANACGATAGTGACTGTACGATTTGGAGAGCCTGAGCGAGAAGANCGGGTGATTTTCATGCGGAGCAATAATACTGTTTATGCTCTGATGGCAAACGAGGACGGCGGAGCCGTTGTCAACACAAGCGAATTTGAAGAANTAATAGCGATGATCGACGNACAATCAACTNCNGGAAGGACCTCCTCTCCATGATTACCCATAATCAAGTCNTNCGTTCTNACGTAAAGCATCATTTTTNNCAACATNCGTTTGGNCTAGCAATAAGCGCGATATGCCTACTCNNTACNCTCGGGTGCGTCCAATCNGCNCGNGTGACCCCACANATCCCTGCACCATCAGCGATGGTGAACACNNTTGCCGCGTCGACAACAGCAGAATTNCGATTACGTGANGACCTCACGGCCCTTTTCGAAACGCCTCAATTCGANCACACGCTNTGGGGTATNGCGGTNCGATCACTTGATCGTGGNGAAGACCTCTATCGTATAAATGACAANAANCNAGTCATGCCAGCCTCAAACATGAAAGCTGTAACTCTTGCAGCCATCGCGGAACAACTAGGATGGNACTACCAATTTGAAACCCAATTACTCACGCANGCTGCNATCGAAGATGGAACTCTTTNGGGAGACCTCATTGTCCGAAGNAATGGAGATCCAAGTTTTAATCGATTACACGGTGANCCTGTAGAAATCTTTACGNCTTGGGCAGACGAACTAAANCAGCTTGGNGTCGNCATCATCGAAGGCAACATCGTTGGAGACGACAATGCTTTCGATGAATCTACACTGGGCGCTGGATGGGCATGGGATTATTTNGGNTATGGATACGCCGCCCCAATCGGACCACTACAGTTGTACCAAAACATCGTATCGCTCGAAATTCTNCCTGGAAACACGGTCGGAGAGCCGATAACCGTNAAGGTGTCNCCTCACTACAGCGGNCTTGANATCAANATCCTTGCACGAACCGGANCTGAGAATTCANCGAACACCTTAAANCTCGTCCGCCTCCCAAGNCGCCCNGTNCTTGAAATNACTGGNTCAATNCCCTTGGGGTCTAGACCTGTTACNCAAACAGCTTCGGTGCCCAATCCCACTGAATTTTTCGTNCGGAACCTTCGNGCAGTGCTCAACGANAACGGCATNACAGTTCGCGGTGAAGCTATCGATATTGACNCATTAGTTGATGAGGGAAATGTTCAATCNCCTCGACAACTNCTGGTGCACCACTCGCCCCCGTTAACGGAAACNGGTTCGGTTTTGATGATGGTCAGTCAAAATNTATATGCTGAAACTTTTTTTAGAACTCTTGGTAGTCAAGAAGGAAAACGNACCGCCGATGCNGGNCGGNACGCAGTGCGGNNGGTGATGACCNCTTGGGGTATTTCACCNGATTCGTACCAGCAGTACGACGGTTCCGGCCTNTCGCGCTACAACTACGTCACCGCCGATATGCTAATTACNCTTCTAACGAGAATGCACGACGATCCAAAGCACACCGATGCATTCAAGACTACACTCCCAATCGCCGGCCTTAGTGGTTCCCTGGAACGACGAATGAAGGGTGGCTTCGCAGAAAACAATGCACGCGCAAAAACTGGCTCAATTTCAAACGTGCGCGCGTTGTCGGGGTACGTCACGACTCGTGATCAGGAGCTACTGGCATTTTCGATCATCGCCAACCACTTTCACTTGCCACAATCGGTGATCGATGGAGTAACAGATCTTGCAGTGGAACGCTTGGCAAGTTTTACTCGGCACTAACCACACCGAGTTCACAACGAACAGCTTCGACTAACTCGGACATCTTCCCAGAAAGCCCACCTCCCTGGGCAAAGCCTGGTCGACCGCCACCATGACCACCAAACCGCTTCGTGAGGCGATTCAAAACATCGGCAGCATCAATCGAGACATCTTTTGAACATGCGATCACAATTAATATAGGAGACGACTCCGATAAGAGCGCTACAAGGTGACCAGGTTTTCGGACCATTTCAGCAGCTAAACCTTTCAGTTCTGCTGCCTCATGCGTTGCCACTACCTTTAACACCAATGACAATTGGCCGACCTGCTCGGCAGTAGAAGCCATCGCTTCTGCTTCGTAGGAAGAAATGCGTTCGCGTTGCTCACGTATGGTCCGTAAAGAAGCCTTGTGTTCGGCTTGCAACCTGACTATGGCGTCAGAAAGTTCTCCAGGGATGACCGACAAATGCNCGACGATCCTACTAAGCACTCTATTCTGTANCCTAAATTCCGATAATGTTCGTTCGCCACAAAGAAACGTCACGCGGNTCCCACCTTTAAANCGCTCACAAGACTTAATGGCAATAATCCCGACAGCACCAGTGTGCTCCACGTGGGTTCCACCACACGCCGATAAATCGAACCTATCCACATCAATTAGCCGAAGGTTGCCAGTTCGAGCGGATTCTTTACGTAGGGGCAGTGCAGAGACTCCTTCAGAATCTGCAAACCGCACTGCAACGGGACGGTTTTCCCACACGATCCGATTAGCTTCCGCTTCTACCGCTTCCAACTTCGATGATGATAATTCAGTATCGAGATCGATCGTTGAAGCTGACCGGCCAAGATGAAATGAAACTGTCCGAGCGTTGTGGAGTCGATCACACGCAGCAGACAATATGTGCTGGCCAGTGTGCTGTTGCATATGATCAAACCGGCGCGCCCAGTCAATCCGGCCGTGGACTTTTTGTCCAATCGCGACGGCCCCATTGATAACATGTCCGACGGTACCGTTATTGAGATCGATAACGTCCACAACGGCCACGCCTCCGAGCATTCCGGTATCGTGGGGTTGTCCACCTGATGTCGGATAGAAGGCAGTGCGATCAAGCGTCACGATCGAGCGATCTTTGTTGAAATCAACTTCGGTCACATTGGCATCAAACTCGATTGTTGTTGCACTGGTGTAATAGAGCCGTTCAGTCACCGTCACAAAACCTCACTCGTTGATTGCAATAACCTAAGATTCTAATGTCACATCTCTAACGGATCTGTAACGCCAGCGTCGACAAAGCCCTGCAAACGTAGCATGCAACTATCACAACGACCACACGCCCGACCACCTTCTGTCGGATCGTAGCAGCTGTGGGTTAAACCGTAATCCAACCCCAACTCAAGACCTCGCTGAATAATCTGAGCTTTCGTTAGATTCATGAGTGGGGCGTGAATACGTGTCCGGTTACCATGAACGCCAGCTTTCGTAGCAACATTAGTGAGGTTTTCAAACGCGGTGATGAATTCAGGACGACAATCTGGATAACCCGAATAGTCCAATGCATTAACNCCAATAAAAATATCCCGGGCAGCCAAAACTTCTGCCCACGCTAANGCTAATGCAAGTAGGACNGTNTTNCGGGCTGGCACGTANGTCGATGGGATGTTATTCGNGTCTAGACGTCTTGCTTTGGGAACTGNCNCTGAACCGGTNAGTGACGAACCNCCGATTCGAGATAGATCAACCTCAAGNTCCANATGTTCAGCAACCTTAAGNTCNTGCGCCACCTTCTTTGCAGCTTCAAGTTCCTGATGATGAATCTGGCCGTATCTCACGGTTAGAGCATGTAGTGCAAAGCCCTGTTGGCTTGCAATAGCTGCAGTCGTGTAAGAATCGAGTCCACCACTCAGCAGCACTACACTTTTAGCCACCATNAACTAGACACCTCGAACATCAGCGCCCCAAATGTATTTGTGCNCTTGGAGNTGGANACGAACGGGCAACCGATCTTCAAGAACCCANCCAGNCAACACCTGTGGTGCCAAATGATCATGAACCGGCGAAAANAGGNTGGCTCCGCATCGGGAAGCCANTCCTAANCGCTTTAGCGTATCTCGNGCGTACTCATAGTCCGCNCGATCNGCNATNACGAATTTCACTTGATCNNGTTTCGTAAGCAGCTCAAAATTTTCCCAGTGCGTCGTTTTCTCCTCTCGACTGCCNGGACATTTGACATCTAACACCTTTATCACCTTCGCAGGAAGACGGGCCACGCTCAACTGNCCACCCGTTTCCACTAGGATGGTGANGTCATCTNGAAGTAGTANATCGATTAAACCATAAACGTCTTCCTGNANAAGNGGCTCNCCNCCCGTGANCTCAACAAGTCCACATTGNTAATTTTCAACTTCCTTTTNCACATCCTCAATCAACATTTTCCGACCNTCNTGAAAGGCGTATGNAGTATCGCACCAGACACATCTGAGGTCACANCCAGTTAGGCGCACAAAGACACANGGCTGTCCCGTNAACGTCGACTCGCCTTGAATGGAATAAAAGATTTCGTTGACCGTTAGCATNACTCAATNGAGGGTTAANTAACAAAATCCAATACNATCNGATAGCTTATTGTAGACTAGGAANCGATGCGTAAGACTGTGTTCTTCTGGAAGCCTGGTTGAACGACNTGCCGAAACGCCAGANGTGTTCTGGAAGAAAAACGTTTTGATCTTGAGGTGCGAGATNTTGAACGCGATCCACCNACTCGNGCGTTTCTTGAGCGTCACGTGAGTNCAGTGCAGTTTCTGGATTTCGTGAGCCAGCGAAGTCCAGTNTTCAAGCAACGGNCGTTGCCGAAGTCGAAAAAAGNAGCAATCGATTTNATGATGAAAAACCCAAAATTGATTAAACGGCCNATCATTATCAGNGGTCGCACTGTGATCTTTGGTTTCGATAAATCTCGNGTGAACCTGCTGAANTAGNGCNCCGNATTCCGTAAGGNTTACATCACTTACCCATCCGTGTCACNCCCAGCTTCGGACANAGATCTGCGAGNACGCATTGCCGGCAGAGNGGGTAGGTTGGTTTGCANATATTCTGACCCCAAGTAACTAGATAACGATTAATNAATGGCCACCACCGCCGTTGCAAGGCAGTGTAAAGAGCGCTCTCAGTCTCTTCTGGATTTCTTGTACAAACCCAACCAAGNCGATTNCTGATGCGATGAACGTGTGTATCNACGCAAATGTTGTCCAAGCTNTGATAAGACAAGATTAAAACNAGGTTGGCCGTTTTCCGGCCGACACCGGGTAGGCTCAGCAACTCAGGCATATTCGATGGTACGTCACCATGAAATTTNCNTAAAAGGATTGCGGCAGTAGCCTTAAGGTGTTTTGCCTTGTCGTGATAAAAGCTGACGGGATAAATTAACCGCTCAATCCGTCGGATTGATAGCTTCGATAANGCNAANGGTGTNGCAGCAACTTCGAAGAGGCGNGTTGAAGCAGCAAGTGTCACCGCGTCTTTAGTCTGTGCAGACAACATTGTTCCAATCAGCACTTGAAAGGGATCGGACGTTTGTTCGTCAGCAAGTTTTTCCATAACGGGCACCCCCATTTGTTCAATGGCACCCGTAAGTATTCGCATAATTCGTGCAATCAGTGCTGGCCTGGGACGAGGCGCGGTCGAAGACAAAGAGGCGCTTCGATTTTTGACAGAGCTTTGCTTTGATTTCTTCGTCGGCATCAAAATTCGTGACGTCTCAGCTATTGATAGGGGTTATCGGCGAATTTCCAGATAGCACTTCCATTAGATTCCTAGCTGCTAAGTCAGCCATCGCTGTGCGTGTTTCATGGGTGGCACTGCCCAGATGAGGTGAAAGGACAACATTTGATAGACCTAACAATCCGGAATGCACCATCGGTTCTCGTTCGTAGACATCGAGTGCTGCACCAGCGATTAGCCCTTCCCGAAGCGCCAAGACTAATGCGTCTTCATCAACCACAGGACCACGCGACGTGTTAANTAAATAAGCGGATGGTTTCATATTAACTAGCGCCTCTCGATCAATTAAATGATGCGTGTCTGACGTCATAGGCACATGGAGTGACACAACATCGGATGTGGCTAATAGGCGATCGAGTGGCATAACTGACGAATCCTTTAGAGATTTTGTCCATTGTGACCTATCCGTAGTGTCGTTACTTCCCTTCCGAGCTGCAAACACCACCTTCATCCCAAACACTGATGCCCGCGCTGCTACGGCACGCCCAATTCGACCCGCTCCAACAACACCTAACTGTTTTCCAAACAGTTCCATGCCAAGCATAAAGTCGAGGGCCCAGCCTTTCCANANGCCGGATTGTATAAGCCGGTCTCCCTCAACCACGCGTCGAGTAACGTTTAGTATGAGTCCCCAAGTTAGTTCGGCGACTGATTCAGTCAGCACCNCAGGTGTATTTGTTACAACAATGCCATGTTTCTTGGCTGTCGCAATATCGATATTGTCATAACCCACAGCGATATTTGCGATAACGCGAAGTTGCGANCCAGCTTTAATAATTCNTGAATCAATCGTATCNGTCACAACACANAGAAGACCGTGTTTNTCACGCACTCGATCGAGAAGCTGATCGCGAGAAAGAGCATCTTTCTCTGTGTGATAGTCAANCTCTAAGTCGGACTNCANGNGTTGAAGCACAGCCGCTGGAATACGGTTGGTGACGAGGACGCGAGACTTCATTTATTAATTCTGGCGACAAANTTTCTGTGGATTTACAGCGNTGATTNATTTATTGACGAGTGGNCTAGNAATTNACCTCNTCAACGATCCCAANGATTGCAACATCTACAGGCGCCNTGGGCTGACTGATGGCTTGCCCAGCTGCACGACCTTCAGACACAATCAATACTTTTTCACCNACACCAGTTCCAACCGAATCAANGGCGAGCAACGCAACACCTTGCGGTTGNTCATCNGCAGTNATCGGTTGCACAAGTAGAAGCTTCGCGCCAATAAGAGTGCTTTGTTTTTGGGTAGAAACCAACGGGCCAAGAACCCTGGCTAATTGCATAATATATTGTCGCTATGTATTGTTCCCCATTACCGNTTCGCGTTATCGGTAGACCAGTGATCAACAATACCCACAATATTAAGATCGGTCGGCACNTNTATCGGGAGGAATGGAAACGAAGCTTCTCGNCCACGCACAACAAANACTTCTTCGCCCACGCCAGCACCAACTGAATCGACAGCGACCAAAGATTGACCAGAGGTCACACGGTCGGGTGTGATTGGTTGAATTAAGAGCAGCTTGTGCCCTNTCAACTTCTCGTCCTTACGTGTTGCGACCACGTTTCCAATAACCTTGGCAAGTTGCACTATGGTTGNACCTCTACTGTGTCCACAATGCCAACGATAGATGCATCAATCGGAGAATCCTTTAAACCCGTGGCCATTCGCGCTGAACTACCGCTAACGATCAATACCGTGTCTCCGACACCGGCATCAACTGTATCGATTGCCACGAGATATCTGCCTTCTTCTTTACCTTTCGGATCNACNGGACGAGCCAAGAGCAACTTACTACTTACTAGTCGCTCGTCTTTACATGTCGCAACTACAGTGCCAACAATTTTTGCAAGTATCATNATTTTTTTGTGGTTTTACNCTAATTTACATATTCAACATTGCAAGTGAGCGCAACTGCGCCCATCCTTGTGNTTACCTAGGCTTTACCCTTAATTNTTGCGATAGGAAACGAAGTCTCTAGATTCGCGTGTGGTCGAGGTATTACGTGAACCGACACAAGTTCGCCAACTCTCCGTGCAGCCGCTGCCCCCGCATCAGTGGCGGCCTTCACTGCAGCGACGTCACCACGCACAATCGCTGTAACGTATCCCGCACCAATTTTCTCCCAACCGACCANGGTCACTTTACTAGCCTTTACCATGGNATCCGCAGCCTCGATCATCGATACGAGCCCTTTGGTTTCGACCATCCCCAATGCTTCACCCATGAATTCCTCCCAAGNGCCCTACCAATACGGATNAATTAAGAACCGCAGATACCGCAACACAAAACCCTTTTATTAAGAAGGCTTAACNGACTTAACGGCATCTTCAATNAGAGCCGTAAGCTCACGGTATGTTAAACGAATTTCGCTTTCCNTGCCTGTCCCATCCGATGTTNTTAAGTTTGTTTCATCCTGCACCAAACGGGCATTTGGAGATGATGGAGCCTGTATTATCTGACAATTCGCATCGTCAGCTTCCGCGCCNTCAGCACAAAATTCTGCTGGCCTCGACGCANCACCGTAACTACCAAACAAACCCTGCAAACGATCNACTTCCTCTCTCGACAANAGGCGCTCACGTCCCAANAACCGNGCCACAAGACTAATCCGAGCAAAGTGTTCAATTGTTTCCATTCGGTAATATGCCTTAAATAACTCACTNGCAATCGTAAGAGCTCCGTGATTNGCCAACAACAAACCGTCATATTTTGTNATGTAGTCCCGAACAGCGTCGGCCAATTCAGAGGTNGAAGGTGTNCCATAATCCGCAATGGGTATGCTACCGAGTGTCACAACAACTTCGGCCAGTACAGCTCGGTCGAGCGGAATACCAGCAACTGCGAATCCAGTAGCTGCAGGCGGATGAGCGTGAACCACCGCCTGGATATCCGGTCGATGTTCGTAGACTGCTAGATGCATTAAAAGTTCAGAGGATGCATTACGCTCACCAGCGAGCTTATTNCCCTTCAGNTCAGTCGTAACCATCATGTCTGGGGTCATAAATCCTTTTGACACACCNGTCGGTGTTGTTAAGAGGCGNTCCTCACCCAGCCGAACGCTGATGTTGCCATCATTTGAAGCCACATAGCCACGTTCATAAATACGCCGTCCGACCTCAACNATATTGGCCCGAACTTGCTCTTCCGGTTGCATCACGTAACACCCTTCTCTTAAGGNGAANTNAGAGGTCGAAATTNCGTANAGATCTTCAGACTTNTTGANCTAAATATTTTCGCCGGCACTGATCGGAACAAAAATACTTAACTGTGCCCTCACGTTTAATNGTNACGGCTCGTGATCGAACNACAAACATGCCNCACACAGGNTCNTGCACTAAAGAAACACCTTTTGGTTTCGNCACCTTCGATNTACCAGTTGCACCTTCAATCACGCCAGAGACAAAACGCCAGATCAGGTAAAANGCAANGATGGGTANAATAACCCGTAACCAACCAGTCAACATTTAGNTCAACTTTTCCACAGAGAGCAGCACAAATATTACTCCACNCCACCGGGTTGTTTCTCCTCAGACACCAANGCAGCATCTGGATGCGCTGACTGTAAGCTGGCAAGAGCNTGNTGNGCAGCACGACCTTCCGGNCTGTCTGGTGTNACCTCGATTAATCGCCGCCACACCGTCGCCGCACCTTCCAGATCCTGTTGACCAAANGCTTTTACGANNCCCATGTTCAACATGGTTTTCGTATGCNCCGGATCGATCTCCAGTGAGTGCTCAAACTGTGNAATCGCNCGATCTGGNTGNTCCGTATAATAGTAACCCACCCCAAGATCGGTACTCACATTGACGTTANGCGGGTCTAGCGCGAGNGCCTGCTCNTACCATTTCACCGCTTCCTCGAATTGTTCTGCATCGAAATACAAATTACCAAGAGTCACTCTTGGTNCGGGGTCAGACGAANTCTGTTCAGCTGCAGANACTAATGTCTGTATCCGTTGCTCATCAACTACACGTGGCTCTACTNCCGGCTGNTTAACGTTGGGGCTGGCCTGCACNCGCGGCTCACCNATATTTGTAGTTTGAAGAGATACGGACTGCTGACTACCCAGCACCCAACCGACAATTAGTCCAAANCAGGTGCCAGTAATCAAGAAAATGACTGATTCAANCTTCATGNTATCTCAATCGGAATGTGTCAAGCCAGGTGACCGCACCTNGCAANTATCATCCTGTGCGCGAACACTCAGATCATAGCAGGACTGAAGGGCTTACTCCCAAAGTCATAGAAGACACCTCTTAACTGCACTGGCGATTTCATCTGAGTATCCNTGAATCTCAACCTGATTGCGACCCTCGACCATGATCCGAAGTAATGGCTCAGTGCCGGAATATCGTACAAGAAGACGTCCTTGACCTGCCAGGCGAAGTTCAACGTCTCGAATCACGGCAGCGATTTCCGGCACGCTTTGCAAATCNGTTTTCCGACGCACCGGAACATTAACAAGNACCTGCGGATAAACATCTAANTCGGCCGCCAAATCAGCCAAGGCGCGTCCACTCTCAGCCATTGCACGTAACACCATCATCGCTGTTATCAGNCCGTCTCCAGTCTGAAGATATTCAGAAAAAATAATATGTCCGGACTGNTCACCNCCAAGAGCAATACNATGTTTGGTCATTTCTTCCATCACGTAGCGNTCTCCCACCTGACACCTTACAAGNTCGATACCCAAACCCTGCAATCCCANCTCAAGTCCCACATTACTCATCACTGTCGCCACGATCGCATTACCTGGCAACTGTCCAATTTCATTGAGTCGTTTNGCGCAAATAAAAAGTACGGNGTCACCATCAATGATGCCACCTTGAGCATCGACAAACAGAGCGCGATCGCCATCACCATCAAAAGCCACGCCGACGTGACATTGATGCTCGACAACAAACTTTGCTAGTGTCGTTGGATGAGTTGAACCACAATCTGTATTAATATTTTTGCCATTCGGCGCACAGCCCGAGACCATAACATCGAAGCCNCANCCTCGNAACAGTNNGGGNGCCAANTCATACATGGCACCATTCGCACAGTCTATTGCNAGCCTTGTCTGTCCAAAGTCAAGCCTGTCNGGCAGCACACCCCGAACATGGGCGATGTAAGCATTAAGAAAACTTGGNTCAATTNCGNCGTTCTCACTGTTTTCANNTACTTCNTCGTTAGCGGACTCGACAAGTNCTTCAAGATCGCGCTCCTTGTGTTCAGGNAGTTTCAGGCCATCAGGCGAAAANACTTTAATCCCGTTGTCTTCATAGAGATTGTGTGACGCNGATACTACAACTCCTGCATCAAAATCNTCGAACTTCGCTGTTAAGGCCACTGCCGGCGTCGGGGCTANGCCCATGCTGACCAATGTTGCACCTTCACTCGACACACCATGCGCTAATGCAGCTTCGATCCAAGGACCAGACTCTCGCGTATCACGTCCAGACACAATTCTTATCTGCGTTTCCCTGTCTCTGGATGCACGCAACATTCGCACGAGAGCTGCGCCCANGCGAAAGACCGTCTTCGCATCTAAAGGAAACTTTCCAGCGCNACCTCGAATNCCATCAGTGCCAAATAGNCGATCTTGCATTTCTCTNCTTAGCCACGAANNCTATAGCCGTANAACCTCTTNGATTGGATGACNAANAANTGTTGCTTTCGCCTCANGTAATAAAATTCCTACAAGACTTTCACAGTTCATTTACTCGCCAACTGCTCTTTCGCGAAGGCGATTCCCGTCGTGTGAGCACNAGCGNCTTAAGCCTNGCGCGCAATTNATCNGCACTCAAATCACGCTCAATCCGCCCCTCCAGCGCTAATGAGACTTGNCCAGTNTCCTCAGAAACAATCACTGCGATCGCNTCATTTTCTTCAGTCAAGCCAATGGCGGCTCGNTGCCGTGTTCCGAGATCACGACCCAGANCAGGATTAACCGTTAGAGGTAGAAAACAGGCGGCTGCAGCCAGGCGNCCCTCTCGTATAATCACCGCNCCGTCGTGCAGCGGAGAACCGGACTGAAAGATTGTTACGAGTAAATCGTAAGTTAAAGCCGCATCAAGTCGGATACCACTCTCNATATAACCCCGTAAGCCAACATCTCGCTCGACAGCCATAATGGCACCACGATGACNATCTGAGAGCAATGTGGTTGCGACCACAATTTCTTCGATAGTTTCCTGAGCACCGNTAGTTCTCGTAANGTANCGAAAAAACGGTGCTCGCCCAAAACGGATNACCANNCGTCGTACGANAAACTTCAGGAGCTTATAGANAANAAACANTACGACTACGATNTCAATCAAATACCACCAGTTCGNTGGAACCCAACTGGCAAATNGAGNGAGCNGTTCGATAATGGATACCATAGTCTTAAGCTTCTATAGTGTCGCCTCTTCACTCAACGAACTATCATTATNACAAAAACTNTTTCGATGTGAACGAACCTGATCAACAACTCGCACCACATCAACCATTTCACGAACCCCATGCACNCTTACAACATGANCNCCCATCATGACGGCCGCAGCAATCGCTGCNGCTGTGCCCCATTCTCGTNCCGCAGGTGACTTNCCACCTAGTGTTGATGCCATAAATGACTTCCGTGATGGTCCAACCAAAAGAGGGCGATCCAGTGTTTGTAGGCGGTCGAGTTGGGCCAAGGCCGCAAAGCTGTGGGCTTCTTTCTTTGCAAAGCCAATACCNGGATCNAAAATAATTGCTTCGCGCGCTACACCCGCTGTTAAGGCACNTTGNAGACTCNTTGCTAATTCATTNCCGANCTCNNGAGCTANCGACGNATAAGNTGCTTCACGATACATGGCCCGAGAACGACCTCGGGTGTGTGCGAGAACCAACCCNGCCTTATACTCTGCCACTACCTCCGCAAGACTAGGATCATGCTCNAGACCACTAACATCATTNATGAGAGTAGCTCCANGTTGGATCGCCGATTTCGCCACCTCAGCCTTGTAAGTATCCACCGACACCGGAATCTTCACTTTACCAATCACTGCTTCAAGAACNGGCTGAATCCGNCTTAGTTCCTCGCTTGCATCAACCGGNANCGCACNTGGNCTAGTCGACTCGCCNCCAATGTCAAGTAAATCGGCCCCTTCCGCTTCCATAGCACAGGCCGTTTCTATGGCATGCAAGTGATCAACGCTGCTTCCATNACTCGCAAAGGAATCTGGCGTTACATTNATGATCCCCATNACTAACGTCTGGACGCCCAAGCGGAGCATCCGACCATGAGGAAGAGGNACGTCGTAGATTTTTCGAGGAACCACGATGGCGCGTATTTTCTATCCTAAATTAATCCCGACTCACAAAGTCCGTTATCANACGTACTCGAAGACCGTCATAACGCGACAGACGGGTCCATTATTCTTGCGGCAATGGCTTATTGAGAGGTGGTATTTGTGGTGCAGTTGAGGGTTGCTCTTCTTTATCTTCAGTACCACCAGCGGAGGTAGATGCTGCCGTAGGATTAGTCGACGATCGATTTTCATCCAATGGCAAACCAGACACAATCCGCTTCACCTGTTCGCCGTCGAGTACTTCACGAATAAGCAATTCTTCTGCCATCTGCACCAGAATCGCCCGATTCTCTTCAAGTATTGAGCGTGACCGCTTGTAATTGTCCATTACTACACGCTTAATCTCTTCATCGATACANATCGCCGTTTGCTCGCTGTAATCCTGNTGCTGNGCGANNTCTCGCCCGAGAAAGATCTGCTCTTCTTTTTTNCCAAAAGTNANNGGGCCTATGGCNTCACTCATGCCCCATTCGCAAACCATTTTCCGCGCTAGATCCGTAGCGCGATCGAGGTCATTGCCAGCCCCAGTAGTGACATTCTCGTTTGTAAGTTCCTCGGCAATTCGCCCACCGAGCAGTATCGCAATCTGATCGTTGAGGTAGTCACGCGCATAATTATGCTTATCATCCACAGGTAACTGCATCGTCACACCGAGCGCCATACCACGGGGAATAATCGTAACCTTGTGAATTGGATCAGCATGCGGCAGTAACACTGTTAGGAGTGCATGGCCCGCTTCGTGGATAGCCGTAACCTTCTTTTCGGCATCACTTATTATCATGGAACGCCGTTCCGCTCCCATGAGCACTTTGTCCTTCGCGAATTCAAAGTCCATCATTTCAACGGCCTTGCGATTGTAGCGTGCTGCGTGTAGTGCCGCTTCGTTCACCAAATTAGCAAGGTCAGCTCCAGAAAACCCTACTGTTCCCCTCGCAACAACGGTTACGCTAACGTCGTCAGCTAGAGGGATCTTCTTGGTGTGTACCCCTAACACACCCTCACGCCCTTTCACATCGGGACGATTGACAACGATACGACGATCAAAGCGACCTGGTCGAAGAAGTGCCGGGTCAAGAACGTCTGGTCGGTTCGTAGCTGCCACGAGGATGACGCCCTCATTCGCCTCAAAACCATCCATCTCGACCAATAATTGATTCAAGGTCTGTTCTCGTTCATCGTGTCCACCGCCTAGACCAGCTCCGCGATGTCTCCCAACTGCATCTATCTCATCAACAAACACAATACAGGGCGCATTTTTCTTCCCTTGCTCAAACAGATCGCGTACACGCGAAGCACCGACACCGACAAACATTTCAACAAAATCAGATCCACTAATTGAAAAAAATGGAACGTTCGCTTCACCAGCGACTGCACGAGCAAGCAGTGTTTTTCCTGTACCGGGCGCCCCTACCAACAACACACCCGTGGGAATGCGACCGCCTAATCGCTGGAATTTTTGTGGCTCTCTTAGAAATTCGATAATTTCCTGGAGTTCTTCCTTTGCTTCGTCGACACCAGCCACATCCTTAAACGTAACTACTTTCTGCGTACCAGTAGACAATTTCGCCTTACTCTTACCAAACGATAACGCCTTGTTCCCACCACTTTGCATCTGGCGCATGAAGAAAATCCAGAATCCAATAATGAGAAGAACGGGTGCCCAGGAGTACAGCAATGTAGCCCATGGACTCGAAGTCGCTTCTTTGGCGGTAACCCTTATGCCCCGCTCAAGCAATGTATTAGCCAAGCCCTCATACTGTGGAGGAGCATAGGTTCGAAACCGCACTCCGTCCCTTGTACTGCCAGAAATTTCGTTACCCATGATGGTGACTTCATCAATCTGACCTTGATCGACGAGTGCAATAAATTCACTAAAAATCTCTGCGCGGTCGCCTGCCTGGAAATTAGTTGAAAAATTCCAGATCAAGACACCGACGACAACAAGTGCCATCCAAAACAACAAATTCTTAAGCGATGGTTTCAAGCTGATTCTCCTAACTCCTTCAGTCTCAAGACTATCACGGACAGTGTGTCCTCAGTGACCCTAAAATCATTTTCAATCGTGTGTCCCGCTACCCAAATAATTCGGTCACGTCCATCAACAACTATGGGCACTAAATGTCTCTGATCTCGTCCAATCTTCCGGTCAACAAAGAAGTCCTGGAGTTTCTTGTGACCGCGCAGCCCAAGTGGCTGAAAAACGTCACCAGGTCTACGGTTTCGAACCATTAATGCACCCTNAAGTTTCGTTGCATCCACGAAAACCTGTTNACCACAACTTCTTAGNANTGAAAGATCGGGNATCGAAGCTCGATTTACGGNAGCAGCTGAAATTTCAATTCCAGCCTCAATATATTTCACCACTCCTGGAACTGGTAAATCGTCTCCCCAAGACAGCCAGTCATCAGACTCANACAAACGGTGGGTTCCTGGNGANAGAACNATCTCATCTNAAACCCGCACTGCACTGTGTCCAGGAAAAGAAGCTTTCGTAATCTCATGCTTCACTATTCGCATAAAGGTATCNACATGATCGAATCCAATAAACCNTCNTCCAGATAATCGCCGCATNGCNACTANAACAACNCGATTTTTNATGGCGTCAGGAAGTNCTACTAGACNCTTTANATCAACGNGCAGATTTTCTCCCTCTAACGAGANGATTGNTTGCGCCGAAATATTAGCCGCTGAATCAAGCCAATCGGCATCATCATGTGCAATGGATGCCTCCCTTGCCAAAACGTCAACAATGCCGGCTGAAAAATGTTCCCGTAGATAAGGAATCAACTCGTGCCGGATGCGATTTCTAGGAATCGTCACGTCTCGATTTGACTCGTCTTCTCTAAATGAAATTTCGTCATTCGCGAGGAACACTCGAAGTTCTGCTCGAGTTAAGTCGAGCAAGGGTCTCACAATTAAGTCAAAACGTGGATATACACTTGATAAACCACGGGTGCCGGCACCTCGAATCACACGCAGCAAAAAAGTTTCCGCTTGNTCATCTCGNGTATGTCCGACTGCAACCCGGTCAACGCCAACTTCNACCGCTACCCGACGAAAAAANTCCANTCTTGCAGTCCTCGCNGCATTTTCTATCGATGTCTGCAAAGTNTGNGCACGTGATCGAATGTCAACNCGCTCGACATANATTGGTCGTTCCAGNTTCGATGCTAGTCTTCGACAAAATTGTTCNTCTTCATCAGAGAGTCGTTCNCGTAATTGATGATTTAAATGAATTAAACCAACAAGCTCAAATGTATCCGNGCCAGATAACTGTTCAAGCAAGTGGAGNAAGGCTACAGAATCCGATCCTCCGGAAACAGCGGCAATCACACGTCCACCTTGAGGAATNAAATTGTGNCGACNNATCGTCTGTCCAACACGTTCGAGAATAGATGGCATGACCTCACGATTAACAAGNGACAGCCNANTTGGACTGTATNGTCANCGAAACGGAATGACTCAAGACATCNANAGATACCTAGTCCACCCCGCAGACTCTCGAATCAGAACGAATGGTGCCGGTGCAGGGACTTGAACCCCGGACAACGCGGATATGAGCCGCGTGCTCTAACCAGCTGAGCTACACCGGCAAATACTGTCACTCAGAAACATCACTTCAATACGCACTGCAATCCATNATTATAGCCTAGAGAATGGTGGCTTCNGATTCTTAGGTTTCTANATTTACGTCACAGAATTNAGGTCACAGACTCGANCAAGGCGGCTGCTAATAAGGGNACGAGGATNTCATGATGCCCGACCAGTGAAATTCCTCGTCCACTAGCAGAAGTTGGTCTTNTTACNACNTTTGNCTGTGGTCGATACTGTCTTAANAAATCTAAGTTTACCGTAGTAAGATTCNCGAGCGAGACTCCACGATTCCNCACTAGCGACACCGCNTTTAAAAANACTTCTGGNANAAGAACAGCCGAACCACAATTTAAGTANACACCATTTGCAAGCCTCGACACCGACGAGACAAAGTAGTAAAAATCTNTCAGACTACCTTCTCCNAGCGCTTCTCCAGATGCCGNAGGATGCATGTGAATCACGTCNGTGCCGANCGCTACGTGAACCGTCACTGGTATGTTAAGTCGAGCAGCANTCGCAAAAATACTAACCNGTTCAAATGGNGGATGNAGGTTAAGCAGGTANTCGCCTACNGCCTGACCAATGCCTANCCCGTTGGTTACACCTTTCGCAATTTCCTCATTTAGNACACGTCCGGTTTCGTCGGCCATGCCAAATTNTCCTGAATCTAGCGACTCNTCAACTTCTTCCGAGGTTGCTCCTGCAATTGCNACTTCAAAGTCGTGAATCATNCCAGCCCCATTAGTTGCGATCGCCGATACGAAACCACGCTCCATNAGATCNATNATTACCGGCGAAAGCCCNGTCTTCACNATGTGNGCCCCTAAACCCCAGACAATGCCATCCTCAGCTTCCCGCGTACGTTTCAGCGTTTTGACGACCTCAACAAAATCAGCGGAAGCTAAGATNTTTGGCANACTGTCCAATANCCCAGNCACTCCCGTGCCAGGCTCATAGGGACGCGCAAAATCGCTAAACCGTGCCTTACTATGNCGTNACTTTAAGGCATACGTGTGAACATCAGAAACGTCGAACTCTTCATAGGGAAAGGTCATTGGTTCTCCCCTAGACAATTAGCATGGCATCACCATAGCTGTAAAAACGATAGTTCATCCGNACTGCTTCATCATAAGCCGCCAACAGACAATCTCGACCAGCAAATGCANAAACAAGCATCANGAGAGANGATTTCGGNAAGTGAAAATTTGTCATGATTCCGCTGACGGCAGNAAACGAAAANCCNGGNTAAATAAATAGATCTGATACGCCCTTNCCAGGCACTATTCGGCCACCACCGTGCCGNACAGATGTTTCGAGAGCGCGAGTTGTGGTCGTNCCAACCGCAATGACNCGTCNATTCTCATCAAGNGCCCGATTAATGACGTGGGCCGTTTCCTCAGAAATTTCGAACGNCTCAGCNTCAATCANATGATCCTCTACGCGGTCAGTTCGCAANGGTTTAAATGTTCCGTAGCCTACATGCAATGTCAGNTCTGCACGAATTACNTTTCGNCTGGCAAGTGANTNAAANANNTCAGNAGTAAAGTGTAATCCAGCTGTGGGNGCTGCCACNGATCCTCGTGTTCGNGCATACACAGTCTGATACCGATCACGATCTCGTTGATCATCGGGTCGTTTAATGTAAGGNGGNAGTGGAATATGGCCAATNACATTAATGGNTTCCCAAGGGTCACCTTGGTCTGACCACAANCGTACGNNCCGTCGACCAAATGCTGAGCGACTCACTACCTCACCAAACAGTTGCNGNCCATTACCCTCGAACAACATCTTTTCACCGACTCCTAATTTNTGTCCAGGATGGACGAGAGCATCCCAGTGCTCTGGATTGACCTCCCGCATCAATAAGCATTTCACTGAGCCTCCACTTGGAATTCGATGACCATAAAGGCGTGCGGGAAAAACTTTTGTNTTATTCAGCGCGAGCACATCACCTGGCTGAAAATNGTCAGCAAGTAAAGAAACGNTTGTATGCGTTGAAATTCCTNTAGCTCGGTCGAGCACTANTANNCGGGCTTGATCNCGAGTCTGAACAGGGNCCTGGGCAATCAGTGCGTGCGGCANTTNAAACTCAAAATCGTCAACCTTCATGCGTGCCCAGCACTCCTAATATCACATACAAGGAACTNATTAATGTTNTATATTCTTGCTAGGGTCCNAGTGTTCTTGATCTANAAAGACCACNAGGGTGCCGCGGGTTATATCAGGCTAGTAAGACCAGCGCAGCAAGACNGATCCAACNGTAAAACCCGCNCCCACAGATGTGAGNAACACTAGATNGCCTTTCTTNAGACGCCCGTCTTTTACAGCATCATCTAGCGCGAGTGGAATCGTGCCAGCGGTCGTGTTGCCATAGTGNTCTACATTAATTACCACTTTATCGNCATCCAGATTTAACTTCTNAGCAGCTGACAATATGATGCGCCGATTGGCCTGATGTGAGACGAACAAGTCTAGTTCGCTAACATCTAGGTTATTACGCTCAAGTAANCGCTTACAGATTTCTACTGTTTTACGTACAGCAAACCTGAAGACAGTCTGGCCATCTTGATGCACANAATGAAGTCTTTGGTCGACGGTTTCGTGGGAAGCTGGCCTGAGACTACCACCTGCTGGAAGGCANAGTGCTGGGCCNCCTGTACCNTCAATTTCATGAACGAAATCAATTATACCGGTTTGATCNTCGTCGGCCGGTGAGACAACGACAGCCCCTGCCCCNTCACCGAACAGCACACAAGTTGTACGATCCTNGTAATCAAGTATGCTCGACATCACGTCTGCTCCAACCACAAGCGCGTGNGTATGAGATCCCGTTGAGACCATTTGACACGCAGTGGTTAATGCATAAGTGAAACCAGAACACGCTGCACCTAAATCAAAACCCCAAGCGTTGTTCGCACCAAGCTTCGCCTGCAGCAGACACGCTGTGTTAGGAAATGACATGTCAGGCGTNGTTGTACCCACTATGATTAAATCGAGATCGAGNGGAGTTAGGTTGGCCTGCTTAATTGCTTGTTCGGAGGCTTCCTTCGCTANATCAGAAGTGCCGACCCCCGCATCAGCNANGTGTCGCTCCCGAATCCCGGTNCGTTGCTGGATCCACTCGTCTGAAGTGTCAACTAANTTTGATAGGTCATGGTTTGTCATTACTCGCGGCGGCACATATGTCGCGAGTGACGCAATTTTAACCGGTCTCAGCATAGGACCGTCCTTACGTTGCATGGAGTTACCCTTATTAAAACGTTTTACCACAATCGTGATNCCTTGCTAGGTNCTTCNAGCCCGAAATANGCGTAAGCTTTCGATGTGGCTACACGTCCACGAGGCGTGCGATCTAGAAANCCTATTTGGATCAAGAATGGTTCATAAATATCCTCAATTGCATCCTTCTCTTCACTTATCGCAGCCGCGAGGCTATTCAGACCAACCGGCCCACCATTAAACTTCTCGATAATGGCNTGNAGTAGCCGCCGATCGGANTCATCAAACCCGCGCTCATCGATCTCAAGTAGTTTTAAAGCAGCTTCAGCAATCTCCTTCGAGATCGTGCCNTCAGCCCTGACCTGTGCATAGTCNCGGACCCGNCTCAAGAGACGGTTGGCCACGCGTGGTGTNCCTCTTGACCGTCGTGCGATTTCAATCGCTGCTTCNTCTGCAATTGATACATCCAGAATACCAGCGGAACGACGCACGATTTCTAACAGATCTTTCTCGACATAAAAATCTAGTCGGTGGACAATACCAAACCTTGCGCGCAAAGGGGCAGTTAACAAACCAGCGCGNGTGGTCGCTCCTATCAACGTGAATTTTTTAACGTCCAGTTTAACCGAACGGGCACTCGGTCCNTGGCCGATCATAATNTCGAGTTTGTAATCCTCCATTGCAGGATAAAGAATCTCTTCNATTNCAGGANTCATACGATGGATCTCATCAATAAACAGGACGTCNCGTTCTTGGAGATTAGTCAGAATCCCTGCTAGGTCNCCTGGCTTTTCCAAAACCGGACCAGACGTNGCANTNACGCTAACACCCANTTCATGACCAATAACATAGGCCAGCGTTGTTTTACCTAGACCAGGAGGACCGTATAACAGNACGTGGTCTACAGCATCGTTGCGTTGCCGNGCCGCCTTNATTGAAACATCGAGGTTCTCACGTAAACGATCTTGACCAATATACTCGTCAAGTGAACGCGGGCGAAGACCCACTTCATAATGTGCATCTTCTTCAACACGTGCCGATGTAACGACCCTNGTAGAATCCGTCATNAGTCAGGAATCTGAAACAGAGCAACCGATGTCAACGAGCTAATTCTCGCAACGCTTGTCTGAGAGCATGTTCGAACGATTCGATCTNNCCTGCCTCTAAAGANACACTGATCGCTTTCTCTGCCAGANGCCGATGATACCCTAGGTTTAGTAGAGCGGACAGCACGTCNCCACGCAGGTCATCAGTGCCTGTAGACGCGNCCTCGCCANGCTGGCTGACAGACTCNGNAACAGGNANCCGNTCCTTCAATTCCAACACCAAACGTTCTGCAGTTTTTTTACCGACCCCTGGTATACCCATAAGACTCGCTATATCACCGNTACGCACTGCCCGAACAAGGGCNGGTGGCTCAAGACCNGATAAGGCAGTCAACGCCAGACGTGGTCCAACACCACTGACACTGATGAGGTGTTCAAAAACNACCAACTCTAAATNACTTGAGAAGCCGAACAAGGCTAGAGTCTCCTCACGCACGTGGGTATGGATCTGCAATGTAATNTCATCACCTAATTCNGACATCTGATAGAAGGTAGAAAGNGGAACATNCACCTCATAACCAACTCCATGCACATCCAGCACGATACGATTTGGTCGTTTTTCAAGCAACCGACCAGTCAGGGCTGCAATCATCGATCCCTCTTTCGANCCTCGANTTCTGGTCGGTAGCGTCGCCAACTTGTGAGAGACGACTTCNCTATGGATGACGNGNCACNTTCAGACGANATCGGTCCCATGCTGTGCCCATGACAGAGAGCAACTGCTAGAGCATCAGCCGCGTCGTGNGGTGTCGGGATTGNGTCAAGACCAAGTAATATTTTNATCATTTCCTGTACTTGTTGCTTCTCTGCACGTCCATATCCAACAATAGCACGCTTGATTTGCGTCGGCGTGTACTCNAAAACNGGAAGGTCAGCCTCTACTGCTGCCAAGATGGCCACNCCACGTACATGGCCAAGCTTAAGCGCGCTACGTGCATTCTTGGCGTGGAACAAATCCTCAATAGCCACGCAATCTGGNTGGCATGTGGCAAGCAACNGANTTAGTTCATCATGAATCAGCCGAAGTCGTTGTGGAAACGTGTNACCGGAAGGCGCAGAAATCGCACCGGAAACAATCAACTCGTAACGGCTATTCGTGTACTCGATACAGCCATAGCCCGTACGTTTNGACCCTGGATCAATGCCAAAAATTTTCACATTAACGAAGCCTCGATCTCCTTTTCCTCGACGTTGAAATTGGACCACACGTGCTGCACATCATCATGATCCTCAAGTAAACCCATCAATTTCAGCATCTGCTGAGCTGCTTTTCCCTCAAGATTAATATAGTTCTGGGGTAGCATGGCCACTTCAGCCATTAATGTTTCAACGCCAAGCCCTTTTACGGCATCCAGCACCCGATGAAAATCCTCTGGTGACG